>NZ_AP022587.1:0-310541 GCF_010731715.1 Mycobacterium stomatepiae
CTTCATCTGGGGGCCGATCGCCGACCGCTTGGGCGGACCAAGGTACTGGCGGCGACCATCTTCACTTTCGCGATCTTCACCGGGCTTTCGGCCATGGCGGAAAACGTCTGGGAGCTTGCCGTGTTCCGTTTCATCGCGGGTGTCGGGATCGGGGGCGAATGGGCCCTCGCCGGGACCTATGTGGCCGAGGCCTGGCCAGAGGATCGGCGCAAGATGGGTGCGGGCTATTTGCAGACCGGTTACGCGGGCTTCTTCTTCGCGGCGCTCAATTACACGATCGGAGTTCACTTCGGTTGGCGCGCAATGTTTCTGATCGGCGCGGTACCAGTGGTGGTCGCAATTCTGATCCTGACGCGGGTGAAGGAGACCGAGAAATGGCAGCGCGTCGAGGCGGCGAGCTCGGTCCAGACGAATCCTGCGTGAAATCCTTGGCGTGCGCTACCGGCGTCGCACGTGGGTGGCGTGCGGGCTACTGACGATTGCGATCGTGGGCTTGTGGGCGGGCACCGTTTACGAACCGACGGCCGTGATTCAGCTCGCCAGCACGCGGGTCTGGGCAGGGTGACGCGACCAGAACGGCTTCGTGGGCGACGGGCTTGTTGTCGATCGGAACCATCCTGGGCTGTCTCGTCCTGCCGGTGATCGCGGAGCGCGTCGGACGCAGGAAGACGTGCGCGATCTATTTCGAGGGAATGGCGGTCGCGATCACGGGCAGCTTCGGCTGGGCGTTCTATCTGCCCAACGGCCTCGCGCCATTTATCGCGTGGCTGTTCGTGCTGGGCTTCTTCGGCGGCAAATTCGCGCTGTTCAGTCTCTGGCTGCCCGAGCAGTTCGAGACGCGGGTGCGCGCAACGGCGTTCGCATTCTGCACGTCGATCAGCCGGTTCGTCGGTGCCGGCGTGAACTCTTGCTCGGCGCGGCAGTGCTGCACTCATACACCCTGGGCTTCCCCGTTGCTCTGACGGCGATCGTGTTCTTAGCCGGACTGTTCATCATTCCGCTGGCGCCCGAGACGCACGGCGAGATGCTGCCCCAGTAGGGGATTCGTCGTCTTGCGCGGGCCAGCCTGAAGTGAACGAATACGGTGGCACCGTAGCGCCGGTCGCCGGCGTGACGCCGGTCCATTCCGCAAGCGCGTCTTCGGCCCAGCGAGCCCAGCGGATAACCGCCTCGTGTTGTCCCATCAGTAGCTTGCCCGTGATCGCGGCGACGGGCAGGCGATCAGGGAATGGCCCACCCGTGGTGGTGTACTCCGTTGATCTGTCCATGATTTCAGCGAGTCGCGCCTCGGCGTCGGCCCGGATTTCGGCCACCGTCGAGCGGAACTGATCGACGTCGCCGGCGTCGGCGAACGCCACCTTGATCATCGCTTCGGATTCCATCCGCATCCCGGCGGCGGGTGCATCCAGCCAGTCGCGCAGCGCGTCGCGCCCGGCGTCGGTGATCTCGTAGACGGTGCTGCGCCGTTTGCCCGTGAAGGTGACCGTCGAGTCGGCTAGGCCCGCGGAGGCCAGCTTCTTCGGCTCCTCGTAGATCATGCTGGCCGCCCGTGGCCAGAACCAGCTCAGTGCCCGCTCCATCTGTTGTGCGAGTTCATAAGTCGTGAACGGCCGGATAGAGAGCAGCCCGAGGATCGCGAAGGATGTCGGGCTCAGCTGCTTGCGAGACATGGGTTGAGAATACTCCAGATCGGACTAATATGGAAAATGCTCCGATATGCAGCATTTCTGAGGAGGCGGCATGCCCGATTCGACCGACAACGCGCCTCGCTTTGCGACGCGGTTGACCCGCGAATACGCCCTGCGCTACCCGCTCGTTGGCGCGGGTATGGGATTCATTGCACACGAACGGCTCGCTGCGGCGGTCACCAACGCCGGCGGATTGGGTGTACTCGGCGCCTCCCCGGATCCTGCCGAAAGCCTGTCCGTGATGGTAGAACGGTTGCGCGCCTTGACCTCTGGCCCGTTCGGCGTCGATCTCATCTGTGCCAACACGGGGCTCGGCCCGGCCAGCACCGACGAACATGTCGACGAATGCATCCGCCTGAACGTGCCCCTGGTCGTGTTTCACCACGACCCGCCCCCGCACTGGGTCAGCGCTGCGCGCGGCGGGAATACGCGTGTGGATGCAGGCGTCGTCACCGGAGATTGCCGCAATGGCAATCGGATTCGGCGTCGGCGGAATCGTCGCGCAGGGCAGCGAAGCAGGTGGCCATGCCCGCGGACGCACACCGTTGGACGCGCTGTTGCGTATCGTCCGGCACAACTGGCCCGACATGCTTCTGCTGGCGGCCGGCGGTATTTCCGACGGTACGGCCGCAGCCGCCGCTCTACGGGCTGGTGCGGACGGGGTATGGGTGGGCACCGCCCTGGTCGCCGCGACAGAAGCCAATGCGCATCCCGAGTACCAGCGTCGACTCATCGATATGCCCGGTAAGACGTTGCGTACCAGGGCCTTCGGACCTGAGTGGCCCGATCAACCCTACCGGCTTCTGGCGACCCCCGCGGTGCATAGCGCCGAGGCAAGCGCTGCTCAGCACAACGGGACCATCGGGCGCACACGACTATTTCCGCACTCGGTCAACCTGCCCTACGACCTGCCGGCGAGGTCGGCTGCCCCGACTCCCGAGACCAGCGGTGATTGGGAGTCAATGGTCTATCCGGCCGGGCAGGGAGTGGGCGCGGTTCGGCGCATCGCGCCCGCCGCCGAGATCATCGAGCAGATGATGAGCCAGGCGCGCGCATATTATTGCCGTCCACGTCAAGGCTCAGCGGGTGGTAATGCCGACATTCAGTAGGGTCTCGCACATTTCGTTCTCCGTTCGGGACGCCGAGGTCAGCGCCCGATGGTGGGCCGCGCTATTAGACCTGACCGAAATCGACCGGGTGGCCGGTGATGGATGGCGCGGGATCTTGCTGATGCATCCGACTACGCGGACCATCATCGAGTTCCAGCAGCACGACGCTAATCAGGGTGAGACATTCGATAGACGTTCACAGCTGAGGGTGCTTCGTGTGGCCTGTGCCGGGCGCATGGCGATCGCCCATCTCAGTTGCGAGTCCGATTGCTACGTGCTGGCCAACATTCGTTGTTTGGTCTGCACACTCGCCCTGCTGTCCATATTTGTCTTAGCGGTGGTTTGGGTTTGCAGTGGGCCGTGACTCGGCGCGGGCCGTCAGCGGCGCGTATCCGCGCGTGGACACCTGGAATTCTTGATCAGGTCGGCGCCTTTTTCGGCGATCATTACCGTCGCCGCGTTGGTGTTCCCACTGATGATTGCGGGCATCACCGACGCGTCAACGACCCGAAGTCCCTCGACGCCGCGAACTTTGAGCTCGGGATCGACCACGGCGCGTTCGTCGACACCCATCGCGCAGGTACCAACCGCGTGGTATTCGGTCTGCGACCAGTTCCTGGCGTGAGCGGCCAGGGCGGCTTGGTCCAGATTCACCTCGGTGGGCAGGTTCATGCCTTTGAAGAACTTCCGCAAGGAAGGCTGCTGCGCGATCTCGATCGCCGCGCTCAGGCCTGCGATGGTTTCGTGAATATCTGCCGGATCGGAGAAGTAGGCGGGATCGATGCGAGGAGGCTTCAGCGGGTCGGCGTGGCAGCCAGGCGGCCAGCTGCGCGGGTTACGGCGGCGTTTACAGCGGCGGGCTGAAGCGGCCCGACGAATGATGTTGGTCCCCGATGAATTGGATGTTTGGGATGCCGTCGCCAGAGGTGGATAGGAATCCGCCGACCTCACCGCCGTTGGAGGCGAAGGGGACACCGCGCCGGTCTTGCCAGATCGCAAGATTTTCCGGGCTAGCCATCTCCAGCAGATCCGTCGAACCCTGGGTTGCCCAGACGATCGGGGTCATCGTGTGATCGTGCAGATTCTCCCCGACGCCCGGCACGTCGACTTTCACGTCGATCCCTAGTGCCCGCAGCGGGTCGGCCGGACCGATGCCCGACAGCAGCAACAGTTGCGAGGAGTTGACGGTACCGCCGGCGAGAATCACCTCGGCCCCGGCATAGGCGGTCGTCTCTGCGTCAGCGTGCAGGTAGGCACGCCGGTGGCGCGCGTCCCCGACAAGAGAACCCGGGTGGCAAGCGCGTTGACCCGCACGGTGAGGTTGGGCGCCCGAGCGCCGGTCTCAGATAGCCGTCGGCGCCCGACCAGCGCCAACCTTCATGACAGCTGACTTGATAAGCGCCCGAACCGATCTGGGCGGCACCATTGAAGTCGTCGGTGGTAGCCAGACCCCATTCGCTCGCCGCGCTGATCCAATTGTGCGAAAGCTCATGCGTGAACATCCGGTCCTCGACGTGGGGACCGCTCTGACCGTGCAGCGGTTCGCCGAGTCTGCTGTTGTTCTCTGCCTTGATGAAATAGGGCAGCACGCTGTCGTAATCCCAACCAGCGCAGCCGCGTTCGCTCCAGCCGTCGAAGTCGGAGCGGTCGCCGCGGATGTAGACCATCAGATTGATCGAGGATGAACCACCCAGCGTCTTGCCGCGCGGGTAGGCCATTGATCCCTGATAGTTCGTCTGCGGTTCGAGGCGATAATCCCAGTCGACTTCCGTCCCGAATAGGGAACTGAAGATGGCGGGGACCCGAATTGCGTCCTGGGTGTCCTCTCGGGCCTGCCTCCAGTAAGAGCACTTGAACCGACGGGTCTTCGGACAATCGATTGGCCAGCACGCACCCGGCGCTACCGGCTCCGACTATCACGTAGTCGAAAGAATTTTGCGGTGAAGATGTCATGCGCCGAACGTACCTCTATCTGGATACAGATACAATCAGATGATGACTGCCTTCACATAGTCTGGCGCTAACAGCGCAGGTTGTCCTAGTCTTTGCATCATGGGACGCGTGCGATCAGAAGGTTTGGAATGAGGGATTACGACGGGAAGACCGCGACGGAGCGGGTCGCCGAGCGCCGTGCCCGGTTGGTCGACGCGGGCATCGAGTTGTTCGGCGAACAGGGCTACGCCGGCACTTCCATCCGGGCGGTGCTGCGACAAGCTGGGCTGCGCGATCGTTATTTCGGCGAGAGCTTCGCCGATCTGGACGCGCTGCTGGCTGCCGCCTACGACCAACTCATCGACGAGGAAGTCAGCGTTTGCCGTGTCGCGATCGACGCCACCAGTGGGGCCTCGGAAGGGGCGCGGGCGATGATCGATGCGATCAGCCGCGCGCTGGACGGTAAGCCCGGCCACGCGCGCATCAAGCTTCGCGAGGTGTTTGCGGGCGGGCCCATCGTTGCGGTCCAACGCGAGGTAGGGCTTCGCAAACTGGCCCAGCTCGTCGCCGATTTGTTGCCGGCGGCGGGCGGCGTCGACGACCGCAGACGGTTGTTGCTCGGCGTCGGGGTGGTGGCCGCAGCCGACGCGTACTTACTCGCCTGGCTGGACGGTGAATTAAAGGTGACGCGTGAAGAAGTGGTCGACCTCGTGACGCAAGTATTCGATTCGCTGGCGGCCGACATGGTGGTCAGCCCGTCGGGATAGCAGTCAGATGGCCGTCGACTTGCAGCAGGGCGTGGGCTTTCAGCGTCGACTTGGGCGCAGCTAGGGTATTCACCGGCGCGTGTTGTCCACGGTGTGCCAGTATCCCTGGTCCGCGATCGCGCCAGTGGCGGTTGCAAACGCTCGTCAGTAACCGATCGACGCCAGGCAGGAACCGCGTGGTTCTTGGTAGTACCCCAGCGCCATCAGGTTCAGCATGTAGACGACGCGCAAACCGTGGTCGAAACACCATCGCAAAAGCTCCGCGTTGCGCAACGGAACAAGAAATCCATTCCAGGAGAACGCGTTTGCGTCGGCGATCAACGCCATCAGATCTTCGTTGCTCACGGCAACAGAGTGGCCGGTGAAACCGACGTCGGTCGTGTACGCGGTGATCTGGCCGTCGCGTTCGACGACCTTTGCCGATCCGTGCGCGATCGCATCGCGCAGTTCGCCACTGCGGTCGTGGCCGTGCACCTGTAGACAGAGTTTGTCGCAGTCGGCCAAATCCGCTTCGTGGGCCGCGCGCACGTCGAATCCGCTGATCTGCATCGACAGGGTTTGCCTTGGATTGCGGCGAGGGGTTCACGGACCTGGAAGCCGAGCTTGGTGTAAAGGCTCATCGAACGGTTGTGATATGCGACCTGTACCAGCCGCACTCCCAATGCCTGCTGCTCGGCGCTTCGGTCCAGCACGGCCTGCATCAAGCGCGGCCGACGCCGCTGTCCTGGACATCGGTGGCCACGCTGACCGGGCCCACGCCGAAGATTGCCGAACGTTCGTCGAGAAAATTGCTACCAACGACCCGATCGTCGGATTCGGCTACGACGCT
The DNA here is from genome assembly GCF_010731715.1 of Mycobacterium stomatepiae. Lineage (NCBI taxonomy): Bacteria > Bacillati > Actinomycetota > Actinomycetes > Mycobacteriales > Mycobacteriaceae > Mycobacterium > Mycobacterium stomatepiae. The sequence continues at coordinate 6,326 of NZ_AP022587.1, forward strand.
GAAGTATCCGGGTGCGGCTGTAACGCCGCGACGAGATCATGGGCTTGCTGCACCGAGCGGAAATCCGACGGAAAGTTGTGCCGGGCAGCGATCGCGTTGAAAGCCTTGTAGCAGATGCGCGCGCCCTCGTTGGCGTCCGCCTGCGTCATGGGGCGTATGCGGGTCATCTGGTGTCCTTTATCCGTCGCCAGCACTAACGACGTAGCCTACCTAGTTGACCGGCAGCTAAACACCCTGCGGCTGAAAGGCTTACGCTTCCAGTAAGGAGCGAGTGTCTTTCAGGGAAGCGAAACACAAGGGGAGAGCCCGGTACGTGAGGAGGTGCCTAACCGCCGATTACGAAGCAGCGACCACTGCTCGTCGCAAGCAGGACCTCTTGGACCGCGGACTTGTCGATCGTCGAGAATTCGAAGCGATGGGTTTGTTGGCCGGCCTCGATGGCAGCATCCTGAGACTCGTTGGTGCCGTCCTTCTTACGCACGATCGCAGTGACCTTGTCCGGCTTCGACAGATTCTGCGGCTCGTGGAAATACCAAATCTCGATACCCGCTCCGGCTGAATTCGCTTGCCAGCCATCGGAGTAGTAACACGCCGGGTTGCCCTCGGCGTCCGGCGGAGGCGGTGTGCAGATCGATAAGCCGACGCAATCGGGCGCTGCGCTGGTCGTTCCCGCCGGCACAACGGTCGTGGCGGGGGCAACGGTGGTGCTGCTGCTAGCCACGGGTTTCGCTGAGCTGGAGCCCGATGTGTTGGGTCCAGAAGCCTGGTGCGAGCCACAGGCGGTGACGGCAACCCCCAGTGCTATTGCTGCGAGGGGGAACAAGCTGCGAAGCATCGTCTTAGGCCTTCTATTAGCGAAGCGGCGTCAGTTGCTGACGAATACAGAGCTAACACTCGACGCGCTCGCATGGCAAGAGGCCCGGCGGTACACCGTCGCCTAGGAGTGGTCGGCGATCCGTGGTGGTGAAGCGCTGCACCGCGGGATGCTCTCAGACAAACCTTCGCCGAGGGTCTTCTCGAGCTTGCCGCCCACCAAGGGGATTTTGACCTGCACTTTGACCGCGAACCGCAACTGGGTGCCATCGCCGGTCGGTTCCAGCCACGCTTCCGCGCGAGCCCCGCCCACCCCGGGCGAAGTCGAGACGTTGACCTGTCCGAGAACCTGACCGTCATCGGCCGGTTTCCACGTCTCCTCGTGCACGAGTTTCAGTTCGCCCGGTGCGAATTTGGCGACCGGGCCGGGCAAGAGCTGCCGCCCCAGGTGCTGAGTTACGCGCACTGTCACGCTGCCGTCGGGGTCGACATTCAGCGAGTCCAGGGTGGTGGTCTTGGTATCCCCGAGAGCGATCCGGGCCAGCCAATAGTCCTCGCGGCTGAACGCCGCGTGGATTTGTCGAACACTGGCAGGCGATTCAGTCACGATGTCGAATGAGCGGGGCATAGCAACTCATTCTTACCAAAGTCGCGGCCGACGTGTTGGGCTTGCTCGAATCGATTGAACGTCAGGGGAACTAGCGCGCGATGACGACTACTGCTTGTCGACTTTGGCAACGATCTGTTTGGCGGCGGTGACACCCGCGTCACCCGGATCCTTTCCGCACGCCTCGGTGTCAATCACAACGTTGTTCCGAACCGTCAGCGCCCGTTGACAGGTCTGGGACATCGAGTCGGTGCCCTTGCTCAGACTCACGCTTACGGTAGTGCTGAGTATCCCGTTGGCATTGGAAACCGGTCCCACCTTCCATTGGATGTTCGGGGCGTCCGGTTCGCCGCCGGGAACGGTTTCCTGGCGGTTGGCGCAGGTGGGCCAGCGCTGGGCCGAGGTGTTGAAGAAGGCGCTCGCCTGGTCGGCGGACGGAAACAACACCACGAACTGGGTGACATCGGGGTTCGGATCGTTTGAACCTGGGGGGATGGGCGCGAGGTCACGCTCGCCGTGCACCGCGGTGTTGCCGCTGCCGCCATAGATGGGCGCTAAGCCCTCGCCGGTGATGAAGAGGCACTCGGCGGGGAACTTGTACCCCTTGGGGAATACCTCGGCGCTTTTGTCCTCTTGCAGCGTGTCGAAGGTCTTGTCGGCCTTGGAGCCCGTGGCCCCCAGCACGGTGTCGACTTCGGCGGGAGTCAGCAAGAGGTTCGCGAGCGCGGCTTGCGCGAGGGGAGGCTTCGATGACGTCGTGGTTGTGGTCGACGACGAAGCCGTGCCACCCTCGTTGCCACCGCCGCAGGCAGCGACCAATATCCCGGTAGTGGCCACGGCGGCGGCGACTGCAAATTGACGCATCGTTGGTGCCTTTCCTGCTCGACTCGACAGGGTTCCGCGCGCCCGCGCGTCAGCTATCGACTGATTGTTTGCGGATGGAGCATACGACAGCTGCCAGCGTCCCGCGGTGTTTGCGGACGGAACGACACGCTCAAAGCTGCCGGTGAGATCGCAGCGTGAACTACCGGATTCGTGCCGGCGGGCGCGGTGCCTACTGTTTGTCGACTTTGCCGGCGATCTGATTGGCGATGTCGATGCCCACGTCTCCGGGGATCGGGCGGCAACCGTCGACGTCGATCGCGATGTTGTTGCGCACGGTCAGCGCCCGCTGACAGCTTTTATCGATCGTCTTGCCGTCCTTGGTGAGGCTTATAGACACGGTCGTACTGAGAACTCCGTTGGCATTGGATACCGGTCCTACTTTCCAACCAAAGCCCGAAGACTTCGCGCTATCGGGGACTGTGCCTTGACGGTTGGCGCAGGCGGGCCAGCGTTGGGCCGAGGTGGTGAAGAAGGCACTCGCCTGCTGGGCGGACGGGAACATCACCACGTATTGGTTTGCGTCAGGGGTCGAACCATCTGACTCGGGCGAGGGGACGCTGACTCTCTCCCCGCGAACCCCGGTGTTCCCGCTGTTGGAATACACCGCGCGAGGCCGGGACCGGTGATGTACAAGCATTCGTCGGGGAACCTGAATCCCGGCGGGCCCACGCCCGCGGTTGGGTCTTCCTGCAACGAGTCGGACACTTTGTCGGTCCGCGAGCCGGTGACTCCCAGGACACCGTCGACGTCGGTCTCGCTGAGCAACAGATCCTGCAGGCTGCCCGGCGGGAGCGCCTGCTTGGTGGAACTCGACGGGGCCGTCCACGAGGACGTGGTGCCGGTGCCGCCCCCGTTGCTATCGCATCCGGCGATCAGCATCGCGGCGGCGGCGACCGCGACCAGGGCGGGTAGCTGACGCGTCATTGCGTGCCTTCCTGCTGGAGTCGATTCGGGTGAGCATACGACAGCAGTTGGCCGCCACCGCAGAACGACCGAGCTGTCAAACTGTGGTGTGCCCGAAATCTGCTTCGCCTCGGTAGCGCCGATCGTTCCCGTTCGAGATCTCGACATCGCGTTGGATCGTTACCGCCGATTGGGGTTCGATGCCCGCGGCTACGACGGGCCTGAGCGCTACGGTTTTGTCGACCGTGGGGCGGTATCGATGCACCTCACCGAGTGGGCCGAGCATGATCCGCTGCGCACGGCAGCCGGCGTGTACCTCTACGTCAGCGACGCCGACGCCCTCTACGCGGAATGGGCGGCGCTGCAGGATCTCGGTGGGCGCCTGGTGGAGCCCGCCGATACTCCTTACGGCTTAAGGGAATTCGCGTACATCGATCCCGACGGGACCTTACACCGCGTCGGTTCGCGGGGAAGTTGATCGCTCGCTCGACGCATCGGTGGTTGGGGATTCGGCGGCCTGGCTGTGTGCGAGCGCCACCGCCGCCGCGATCATCACCGCGACAGACACACCGAGCGCGACCATGCCGATGTGGTCGGTGCTCAACGTCTCGCCCAGCACGGTGATGCCAAGCACCGAGCCGACGAGCGGCTCGGCGACCGTCACCGCGGGCAGTGACGCGGTCAGCGGTCCGGCCCGAAACGCGGACTGCTCCCAGGCCGTCGCGGCGATTCCGATCACCGCCCACACGTAGAACTCGGGCGTCCGCAACAATTCCGGGATGCCGCGGCCGAGTTGGTCGACCACACCCTTCGTCAACACGGAGAAAAGACCCCACAACGCGCCCGACATGAGCCCCAGCAGCAACGCGCTCAGCCAACCCGAGGACAACCGGGCACCGATCACACAGACGATCAGTGCTGGGCCCAGGATCAAGGCCACAATCGTCCATGTCTTAATCGACCCGCGGGGAGTGCCGGCTTGCGGGTTGCCGACGGTCACCACCACGGCGACGGCAGCCACCAGGAGGACTGCCCAAATAGCTTGCCAGCGCGATATTTTGCGATGATTCTTCGTGCTGCTGATGAGCATCGCGAACAGCAAAGAAGTCACCGACAGCGCCTGCACGAGAACCACCGAACCCAGGCCGAGCGCCGCGGCCTGCAGCCCAAACCCGGCGGCGGCCACGAGGCTGCCTAGCCACCAACGGCGATCGTGCAGTAGCCGATGGAACAGTGCCGGGGTGCTGACCGGTGTGTCGGTGACCTGCCGAGCCGATTGCTGTTCTAGGATATGTCCGATGCCGATCATCAGGGCGGCCGCCAACGCGAGTAGCACCGCGATCCAGGTCGGTCCCATCGAAAGCTCCGGTCAGCTGTTGCGCATGATCTTCAGCGCAGTGGTGATCATCGGTATCTGAAGAGGCAGCCGTGCGAAGGCGGCGATGCGCATCGGCCACGGCTTGCTCCACCACAACCGGCACATGTTGACGTTGGCCGGGAAGACCCCGATGAACAGAAAGATCGCGGCGAGCGCGGCGAACCGGCGAGTCGGTCGCGGCACCAGCAAGGCGCCGGTGGCAATTTCGGCGACCCCCGATGCATAGGTGTAGAACCGCGGGGTGCCGGGCAGCTCGGCGGGGACGATCGTGTCGAACGGTGTGGGGCGAGGAAATGCACGGTGCCGATACCCATCAGCATCGCTGCGACTCGATATGCGGCGGTCTGGACTTCGCGCTGGGCTACTGGCGTGGTGGTCATGGACTCATTGTGCTCATGGCGGGCGCGTGGTGCTCATGCCGGGCGCGAGCGTAACGCCACGGTGAGATTGTGAGGAGCTTTTCGCAGTGCCGTTTCCCCCGCACGCGGGAAGCGCCCAACTCGCGGCAGAGGCGCCCAGCTCGTGACAGATGCAGAGGGGCCACGCGCCACCTTTGGTCTTCAAACGTTCGGCCTCCGTCTTTACCCGAACCGCTTAATTGTTAGCGCCGTCACACGACCGGGCTTACCGAATTTAGACCATTACTATTGCCTATACAGTATTTGATACGATTCGCCCGTCTGACCGCCCGCCGCAGTGAGGTTGAGAACATGGCTACACCCGTAATTGTCGGAGCCGCCCGGACCGCGATCGGTCGGTCGTTCAAGGGGACGCTGGTCAATACCCCGCCCGAGACGCTGATCACGGCGATTCTTCCCGAGGTGGTGCGCCGTTCGGGTGTCGACCCGGCCGACATCGACGACATCATCTTTGCTGAATCTCATTACGGCGGTGGTGATTTGGCGCGGTATGCGGCCACTGCCACTGGCCTCGAGCACGTTCCGGGACAGTCGGTCAACCGGCACTGCGCGGGCAGCCTCACCGCGATCGGCAACGCTGCAGCACAGATTGGCTCCGGCATGGAGCGCGTCCTGATCGCGGGCGGCGTGCAGTCGCTGTCGATGACCCCGCTGACCAACTGGCGCATCCCGGGCCCCGAACTGAAGTTCGAAGAGCGCTGGATGCCGCCGACCCACGTCGAAACCCCGGATGCACCGGCCAAGGACATGTCCATCACCGTGGGCTGGAACACCGCGCAGTCCGAAGGCATCTCCCGCGAGCAGATGGATGCCTGGGCGGCTCGCTCGCACGAGTGCGCCATCGCGGCCATGGACGCCGGCAAGTTCCTCGATGAGATCCTGCCGCTGAAGATCACTCAGGTCGACGGTTCGGTGGTCGACTTCTCCGTCGACGAGCACCCTCGCCGGGACACCACGATCGAGAAGCTCGCCGGCCTCAAGGTGCTGCACCCCGAGATCGAGGGATTCTCGATCACTGCCGGGAACAGCAGTGGTACCAACGACGCCGCCGCGGGTGTGGCACTCGTCGACGCCGACTACGCGGCGTCCAACAACCTCAACGTGATGGCCAAGGTCAAGGCCTGGGCCGCCGCGGGTGTGCAGCCCCGGGACTGTGGTCTGGGTGCGCTCGCGGTGATCGACAGGTGCTGCAGCGCGCCGGCCTCTCGTACGGTGATGTGGCGCTGTGGGAGATCAACGAGGCATTCGCCTCGGTGCCGGTCGCGGCGTGCAAGAGGTTCGGCCTTGACGAGGAGAAGGTGAACTTCTCCGGTAGCGGCTGCAGCCTCGGTCACCCGATCGCCGCCTCGGGCGCGCGGATGGTCACCACCTTGGTCTACGAGCTGGCCCGCCGCGGTGGCGGTATCGGCGTCGCGGCGATGTGCGCCGGCGGTGGCCAGGGCGGCGCCGTCGTCATCGAGGTCTAACTCGCTACGCCGAACGTGCTCTAGTGGCGCGATTTTGCCGGTGGATTCAAGGTTTGGTTGCAACAGTTGTGTCTGTCGGGGTGGACAGTAGCTTGTTGAGGCGGTTGGTGGGGTTGTCCCAGTTGAAGCGTTTTCGGGGTCGTCCGTTGAGTTCGTCGGCGACGTAGGCGAGGTGTTCGGCGTCGTGCACCGAAAGGTCGGTGCCCTTTGGAAAGTATTGCCGTAGTAGGCCGTTGGTGTTCTCATTGCTACCGCGCTGCCAGGGTGAGTGGGGATCGCAGAAGTAAACCTCGATGCCGGTGTCGATGCTGATGCGGGCGTGGTGGGCCATTTCGTGGCCTTGGTCCCAGGTCACGGTGCGGCGCAAGGTGGCGGGCAGGTCTTTGACCGCGGCGATCATGGCCTCGGCGACGGCCTCGGCGCTACGGGTATGGGGTAGGTGCAGCAGTCGGACATATCCGGTGGAACGTTCAACCAGCGTGCCGATTTGAGAGGCCTGGTCCTTGCCGATGATCAGGTCTCCTTCCCAATGGCCTGGCACGGCGCGGTCGTTAGCTTCGGCGGGCCGCTCACTGATGTTGACCATGCCTTGGATACGGCCGCGGCCGTCACCGGCGCGGCCCGTCGGCGCGGTTTACGCAACGCGCGCCCGGTGCGCAGGCATGTCCTCAGTTCCCGGCGCAGTTCTCCGCGCCCTTGCACGTAAAGCGCCTGGTAGATGGTTTCGTGGGACACCTGCATCTCCGGGCGGTCAGGATAGGTCGCGGTCAATACCCCGGCGATCTGTTCGGGGCTGTACTTGTTGACCAACAACGCTTGCACCTCGGCCCGCAATTGCTCACAGCGGCCCAACTTGCCGGTCTTGGGTCGACGCGCCCGTTGCTCGCTGCGCCGCTGAGCGATGCGCGCCGAGTAGCCCGACTTCGCGTCCCAACCGGCCCGGCGGGCCCCGAACCGATACCGGGCGCGATAACGGCCCACATGCCCTCGCATGACACCGTTGTGGGCAATCTCGCGCATGATCGTCGACGGCGCCCGGCCCAACCGGCGCGCCATCGAACGGATCGACTCACCGTGCGCGGTGCCGATCATGATCTGTTCACGCTCATCCGCCGACAGCCGCGGCCGTCGCTGTCCTTGAGGCTTTGACCATCGTGGATTCACACCACCAAACCTGCGAAACCACTTGCTACCGCACGTCGCCGACACGCCGACCGCCACCCCGGCATCCTCCGAGGACCATCCCGCAGCGATCAAATCCCAATACCGCCGCTGCACCACCAACAACTGAGGCTGACCCGTCATCAACACCCCTAACTACGAAGTGTTGCAACCACCCCTTGAACTCAAGGCCGATTTTTCCGCCCTGACAGCACGTTGGGCGCGTCTCAGTTGCAGAACGTGTAGCCGATGAACTCCGTCTGGCGGGTATCGCTCGGGGAGTAGTTCACGTAGTGCACCGCCGGCATCCCGTTGTACTGGGTGTCGATTTGTTGCGCATTGGGCGGCGGGACATCCTTGGGGAAAGCCAGAATCATGCCGCCAAAGATCTTGAGGCCGACCACGCAGATCGCATCCGAGCGCGGCTTCTGCGCATTCCAGGCGTGGACAACAACCGGCTCCGTGAGTTGAGTGCCGGTGGCGCAATTCGGATCGCACAACTTGAAAACGGCGGTGCCGGTCCCGTCGGCGCCCTGTGGTCCCCACGAACTCCACGACATGTCTTGCAGCGCAACGGCAACGCTCGCGCAGCCCAACACGTTCAGCTTTTTCGGACGCGCGCTCGGCTGGACCGACGGGTTGTAGCAGCCCGGAATGGCGTAGCTGTCCGGCGGCGGTGGTGGTTGGCTGGTGGACTGGGTCGCCGTGCTCTGCGGACCCTGGGTCAGCTTCACTCCGGCGAAGATCAGCACACCTACCAGAAGGGCCACGACGATGCCGATCGCCGATAGCCGCCCCCGCGGAATGTGCCGCAACTCGCCCGATTGGGGGACGTTGCCGCTCACGTTCTCCAGGTTAGGTCAGAACTCGGATGCCGGGTCGGGTTCCCGCAAAGAATCCTGGCACGGTAAATTTGGTCAACGCTACCAACATAAGGAAGTATTGGGGCTCTCGCGACGTGTTAGGAGTAACGATGAATGACCACGCACTGGCCGCGCGCCTGGCCACCGAGGCGGGGCGGCTGTTGCTTGGGGTGCGGGAGGAATTTGCCGGCGCCGACGCGAGCGAGCGGAAGGCCGCGGGGGACAAGCGATCCCACGACTTTCTGATGCAAGCGCTGGCCGCCGAGCGGCCCCAGGACGCGGTGCTTTCCGAGGAGGGCGCCGACGACCCGGTGCGGCTGCGCTCGGAGCGGGTGTGGATCGTCGACCCGCTGGACGGCACGCTGGTGGAAATGGGTTCCGCCGGAGCCAAAGTCGCGTCGATCGTGCAGGGTCTGTCGGATGTCTACGTCCACGCCGGCGGGCAGTTCGAGTGGGACTCGGCGGCCCCCGTTGCGGTGGCCCGTGGGGCCGGCCTGCACACCTCCCGCATCGACGGGTCCGCACTTCTCTATAACCGGGCTGACCCCAAGCTGCCCGATGTGGTGGTGTGCCGCCCCGAGCTTGCCGAAGCGGTACTTGCCGTCACGGGTTAGCGGACTCGCGGTCCCTCCGAACTGATTGCAGGCCAGGTGATTCCACCTGGTGGTTGATGATTGGTGCGTACGAGCTCGGGCCGGCGAGGCGTTGGTGATCACGTCGCACCATCCCAAAGATGAATCTGGCCAACCTCCTGCTGATTCCGACGGCATCAGCATTTGGGGCCACCTGCCAGAGGGGCCGACGATCGTCGACAGGCTCGCCCAGTTCAAGACCGGCGCGGCTTCGCTGCTACACAGGGAGGACGTCGTTTCCGCCCTCGCCGGTGCGGGCATCCCAGACTGAGGGCCGATCACGTAAGGAGTCACGATGATGCGGATCGACACCCACCACCACGCCGTCCCGTCCTTCTACCGAGACTTGTTGCGGAAAGCGGGTATTGACGAAGCCGGCGGTCGTGCGGTTCCGGACTGGAGTCCGGAAGCCTCGTTGACGACGATGGCCGAGCTCGGTGTGGGGACGGCGATTCTGTCGGTGTCCGCGCCGGGCACCACGTTCGTGCCGAATCCCGCCGACGCCGCCGCGCTGGCTCGAGAGGTCAACGAGTACCTGGCCGCTGTTGTTGCCGCCCAACCCGATCGGTTCGGTTTCTTCGCGACGATCCCGATGCCACACGTCAAGGAGTCCGCTGCCGAGGCGGTGAGATCTCTTGACGAATTGCACGCCGAAGGCGTGATCCTGCTCGCGAACGCGGCGGGCGTCTATCTGGGGCAGGATGGTCAAGACGATTTGTTCGCCGCGCTGGATGCACGGTCGGCGGTTGTCTTCATCCATCCCGCCGACCTGCCTGGGCCCGCGGTGCCCGGTGTTCTACCGTTCGCGACCGATTTCCTGCTCGATACCACCCGCGCGGCATATCTGTTGGTCCACAATGAGATTCGCCGCAGGTATCCCAACATTAAATTCATGCTGAGCCATGCGGGCGGGTTTGCGCCCTACGCATCGCACCGAATGGCGATCGGTATCACGAGCGACACGGGGCGCGGCCTTACCGACATCCTGGATGACTTCGCCGGTTTCTATTTCGACACCGCGTTGTCCTCGACCGCCGCAGCGCTGCCGAGCCTCCTCGCATTCGCCAAGCCCGGGCACGTGACCTTCGGATCCGACTTTCCCTTCGCGCCGATCGTGGCCGCAAGGTTATTCGCCGCAGGCCTGGAAACCTACCCTGGCCTGGACGACGACGCCCGCACGGCGATCGACCGCATCAATGCTCTTCGCCTGTTCCCCCGACTCGGGACGGCGGCACCACCGGCCGCCGAGTCGACGGTCGATCAGATCCGTCACGCGGTCAGCAGAGCTGTGATGCGCGGTGTCACGCGACTAGCCAACGCCCGCTGACGCGTTCATAGCAGCGGTTTCTGCCAGGCGAGCACGCGTTCGGCCAGTTCCGGTCCGCTGTCTTCCTGGATGAAGTGTCCGGCCCTGATGCGGGCGTGCGGCTGGCCGGCCGCCCCGGGGACGTGCTTGATCAGCGGACGGTCGGCCTGCCCCAGGATCGGGTCGCGGGTACCGAAGATAGCGAGCAAGGGTTTCTCCCACCGGCCCAGGGCGTCCCAGGCCGCTCGATTGGCCGGAACGGCCGGGTCGTCGGGCGAAGTCGGTACCAATTGCGGAAATGCCCGGGCTCCGGCTTGATACGTCTTGTCCGGAAAGGGGGCGTCATAGCCGGCTCGCACCTTGGGCGGAACCCTGCGGACGGTGCCGGCCGAGACGATGCGACCGGCGGGCAATACGGGGGAGTAGCGGGCAAAGGCTCGCCACGCGTGGAAGGCGGGAGGGGTGCGTCGCTGGGCGGTGGGTAGAAAGCCATTCGCCACGACCACCCGCGCGATCCGCTCGCCCTGCTCGGCGGCGATGCGCAGCCCGATCAGCGAACCCCAGTCCTGGACGAACAGCGTGACTTCCTTCAGTCGCAGGCGCTCGAACCAGGCCGTCACCCACTCGACATGCCGGAGATAGGTGTAATCCTCCATCCGGCTGGGCTTATCGGAGCGGCCAAAGCCGATCAGGTCGGGCGCGAGCACGCGGTTTCCCGCGTCAACCAGCGGCGGAATCATCGTGCGGTACAGGTAGCTCCACGTGGGTTCGCCATGCAGCAGGACGATCGGCGGGCCATCGGCCGGTCCCTCGTCGAGAAAGTGCATGCGCACCGGCGGGGAGTCGCTTGCCGCCACATCAATGTAGTTCGCTACGAACGGATAGCCTTCCAAGTTTTCGAATCGGGAGTCCGGGGTTCGCAGCACATCCATATTCAGCTCCTCCGGTGAACGGGCACCCCTCCAAGCCTCTCTCCGCGATGCCACTTCGTCTAGTACGAAATTTCATTGGGGAAGAAGCCGACAGGCCACTAAAATAGCGAAATCACGGCCATTCGTCGCGCCGTACTGCTGATTGCCGATATCGGCGGCTACACCAACTACATGGCCTGGAACCGGACGCACCTCGCGCATGCGCAGCAGACGGTCGCGCAGCTACTGGAATCGGTGATCGATGCTGCTAAAGGCCTGAAGTTGGCGAAGTTGGAGGGCGACGCCGCATTCTTCTGGGCGTCGGACGGTAACGCCAATGTGCTGGTGTCCGATCGGCTCTGGCGCATGCGTCATTCGTTCCTCGCCCGGCGGCAGCGAATTAAAGCCGACATAGCCTGCGAGTGTGCGAGCTGCAGACAGCTCGACAGCCTGTCGCTGAAGTTCGTCGCGCACGAAGGCGAGGTGGCCACGCAGAAGGTAAAGCGCCATGTCGAACTCGCCGGCGTCGACGTCATCCTCGTGCACCGGATGCTGAAAAACCAGGTCCCAGTGCCGGAATACGTGCTGATGACCGATACGGTTGCGGCGAGCCTCGATGAGTCGATACGTGGGCTTTCGGTGCCGCTCACGCACGATTTCGAGGGCATCGGTGAAACGTCCACGCATTACATCGACCTCGCCACGTCGGAGGCGCCACCGGCACCGCCGCAGCGCGGCTTGGCCGACTCGGGATGACGGCGATGTTCGAGCTGAATTCGATGCCGTTCCTGCTCGGTCTGAAGAAACCCGCCGACGGCTTCCGCAACCTGGGCCGCGGCGCCGAGGAGATTCCTGCCTAGCGAAAGCGCTGTTGCACAGCGTTACTGAGCGTCGGCGAGCGCGCGGCCCATGCGCGAGACGGCTTCGGTGAGAATCGCCCGCGAGGTAGCGAAATTCAGCCGCACATGCCCGGCTCCGCCGGTGCCGAAGACATGCCCGGAGCTCAGCGCGACACGGGCGTGGTCGAGAAACCAGCGGGCCGGTCCGGACAGGTCGGCCACCACCGCGAGGCCGTCGCCGGCTTCTTCGGTAAAACCGAGCTCCCGACAATCCAGCCAGGCGAGGTAGGTGCCTTGTGTGCCTTGATATTTCACGCCTGGTAGCGGTTTGGCGACCAGATCGCTCAGTAGTGTGCGGTTGGCGTCCAGGCCCGCCAGCAGCGCGTCCAGCCAGTCGCCGCCGCTGCGGAACGCTTCCGCGTGCGCGATGATGCCCAGGTGACTTGGCCCGTGGCTGACCTCCTCGGGCATCCGCTGCAGATCGGCGGCCGCCTCGGGCCCGGCGATGGCCAGTGCCGCCTTGAGCCCGGAGAGATTCCACCCCTTGGAGGCGCAGGTCAGCGCGAACGCATCCTCGGCGCCGGGGACGCTCAGGTACGGCGTGAATCGCGAACCCGGCAAGACCACCGGCGCGTGAATCTCGTCTGCGACCACCCGCACGCGCGACCGCCGCGCGCATTCGGCTACGCCGCGCAATTCGTCGACCGTGTGTACCGTCCCGGTCGGGTTGTGGGGATTGCACAACAAGTAGGCGACCTTCCGGTCCGACGCCCGCGCGCGTGTGAAGGCTTCCTCCAACGCGTCCAACGCAATTCGCCCCCCGGCATCGAGCGGCGCCTCGATCACCCGTCGTCCCGAGTGCGTCACGAAGGCGTAGAACGGCGCATACACCGGCGCGTTGACGACGACCGCGTCGCCCGGATCGGTGATCAGCCGCAGTGTCTCAACGATTCCGAGCATGACGTCCGGCACTACGGTCGTGCGGCTGACCTCGAGACCGTGCCATTGCCAACGCCGCGACGCGAATTCGCCGACGGCCTCGGCAAGGGCGGTCCCCGCCGGATAGCCGGTATCGCCGTTGTCGATCGCGGTTCGCAGGGCATCGGCGACGGTGGGGGGTAGGTTGACATCCATCTCGGCGACCCACAACGGCAAGACGTCGTTGGGATGCGCGCGCCACTTCATGCTGGTGCGCAGTCGCAATTGCGGCAGCGTGAGTTCCTCGAGTGGATTAGGCGTCATTCCCGCAGACTAGGCCGCGGGCGGAGTCACCCGGTCACAAACGCGCCCCTGGGGATCGTCAAAGGCAGGTCGACCGAGCTCAAGAGCCCGGGCTCGGCGGCAACGACATAGGGCACGGCGTTCACGACGCGCATCGCGGTGGCGACCATGGCGCCCGCACCCGACGTCATGCTCCCGACTCCGGCCTTGCGCGGATCCTTCAGCGTTGCCGCCATGCTGCAGTCGATATCGGGGTCGCCGAAAATCTGAACACGGTACGACAGATCGCCGATGCCGGTTGGCCATTCGGGTGCGACGTCGGGTGCGAGCCGGGTGATGTGTTCGATGACGATGGCCTCGCGGCCGTCGACCACACCGGTCGCCCGCATGCGCAGCGCACCGGCCGTACCCGCCTCGACGGTGCCCATGGCGACCTCCAGGGTCCGGTTGGTGACCGCGCGGTCGAAATGCTCGCGGACCTCCTGGACTTCGACGCCGAGCGCGTCGGCGATCAACCGGATCTGCCCCTGCCATTCACCGGCGATCGCACCCGGAAAGCCGATCCAGGGCTGGTAGTCGAGGGGCCGGCCGAAGCCCAGCGCGTCGCTCATGATGTCTGGCACGGCGTAGTCGTCGTAGAGGCCGATCTCCCAGGAGTGGATCCTGTCGATGGACGACGACTGGGTGGATAGCACCAACGGCAGGTAGTCGGCGGCAAAGCCCGGCTCGATGCCCGACGCGTAGAGCGACACCTGGCCCTGCTTGGCCGCGGCGGCCAGCTGGTCGCGCCATTCGGCGGGTTCGTAGGCGTGCGGATTGACCAGCCGGGTGGTGCTGGTCGTGACGACATTGATCCCGGCCTCGAGCAGCCGGACGTAGTCGGGAATGGCCAGCGCGTCGCGCTCCGGGCCGCTGGCCGCGTAGATCACACAGTCCGGCGCCAGCGCTATCAGCGCGTCGGCGTCGTTGGTGGCTTTCACGCCGATCGGCTCGCCGTTGGCGAGTTCGCCGGCATCCTTGCCGTCTTTCTCGCGGGAGTGCGCCCACACGCCGACCAGGTCGAGATTGGGGCGCCGATCGATGGCGCGAATCGCGATCGAGCCGATCCCGCCCGTCGCCCATACCACTACCCGCTGAGCCGTCATCTGATCCTCCGAAAGACGTGGTGGCGCTTGCTCTTACGTCGGAAGCTACAGCCGCTCACCGGTAGGGTCAAGGGGTTAAGAGAGTAAGTACTATCCTAATGAACAAATTTTAGGTTAGGGTGCGGGGTGTGAGGGCACGTCATGCTCGCGGGCGACAGCGTAGCGGCGCTGCGCGAAGACGGCGGGCCGTACCGCATCCTGACTTCCGGCGAGACAGCCGACTAGGCGCAGAGCGGGCAATTGCTGCCGCTGGCTCCGCTGCGCGGCGGCGTAGCACCGGATGTGGCGTGGCCAAACCTTGAACGTGCCGCGGCGGTCAGCACGCGGGCTTAGTCAAAGGAGACCCGTTGTGCGTGTTGTCGTGTGGTCCACCGGGGGAGTGGGTTCGATTGCGATCGACGCCATTTGCGGTCGGCCCGATCTGGAACTTGTTGGTGTCTGGGTGCATTCGCCCGAGAAGGTCGGCAAGGATGTCGGCGAGTTGGCCGGAGGTGCTCCGCTGGGGCTGGCGGCGACCAACGATGCCGACGCGCTGATCGCGCTGGGGCCCGACTGCGCGGTGTACGCGGCGAGTGGCCCCGATCGCGATGGCGCGGCCGTGCCCGACTACGTGCGGCTGCTGAAGGCGGGTATCAATGTGGTGTCGACGTCGTCGACGAGTCTGGTGTACCCGCCGTCGTATTTCGCGCCCAACTGGCGCGACGAGCTGGACGCGGCGGCCAAGGCCGGCCAGGCGTCATTCTACGTGTCGGGCATCTTTCCCGGCTTCGCCTCGGATCAGCTCGCGTTGCTGATGACGACCCAGTCCAAGCGGATCCGCCGGATCACCGCCAGCGAGGTCGCCCTCAACGACCACTATCCGGTGGCCGACGTGATGATGGACGGGATGGGCTTCGGCCGGCCGCTGGATTTCGAGCCGATTCTCAAGACGCCCGGGTTCATCGAAATAGCCTGGAAAGCACCGATTTATCTGATGGCAGCGGGGCTCGGCGTCGAGGTGGAAGAGATTCGCGCTTCGCTCGATCGTGAGCTGACGGACCGGGACATCGAGGTCGCGTTCGGCACGATCAAGGCGGGTACCTGCGGCGCCGTCCGCACCCGGGCAGTGGGCATCGTCAACGGGGCCGAAGCCATCGTGATCGAGCATGTCATCCGGATGGCGCGCGATGTCGCACCGTCGTGGCCGACCTCGGAGTGCGACGCCACGTATCGCGTCGACATCGAAGGCGATCCCGATATCCACTGCGAGATGACGCTCGGGGCGGCGGAGGGGCACGCGGCGGGCCATGCCGCGATGGCGTCCACGGCTATGCGGGTGGTCAATGCGATCCCGTATGTCGTCGACGCGCCCGCTGGCCTGCTCAGCTCGCTGGATATTCCGACGACTCTGCCGCTTTACGCCTTCGACTGAACGTGTAACGTACGTCCCGCAGCTTCAGGTCAGCTAGGAGTCGCCTTGTTCTCACTGCGCTTCGATATGCGTGCCCCGTCGTGGGGCGCGCCTCCCGCCGAGCTGTATGCCGCGGTCCCCGAAATGTGTGCCTGGGCAGAAGAACACGGCGGGCTGGCCGCGGTGTTGTGTGAGCACCATGGATCTGAAGACGGTTATCTGCCGTCGCCGATGATCCTGGCGCCGGTCATTGCGGCCCGCACCCAACGGTTGTCGATGAACCTGATCCTGATTCTGCCGTTCTACGACCCGGTCCGGCTGGCCGAGGACATGGCGGTCCTCGACATCATCAGCGGCGGGCGCGTGATCTACACCCTGGCCCTCGGATACCGGCCCGAGGAATTCGAACACTTCGGCTTGGCGATCAAGAGGCGTGGCCGGATCGCCGACGAGAATCTGGGCCTGCTGCGCAGGCTGTTGACCGGCGAAACCGTCGAGGAAGACGGACGCCGGGTCCACGTGACACCCGCGCCGTTGAGCGCGGGCGGCCCGGCGATGATGTGGGGTGGCGGCGCGCTGGCGGCGGCCCGTCGGGCCGGCAAGTACGGTCTGGGCATGCTGGGCAACGCCAATGCGCCCGGCATCCGGGAGGCGTACGAGGAGGCCTGCCGCGAGCACGGCCATCAGCCCGGGCCGACGATGTTCCCCGACCGCGACACACCGTCGGTCGTGTTCGTCGCCGACGACGTGGATCAGGCGTGGAAAGAGATCGGCGAGCATCTGCTGCACGACGTGCGCATGTATGCCGCCTGGAATCCCGGGGACGAGACGACGGCGGGGTTCTCGCACGTACAGACGGTCGACGAGCTGCGTGCGAATCCGGGTTCGCACATCATTATGTCTGTCCCCGAGGCGATTTCGTGGGTTCAATCGGGCAAGATGCTCAACTTGTCGCCGCTGTGCGGTGGGTTGCCACCGGACATCGCGTGGCCATATCTCAAGCGGGTCGGGGAAGTGGTGCTTCCCCAGGCACTGGGCTGAGCGTTATTCCTCGCCGAAGCGATCGGCTCGGGCCCTGCTCTCGTAGCTCACTGGACATCTCCTTCGATCAACCGCGCCGAGCGTCGAGTTGTCGGGAAGAATTCCCGCGCTTTCACGCAACAACTCGACGTTCGGCGCGAGGGTTCTACTTGGGTTGGTTGGGCACGCCCGGGTATAGCTGCTCGGTCGGACCCACCGTCACCCAGCCGCCCAGCTTCGTGATGAGGTGGGGCGCGAAGACCGCGCCGTACACCAGATGTCCGACGACGATCACGGCCGCGATGGACAGCAGCGACGACTGCGTCCGAGTCTTCGATCGCTTATCGGCCCACATGTCGATCACATTGCGGCCTTGCGCATCGGTGCGCCCGAGCAGGTAGGTGAAGACCATCATCTGGATGCCCATCGCCAGCGAGTCATACAGCGGGTACTGGTGCTTGGTCCCTTCGAAGATCGCCAGGCCGGGAATCACGTAGCCGTAGTAGAAGTTGCCGAGCTCGGCACCGGTGAAGGCGTTGAAGAACAGCGCCCAGCAGAATCCGACGACGAGGCCGACCACCAGGAGGGTAATTGGTCTGCGCCAGTTGAACTTTGCGCTCAGCCAACGTCCGAGGGCGGCACCGGTCAGGGCGGGAATGACGAAATAGGAGACGTAGCCGATCGGCACCGACGAAGGCAACCCGCCCCACGTGACATTCAACGGCCACCACGACGGCATGCGGGGCAGCGCGGGCGGAAACTGTGCGTACATCGCCCAGTCGTACGGTGACTCGATCCACGAGAACGAGATCGCCGAGATGCCCAGCAGCAGCAGCGGGTGGATGCGCCCGCGACGGTAACTCAGATAGACCCCGACGATCAGGAACACGGTGCTGCTGACGTAGGCGAAATACATCGCCCCCGCCAGGTACGGGGTCATCTCGGTGTGCACTGGCGGCCCTCGTCGCTCGGCGCCCGCCGCGCCTCGGGATCGAAGCGGATCACGAGCCCGAATATCAGAACGATCAGGCCGAACAGCATGCCGAGCATGATGACAGCGCCCATGGTGTAACCCTTTCGAATTGGCGCTCTTTAAGGTAGCGGATACTATCCTCAAGGCGGAGTTTTGGAGGAGTGGACCTCGGTGCCCCAGCGAGCAACTAAGCGGCCGATACGGGCGACGGTGGTGCGCCGACCTCGGGGTGAGCCGCGCCGGCTGCTGCTCGACGCCGCCCGCGCGCTCTTCGCTGGCCAGGACTACCGCAGCACCACGACGCGTGAAATCGCCCAGGCCGCCGGTGTCACCGAACACCTGCTGTTCCGCAACTTCGGCTCGAAGGCAGCGCTGTTCCGGGAGGCGCTGGTGGTGCCGTTCGTGAGCTTCGTCGACGAATTCGGTCAGACCTGGCGGTCGGTGGTCCCCGAGGAGACCGACGAGAAGGAGCTGACGCGGCTCTTCGTATCGCAGCTCTATGACGTGTTCGTCGAACATCACGGTCTGCTGCTGACGCTGATGTCGGCCGAGAGTCTCAGCGAGGAGGAAAAGGCCGATGCCGGGATAGCAGAGATCCGCCGGGCCGTCACGGTGCTCGGCCAAATCAGCGTTGAAGGAATGCAATTGCGGGGCTTGCGGTCCGACCACCCGGACCTGCCCGCCCACTCGGCGGTTTCGATGATCGCGGGAATGGCCGCGCTGCGTTCGACGTACTTCGGGGACACGCCACCGCCGCGGGAGGTGATCGTTGAGGAACTCGTTCAAGCGCTCTTGCACGGCTTCTTGCACCGCAACGACTGAATTAGGAATCCGGCCATGACAAGCCCCAGCGCGGTCGAGTTGTATTACGACCCATTCGATGTCGACATCGACTCGAACCCGTACCCGGTGTGGAAGCGCATGCGCGAGGAAGCGCCGCTGTACTACAACGAGAAGTTCAACTTCTACGCGTTGAGCCGATACGACGACGTGGCACGGGAGCTGCACAACTGGGAGACATACCGGTCCGGACGCGGGACGACGGCCGACATCTTGTTCGCGAATATCGAAGTGCCACCGGGCATTCTGCTCTTCGAGGATCCTCCGTTGCACGACTTGCACCGCAAACTGCTGTCCCGGGTCTTCACGCCGCGGCGGATGCTGGCGGTCGAGGAGTTAGTGCGTGGGTTCTGCGTGCGCGAGCTTGACCCATTGGTTGGTGCGAGCGGTTTCGATTTCATCGCCAACCTCGGCGCGATGATGCCCATGCGCACCATCGGCTACCTCCTCGGCATCCCCGAGGAAGATCAAGAGAAAATCCGCGACCGCAGTGTCGCCAACATCGAAATGTCCAAGGACCGCGACCCGGCAAAGGCCGACGCCGACGTGTTCGCGAATGCGATCGGCATGTTCGCGGAGTACATCGAGTGGCGGGCCAGTCACCCGTCCGACGATCTGATGACCGAACTGTTGCGGGCCGAGATTGACGAGGGTGACGGCAAGCGTCCGCTGTCACGGACCGAGGTGCTGTCCTACACCGCGATGATCGCGGGTGCCGGCAACGAAACCACCGCGCGCCTAATCGGTTTCATGGGACAGCTGCTGTCCGACAACCCAGATGCACGCCGCGAACTCGCCACCGACCCGTCGCTGATCCCCGGAGCGATCGAGGAGACACTGCGCTACGAGCCCCCGTCGCCCGTGCAGGCCCGTTACGTCGCGCAGGACGCCGAGCTGTACGGTCGCGCGATTCCCGAGGGGTCGTACATGCTGCTGCTCAACGCGTCGGCCAACCGCGACGAGCGTCAGTTCCATGATCCCGATCGCTACGACATTCACCGCGGCGGAAGTCATCTCAGCTTCGGGCAGGGCCTACATTTCTGCTTGGGTTCGGCGCTGGCCCGGCTGGAGGCGCGGGTGGCCTTCGAAGAAGTGCTCAAACGCTGGCCCGACTGGGAAGTCGACTACGCGAAGGCCCAACGAGCACACACCGCGAGCGTGCGCGGCTGGGCGCGCTTGCCCGTTGTAGTGGGGTGATCTCCCGCCGAACGTGCGGCTAGCCGCGCACTCGCGGCCTCGTAGCGGCGGCTGAGGGATAGCAGTTCGTCGACACTCCATTGGTCGTAGGCGTGCTCGCCATACTTCGCCGCGAGGATGCGCCCGTCGGCGTCGATCAAAATGTCGGCGGGCAAGCCGAGATTGCCGTTGGTGGGGTTGGCCGGCAGCGGGGCGTGACGCTTGGTCATTGCGGTCCGGGCGGCATGCCACCAGCCGCGGGGCAGCGCTCGCCACGCTGCAGGCTTGAGAATCGCCTTGGCGGATGCGTCCACACCGAACCGCCGGTATAGCTCCTTCTCGGGATCCCCGATTACGGCGAAGGGGAGATCGTCTTCATATTTCCGCAGTTCTGTTGGGGTGGAATGGAATATCACGACTTCCCGTACACCCGCCGCGGTGATCTCGTCGATCCGGCCGCTGATCGAGCGCAGGTGCAGGTTATAGATCGGGCAACCGGCAAATCGCCGGAACTGAAGCTGGGTCAGCGCGCCGTTAGGGTCGGGGATCGCGACCGGTCCGCCGGAGATCTCGGTCAGGCTCAGCCGCGGGAACTGGCCGCCGGCCTCGAGGTGGGCAGGGCTCATGGGGTCGACGTCCTCTCGTCATCTGGGCATCTAAGCAGTTCATCAGACCGCTAGTCCAGTCAATAAGTTATGAGTCGGATTAATACCCTCATCTGGAATAATCGTCGAGTATCGTCTGTGTACTAGGAGTCCGATGGATTCGCCACCCGCCAAGCGCAACCCGTATCAGTCACGGATTCGTGCCGAACAGGCGGCCGCGACCTGCGCGCTGGTCCTCGATGCGGCCACGCGGCTGTTCATCGAGCGGGGCTATGCGGGCACTTCGATTGATGCCATCGCCGAAGCGGCCGGGGTAGGACGTTCGACGGTGTTCGCCGCCGCCGGCGGTAAGCCATGGCTACTGAAGACCGCGTGCGACCGGGCAATCGTCGGCGATGACGAGCAAGTCCCTCTGTTGGAGCGCCCGGAGGCACGCAAGTTGTTCGCAATGACGGACCCGACGGAGATCGTCACCGCATATGCCGGCATCCTCAGCGATGCTGTGCAACGGGTTTCCGCGATCTACGAAGTGGTGCGTTCGGCTGCCGGAGTCGATGCGGAAATTCACGAACTGTGGCTGGAAATGAGCCGGCAGCGACTTGCCGGGGCGGAGAGTATCGCGAATCTGCTCCGCCGCAAGGGAGGACTGCGCAAAGGCCTGTCTGCCGGCCGGGCCCGCGACATCATCTGGATTTACAACGATCCCGGCCTGCACCACAGCCTCGTCGGCATTCGCAAGTGGCGCCAAAACAACTACCGCGAGTGGCTTACCGAAGCTTTGAAGGGACAGCTCGTCGGGTAGCTACCGGTGGCAGCCATTGGCTCAGTCGCCCGCTCGACTGCGAAGGTAGTTTCACTACGACGGCCAACGCCATCCACACGGCGGCATAGCCGAAGGCCAGCGCTGGCGAGGTCAGGTGTAGAGCAGACCCGCGACAACCGTCGCCACCACGTCGCCGGCCGCTTGGATCGCGCCGAGCACACCGAACCCGCGGCCGCGCAGTCGATCCGGTAGGAGTTGCGACACCACCGCCGACTGGGTCGGCTCGGCAAGCCCAATGCCCGCGCCGGCCAGCGCGAAGTCCAACGCAATGATCAGCGCGCGGTGCGCACCCGCCGCGAATACCAGGTAGCCGACGACATAGACGGCCGCGCCGGCGCCGAAAACGGCTCGCGGTCCGGCCCGGTCGTAGCGACGTAATCACGGTTCGCCTGCCCGAAACACCCTGTAACGCTTAAAGAACGCTTTGATCCACCAGAACCGCGCCGTCGGGCTGGTTTCCGAGTGTGCTCAGCGAAATGTCTTCTTCTTGGACGGTCAGCAGGACGATCTGAGCCAATTGCCGGGGCGCGTCGCACTGCACGTAATGATCGGCACCCGGCACCACCCAGTAGCGATTTCGACCGGGCTTGGCCTTGAGGTACGTCTGCCAAACGTGGTTCGGGACGCGTAGCGGCGCGACGCTGTCGTGCAGTCCCCACACCACGGTGGTGTTCACTTGGCTGTTGGAAAGTGCTTCAAGCCAACTGGTTTCGTCGTCGGCACGCTCGTTCAGATACTGGATCGTGTCCGGCAGCACCCGGATTCCGTCGTTGTGGGCAAAGCACCTGGCCAGCGCGGCGATTTCGGGGTCGGTCAATTTCCTCCTCGGCATGAAGGTACTGGCCCCCATGCCGGCCGCCAGGGTCTCCGGTGTGGTCGCTGCCGCGGTGGCGCGCCCTGTCTCGGGATCGAGTAGCGCGGTTTGGAACAGCGTTAGATTCGCCAGCGGAAGGTAGATGTTGGCATTGGTCACGATGAGATCGAGCGGGGCCACCGGCGGGTCCAGCGCGGCCAACATGCCCAGCGCGATCATGCCGACGCTGCTGCCGCGATCGTGGGTGAGCATCCGAAATTCGGTCAGCTTCCACACGTCGGTGATCGCGTGCACGAGCAGACGTGCATCGTCGTACAACGAATAGACGTACGGCTCCGGCGGCTTGTCCGACAAGCCATAACCGGGAAAATCCAACACGTAGATGTCGAAATCGGAGCTCAGCTCGCGCGCCAGATCGAAGTAGTCGATGCTCGACGTCGGAAAGCCGTGAACGAGCACCAGTGCCGGTGCCCCGGGTGTGCCGCAGCGGCGACTGAACACCGCGACTTCCTGCCCGTCGTTGGCGGCGGTAGTCGACCGCCAGCGAAGCTCGGTACCACCCTGTTGCCACTGCGCGAAGATGTCCAAGCTGTCAGCATCTCAGAGGCGATCATGGTTAGACAACCGGTGTTTCGCCACACGATCGCTCACGGACAGGTCACATGTATCCCGAATGTGATCTGTCGCATACCGTTTTGGCCGGGCATGGTCCCCTGGCCATTGCCGGTGATCGTGTAGCTCTTGCCGTCTTTGGCGACGATCACCTGGTTCACGGATTGGGTCGGTTGATAGGGCAGCTGGTACTGACCGTTTCCGACCTTCAGTGAAATCGAAAAGCCGTCAACGCTTGGCGGCTTTTCGTCCGACAGCGCGAATGACAGCGACGCCGCGTCGTCGTGAACGGTGATGCGCGTCGTCAGATCCCCCGACTCCGGGGGCGTTGCGTGCGGCGCGGAGGCCGAACTGGTGCAGGCGACTTTCGAGGTGATCGTGTGCGAGTGCTGATCCAGCATCACGGTGGTGTTTGACGGCGCCGGACTCGAGCTCGCCCCAGAAGCGGGTTTGCCACCATCGCGGGAACAGGCCGACAGGCCGGCGGCCAACACGAGCACGCCGAGCCCGGCACCACAACGGCCGATTCGCCGCCGAGTGTCCGGATTCTTCATCGCAAGTCCTCCTAGAGGTCTTTTCTCCGAAGGCGCGCACGCGCCGTGCCTACCGTAGCCGCGAAGCGGCTGTTCAGCGCACCGGGCTACGGCCAGGCTTCCCAATGGATCATTGTGCGCAGCGGACCGGCGAATACTGGTCGCACCGCGTTCGATCGCCAGCGTTCCTCGACGAGCGGCGCCAGGGCCGCCGTCGTGCTGAGCGGATCGCCGTCCAGGTAAACGACGGTGATGTATTGATGGTCGGCGGCCCAGCCGCGGGGCAAATGGCTCCAGCCGGTGCTCGAACCGAATGTCCAGGCGCCCGCGGTGCCGGGCGTGGCGAGTAGCGCCGGGAAGTGCTCGGCATGCAGCCATTGCAGCCATTCGTTCGAGCGTCCTTCGGTGGGCTCCTCGACGATCAGCAGGATGCCGCGATGCGGCCGGAACGGCACCACCTCAGCCGAGATGAGCGCGTGCGGCGAGGCGTGCCACTGCAGCAGGCGTAGTCCCGCGATTTGCAGCAGTGGGCGTGCGACGGGGAAGCGGCCGTTCTCCCGCAGTTCACGGCCGAGGGCCACGAAGTCATCGAATGTTTCTGCAACGGGGTCGCTGACCAGATAGTGCACGACGTTGCCGGTCTCGCCTAATGATCCGTCGGCCGCGAGACGCTGGTTGAGGTAATCGCCGTCGGCGATCCAGCGCAATCCGTGCACGATCCCCGGAAGTTGATATTGCTCGGGCATGTGGTCGAGCAGGTGCCAACGCAGGTAACCGCTTTCGTCGCCGGACGGAGCGGTGAGGCTGAAAATGCCTGCCTTGATCCGGATCACGCGGAACCGCCGGGGGAATGAACCTCGGCCAGCGGCTGCAGGTTTTCTAGGTAATGCTGCAGCGACTTGTGTCTGAACCACGCGCTGACGGTGGTCGCGCCATGCGCGGCGGTCTCGGCGAGTAGCTCGCGGGTGCGTTCGGGATCGTTGATCGGGTCCAGCGGCGCGGGCGGCGGCAGCACCACCTCGAATCCGGCCGGAAGTTCGAAGCGACCCAACCATTCTCGGGCCTGCGGCAGCGTCACATTGAATGGTGTCCACCCGTCGGCCAGGGTCAGGGCGCGGCGCAGCGACCGTAACGTGCGTCCGCCGATCCAGATCGGAACGTGATCCTGGACCGCGCACGGGTCGACGACCATGCCGTCGAACGAATAGAACTCGCCGTGATAGGCGGGCTCGGGGACCGACAAGGCTGCCCGCAGCGCCCGCAGCGCATCGTCACCGCGCGGTCCGCGGTCGTCGAAAGGAATTCCGAGGAGCTCGAATTCCTCTTTGAGGCTGCCGACGCCGACGCCGAGAATGAGCCGGCCATTGCTGACTTTGTCCAATGTGCCGTAACGCTTGGCGATTTCGAGCGGGTGGTGGTAGGCAAGCACCAATACGTTGGTAGCTAGCCGTATTCGCTGGGTGCGGGCGGCCAGGTAGCCCAACGTCGCCAGCGGATCCCAATACCGCGTGCCGCGGTGTTGCTGTTCGAGCACCACCGGCAGCGCAATGTGCTCGCTGCAGGTCAGATGGTGATAGCCCAGCCGGTCCGCGGATTCGGCGATCTGAGCCAGGTCCTCGATCGATGCGTCGCGCTCCCAGGGGGCACTGATCTGGGGCAGCGTGATCACCACCGGTGTGGACACCGACAGCTTTGCGGACGGGGTGCTCATCCCTGCATGTACCCTCTGGCATCGACGGGGATCGATTGCCCTGTGATGGTTCGACTCTCGTCACTGGCCAGGAACAATGCCAGGTTGGCCACGTCGTCGGGCGACGAAATATCGCGGAGGGCGACGTCTTTGAGCGACTTTGCCCGCACGGTCTCGACCTCGACGCTTTGTTCGTTGGCCGTTCGCTGTAACCAATTGCGATATAGATCAGTGTCGATGGCTCCCGGCACGATGCAATTGCACCTGATGCCGTGCGGCCCGACCTCGAGCGCGACGGTTTTGGTGAAGGCACGCAACGATGCCTTCGCGGTGACGTAGTGGGTTTTGCGGACGATGCCGTGGTAACCCGCGGTGGAGGAGAAGTTCAGGATGACTCCCGAGCGGCGTTTCAGCATCGACTGGTTGAGCACTTCGCGGGTACACAGCATCGCGGCGGTGACGTCGATCGCGATGGTGGGGTTCCAGTTTTCAAGCGTCTGTTCCCAAATCCAGCGGTCTTGTCCCGGGGCGGCGGCGTTGTTGCACAGGATGTCGACCTGTCCGAACTCGTCGACCGCGTGTGCCACCATCGCGGCGACGTCTTGCTCGTCGGTGACGTCGGCTCGCATCGCGATAGCGCCGGATCCGGCCGCCGCGGCGGCTTCGCGGACCAGCTCCTCGCGCCGCGCAGCCAGCAGTACCCGTGCGCCTTCGCGGACGAGTACCGATCCTAAAACGGGCCCCAGGCCGGTGCTTGCCCCGGTGACAATCGCCACCTTGCCCGCCAACCGGCCCGTCATTGGGCAAATATTACATAGCGGATTCATGGATTACGGCCGCGCGATAGCGGGTAAATTCGAACGGTGCTCGAATGCCTTTAAATGACGATCGAAATTGATGGGGGAATGACGTAGTGGTAGCCACGGGAAATCCGGTCACGACGACGGCTAGCGCACGCCGCGCTTACGGGGGACTCGATCGCGACGAGGTGATCGTCGCTTTGCGTGACCTCGCGAAGCGCGTCGGCGTGCAGCGCGTGACAATGCGCGAACTGGCCGCCGAACTCGGCGCCGCCGTGCCCTCGGTGTACTACTACGTCCCCAGTAAGCAGGCGGCTCTCGAGCTGGTTGCCGAGTCGGTATTAGCCGAGATTCCACTCCCGGATGACGGGGCCTGGGACACTCGCCTCATCGAGCTCTATTGTGCCGCAAGGGAAATGATCCTCGCTGTACCCGGTGTCGCGAGCATCTTGCAGACCAGCACCGGCAACGAGCCGGCTCGCCGGCTCGATCGGCACAGCTGCAACCTGCTCGCCGAGTCGGGACTTCCGAAAGCCGCTGCCGCCGCAGCCCATACGGTTTTGTATACGTACCTGCTGGGCTCGATAGCGCTGGAGGAAACTCGCGCCGAAATCACCACCCCCCGTGCTAGACGCCAGACCGCCAGCCACTTTCGTGCCGGGTTGGATGTGATCGTTGCCGGAATCAAGGCTTCCGCGTAGGCGGGCCGACGAGCATTCGCAAGCCGAATGTGTTGGGATCGCTGGTCGTCGAGAACCCCGAGACCGCTTCGGATCGCGACGTCGCGGCGGTGCTCGACCCCGACACGTTCGTCAGCAGCAAGGGCAACACGGGCCGCCCGGCCGATTACGCTCGTCGTTCTTCCGCGGCATCAAACGGCTGCCGTGTCGTACGGGATGAGGTCGCTTCAAGCCACGCGTGAATCCGTTCGGCCACCTGGGCCCATTCGGGTTCGACCATCATGTTGTGGCCCATGTCGGGAAAGATCTCTGCTTGGGTGCGATAGGCGCGTGCGGTCTGATGTACTTCGCGCTGCGTGAAGCAGCCGTCGTTTTCGGCGCCCAGGACCAGCACGGGAGTGTCGACGCGATCCGGCGTGGGAAGATTGAGAAACAGCATGTCGAGGAACCACCGGCCCGCATATTCTTCCCCCAGCGGTGCGCTGTAGCGCACCACGTCGTCCTCCGGGGTGAATCGAGAATAGAAGTGCTCGCGCGCTAATTCGGGTGTGGCACCGATCAGATGTAATGACTTGGTAGTCAACAACGTTCGGACGGTATGCCACCGATGCTGTTTGCCTCTGCGCAACATGAACAAGGTGACGCCGCGCGGCGGTACGGAAGCGAGCAACACAGCGGCCGGGGCATCGTGTGATTCCAGGTACTTCTGAACCACGAAGCCGCCCATGGAGTGGCCGACCACTATCGGCGGTGTGGGCAGGCTCTTGGCAACGGAAGCGACATCGTCGACGTAATCCGCGATCGAACAGAAGTGATTTCGTTTGGGATCGACGCTCTTACCGTGGCCGCGAAGACTTACCGCCAGCGATGGATAACCCTTTTCGGCGAAGAAGTCCAAGAAGTGCTCGTCCCAGTACCAGGCGCCGTGCACGAAAAGCACCGGCGGCTTTCCGACGTCGCGGCCCGGCGCTTTTTCGATCACTTCGAGCATGAGCAGACTCCTTTGTCGCGCACTGAGACTAGCTTCTGGTCATTCTGGACGAGGGAAAAGGGCGATAATGACGTGACGCCGCGGAACCGAGGAAGTGCGCAACGTGACGGTGGATCCATCCGAACAGCACACGCTGGTCCTCACGGCCTTTCCTGTCGAGGCCGATGCGGTGCTGTCTCATACCACGCTCGACGTTGACCCGGTGGTGATCGCCGACCGTCGGCACTTCTACCTCGGCTCGATCCGCGGCAAGAAGGTCATCGTTGCGATGACCGGTATCGGCCTGGTCAACGCGACCGAGACCACTGAGACCGCATTAGCCCATTTCTCCAGTACCGTTGGCGCAGTGGTATTTTCGGGTGTTGCTGGCGGGGCCGGACGCACCGGCATTGCCGATGTCGCCATCCCGGCGCGATGGACGCTGGACAACGGCACGACGTTTCGTCCGGTCGATGCCGGCATGCTGGCCGCCGCCGAGACCCTTTCCGTCGCACTGGAGAGCACCAGGCGAATGCGGCATGAGCCGTTACTGCTGGTCGGCGGCGACGGCTGCAGCTACGACAACAACAACGGGCAGGCATTCCCGGGTATCCCGCACGGCGGCGGGGTGTTCGGCTGCCTACCGCGAACCGCGCCCGATCGCTCATTCTTTTACGCCGGCAACTTCTTTCAGGCGGCGTGGCCGTGGCTGAGGCACGGCCTGATCAGCAATGCGAAGGTGCTGGCGGCGGCGGATCCGGCCTTCGATGCGACGGACAGCGAGACGGCGGCGGCGCAGGCCGTCGCGGACGGGCACGGCGTGCCGTTCCTGGGCATCCGCGGCATGTCCGACGGACCGGGTGATCCACTTCGCCTGCCGGGCTTTCCGTTTCAGTTCTTCATCTACAAGAGGGTCGCCGCCGTCAATGCCGCGCGAGTGACGGCGGCCTTTCTCGGGCGTTGGCCCGGCGCGTGATCTATTCGGAGCCGCGCGCGACGGGGTGACTCGGATCCGAAGACCACTCGGACCACGAGCCCGGATACAGCGCCGTCTCGCGTCCCATCGCCGTAAGCGCCGCGACGACGATCGCGGCCGTCACGCCCGAGCCGCAGTAGGCGCCCAGCGGGCCGGCCTGGTCGATGCCGCGGTCGGACAACTGCTGGGCCAACGCCAAATCGCCGAGAAAGGTGCCGTCGGCCGCCAGCACCGAGCCGCTGGGCAGATTCCTCGCTCCGGGGATGTGGCCCGCGACGGCATCGACAGGCTCGGTGTCGCCGCGATAGCGCTCCGGTGCGCGCGCGTCGATCAGCGTCAGGGTGCCCGCGCCGGCTTGTTCGGCCGTCAGGGTGGGCAGGGCTCCGGCGTACAAATCATCATGGGGCACAGTGACATTGCCCGGCGCCGGAGTGACCGGGCCGGTCTCGAGGTCTTGCCCGGCCGCCCGCCATGCGCCCAGGCCGCCATCGAGGATGCGGACATTCATGAGCCCGGCCGCAGTCAGGACCCACCACGCTCGCGCGGAACCCGCCCGATTCCAGTCGTCATAGACCACGACCAACGAGTCCTGCTGGATACCCCAGCGGCGCGCGGCGGCCTCCAGGCTGCGCCCCGACGGCAGCGGGTGGCGGCCGCGCCCGGTCACGGTGTGATCGCTGAGGTCGTCGTCGAGCGACACGTAGACCGCGCCCGGGAGGTGGCCGTCGGTATAGGCCGCTCGCCCGTCGGGCTCGTCGAGCCGCCAACGCACATCCAAAATGGTCAGCGGATCGCCGGCTTCGATCAGTTCGGCCAGCTCCGTGGCGGTGATCAGCACCCCGTCGCGCCCTTCCACGGCACACCTCCTCGTTGTCTGCACCGAGCCTAGCCCAGGGCCGAAAGTGGCTCGGCTCAGCAAACAACGGCGTAGGGTCGCGATCATCACCGAGCGTCGATGGGAGCCGCGATGGCCAACTTCTATCGGGTAGCGCTCGCGGCGGGCCTCGCACTGGCTGTCGTGACGGCGACACCGGCCAACGCGATGCCGAATACCCAGTGCACGCTGGCGACTCCGGTAACCGAAGCGCACAGCTTGTCGCAGTTACCGCCGGAGCTCGTCAAACTTTTGCCGCCCATCGCCGACATCGGTGCCCCGTTCAACAAGACGGATTCGGTCGACGATCCCACGCTGCCTTTCCGGCGCCTGATCCGTGCCGGCAACCGGGGCGCCGACTGGTTCGTCTGGTACGAGCACGGCGGCGCCGGCTATTTCTGGCATGCGCTGGTGGCCCGCATCCTGCCCGGCAGCGCGCCGACGGTGACCGCGAATGCGGGAACCATTACCGACACCCTGTGCAGTCTCACCGATGGTGCGTTTACCGGCCAGGTCCCGCCCTACCCGCCGGGCTCGTGGGGTGCGGCCGACTTCTAGGCGGTGTTCTCGGTGTCGTCGTCCGGCCCGCCGATGACCGGCCCCAATGTCGCCAGCATGCCGGCCGCAGCCCGCTGCCAGGTGAAGTTCTCCGCCCGGCGCCGCGCGCACGTCCGGTGGTGATACTCGGGCAGGCTGATGACCGTGCCGACCGCTCTGGCAATGGCCTCCGGATGGTTGTCGGTCCACGCGCCGCTGTCCGGAGTGATGATCTCGGTGAGCGCTGAGGTGCGGGAGACCACCGCCGGCGTGCCGCAGGCCAGCGATTCCAGCGCGGCCAACCCGAACGTCTCATGCGGCCCCGGCGCCAGGGTGACGTCCGCCGAGGCCAGCAGCCCGGCGACGGTGTCCCGGTTGGAGACGAATCCGGTGAAGTCGATCGGCAGCCCGGTAGCTTGTCGCTGCAGCTTGGCCCGCATCGGCCCCTCGCCCATCACGACCAGTCGGGCGTCGACGCCGAAGTCGCACAGCGCGGCCAGCGCATCGATGCTGCGATCCGCCCGCTTCTCCACCGACAACCGGCCACAGTGGACCAACAGGAGCTGATTGGGAGTGGCCCATTGCCGGCGAACCAGGGGAGAGTGCCGACTCGGATGGAAGGTTTTCAGGTCCACACCCAGCGGTACGGTGACGACGTTCTTGGCGCCGATACGGTCGAATTCCTCGCGTGCGAAACCGGTAGTGCAGACCACAGTGTCGTAGTCGGCGGCGGTGCGGCCATTGGCGAAATCGGCGAGGCTGCGCGCCGGCCGACGCGGAAGTACCTGTCCGGTAAGGCGATCCAGACGCTCATGCGAAATCATCACGGTTGTGGCGCCGTGTTCGCGGCCCCACCGCCCGAGTGACCTCAATGTGAGCCGGTCGGAAACTTCGAGCGCATCGGGTTGCAGAGCTTCCAGCAGTCCCTTGACGGGACCCGGCATCACCGCTCGGTAACCCCCGGTAAAGGGAATCAACCAGGCGGGCATGGTGATTCGGACCACACCCGTCGGCAGCAGGGTACGCCCCGAACGCGGACCGGGAACGATCAAAAACACTTCGTGGCCGCTGGCGCTGTATTCCGCACCCAATCGATCCACCGCGGTACGAAGGCCGCCGGACCGCGGGCCATAGAAGTTGGCGACCTGTACAACGCGCATAAGCTGAGGACACGTGGCGCTTGTGTGCACTCAACGATGCAGGCCTGTCGTGTGCCTTAACAGTCCATGAATTCGGCCGACTAACCGCGGTCCTCGTCACGTCGGCCGCCGCCCTCCGCCTTGCCGATCTGCTCGGACAGGTTGTCCCCGGAAAGCCGGGCATCGAGAAACGCTCCGGAGGTCGGCAGGCTCAGATGCAGTTGTGATGCGCCGCTGACCGCGGCCTTTCCGCGCTGCAGGGTGAAATCGAGCACGTGGCCGCCAGCCGTGCGATCGCTGTTGAGGAAGTGCAGGTGATACCCGGCCACCGAGATACCCTGCTGGAATTGCGGGGTGCGGAAGCCGACCAGAACACCGGTCACATCGGTGAATCGGGTTTCGGCCTGGCCTTCGGTGGCTTCGGTCAGCGGTGGATAAGGCGGATGCTGCTCCATGACCGTGCGGGTGTGCAGGTCGGCGAACTGCCCGGTGACTCGGATCGCGTAGATCAGGTTGGCGCTTTCGATCTCGCGGTCGATCGCGCCGAGGACATCGGCTTGCCCGGTGCGGGATTCGATGTCGATCTCGAAATCGGCGTGAAAACGGGTCACCGCGGCGAATGGACTGCGATCGTTTTGTGCTGCGCGAGTGGCGGTTCCGTCGGGACGCAAGCGATAGCAGACGCCGTCGACGATGACCATCTCGCCGTCGAGGTGGTTGAAGGTGCCCAAGCCGAAGTCGCCGTGGCGCAGGATCTCGGCGACGGTGACGTCGCCGTCGTAGATGCCCTCGAGCAGGGCGCTGATCGTCGAGAATTGGTAGACCTCGGCGCCGTCTTTGGCGCGCTGATGTTCGAGAAGTGTTGCGGCCCAGTGGCGGAAGTGGTCGTACGCGTTCATAGTTGCGCTTACTCGAATGCGTCGTCGTGCAGATGCGCCGCGAGTTCGGTATTGCGGCTGTAGTCTACGGGGACGTCGATCAACGAGGGGCCGTCCTCGGCGAGAGCCCGGCGCAATGTGGTAGCGAATTCCTCGAGAGTATTCACGCGGTATCCGTGGGCTCCGAATGTCGCTGCGTAGCAAACGATATCGTAGTCGCCGAGCTGCACACCGGAGGTGCGCCCATACTTCAGGACTTCCTGAAAAGCCACCATGTCGTAGGCGTTGTCGCGCAGGATGATGTGCGTGAACGTCAATCCCAGCCGGGTCGCGGTTTCGAGTTCTTGGGCGGAGAACAGGAATCCGCCGTCACCGGACACGGACACCACGTGCGTGCCGGGCCGCACCAGGCATGCGGCCATCGCCCACGGCAACGCGACGCCCAGGGTTTGTTGGCCGTTGGAGAACAACAGCCGTCGGGGTTCGTAGACCCGGAAGTGGCGGTCCAGGTAGATGTAGACCGAGCCGATGTCGCAGGTGATGGTTGCCTCGTCGTCAAGTTCTTCGCGCAGCCGCAAGAGCACGGCTACCGGGTTGAGTCCGGCGCCGCCAGACTCGTGGCTGCACTCGGCTAGGTCGATGTCCGCCAATGCTTTTCGCTGCTCGGCGATCCCAACTCGATAGTCGTCCGTCAAGATGAGGCCGGTCAGGTTGCCGGCCAACGCTTTTAGCGTGTCCGCGACATTGCCGAGCAGCTCGCAGGTCGGCTGATAGTGATTGTCGATCTCGGCGGGGATCGAGTCGACGTGCACGAGGGTGCGTTCGACGTCGCTGTTCCACAGCACCGGGTCGTATTCGACGGCGTCGTATCCGACCGTGATCAAGACGTCGCAATGGGCGACGATCACGTCGCCGGGCTGGTTGCGGAACAGGCCGACGCGGCCGAGGAAGTTGTCCTCGAGTTCGCGGGAGATCACGCCGGCCGCCTGGAATGTCTCGACGACGGGCAGGCCGGTGCCGGCGACCAGCTGGCGCAGCGCGGCGCAGCTGTCGGGGTCGGCGCCGCGGATCCCGACCAGCAGTGCCGGGCGACGTGCGGCGCGGATCAGCTCGCTTGCTTTGGCGATCGCATCGGTGGGGGCGCTGGCCAGCGGGGGGATCGGCATGCGGGCCGTGATTCCGTCGCTGGTGGGTGCGGCCAGGACGTCGGCGGGCAGCACGACGGCGGCCGCGCCGCGTGGCTCGGTCACGGCGGCGCGAAAGGCGCCGACGACGGCCTCGGCGATGTTGTCCGGGTCGTTGACCTCGCCGGTGTATTTGGTGACCGTTCTGAGCAGTGCCGCGGCGTCCATGGACTGATGGGTGCGCTTGAGACGGTCCTTGCGGCCGACTGCCCCGCATAACGCGACGACGGGATCCTGCTCGGTGTTCGCGGTCAGCAGCCCCGTCACGAGATTGGTGGTTCCCGGGCCGGACGTCACCAGCACGACGCCCGGGGTGCCGGTGAGGCGACCGATCGCACCGGCGATGAATGCCGCGTTCTGTTCGTGGCGGCACACCACCAGTTTTGGCCCGCCGTCGACCAGCGCGTCGTACACGGCGTCGATCTTGGCGCCGGGCACGCCGAAGACGTATTCGACCCCCTGCGCCGACAACACATCGACGACCTTTTGCGCGCTGCGCACGGGGTTCGTGGACATGGGCCCCACGCTACCGCCGGGCTCGCCGTTGTTCAGTGTGCGTTCAGGGCTTTGAGTGTGCCTGCATCCTGGGCGGCGACGATTCACACTGGACGGGGGGTGGGGCAGTCAACGCTTGCCCCAGTCCCAGCGTGGGGTGCTCAGCAGGTCCTGGCCGGCGATACGGGTTTCGCCCCAGTCTTTGTAGAGCTCGATCACGTCGGCCCCATCGGCCTGTTCCAGCAGTGAGCGGGAATGCGTGACGACCACCACCTGAGTCTGCTCGGCAGCGGCGCGGATCAGCGCGGCAAGCGGGCGCACCAGATCGGGATGCAGCGAGGTCTCCGGCTCGTTGAGCACCATCAGCGACGGCGCCTCCGGGCTCAACAGCGCGGCGGCCCACAACAGGAATCGTAGTGTGCCGTCAGATAATTCGGCCGCGCGCAACGGGCGCAGCATGCCACGCTGGCGCAGCTGCAGGTCGAACAATCCGTCGTGGATGGCAACCGAGATCGTGGCGCCGTCGAATGCGTCTGCGACGACCCGGCTTAACTCGTCGGACCCCGATTCGAGGATCGTCTGAATCGCCGCGGCCAGGTCGCTGCCGTCGTCGGAGAGCACGGGGGTGCGAGTGCCCACCTGCGGGTACCGGGCCGGCGCCCCGCTGTCGACGCGAAAGCCGTCATAGAACCGCCACCCGCGCAGCCGCTCCCGCACGGCCGCGAGTTCGGGAAGGGCGTGTGGGTTGGCGTACTCGGCGAGCACGCTGCGGTACAACGGCAACGTGCGGGTCAGCTCGTCAAAACCGTTGCCGGAGTTGACGGCTTCGGCGAACGGCAGCGAACGGCGCACCAGCGTCGCGCTCGGCCGCAGCACCGGGCCGGCGAACAACACTTCCCGTTTGATCTCGGGATCGCGGGCAAAGACCGACTTGCCGGCCGACTGCGGGAGACCCAGGTCTACCAGATAACCGAAATCGTCTGCAGCGAAGCCCATTTCGAGCGACACGGGCCTAGTACGAACCGTGCCCTGGGTCTTCTGCGAGCGTCGCGCGCCCTTCAGTTGCTCGGGCCCGGCCCAGAGCACCGATTGCAGCCCGCCCTCGCGGGCCAACGAGCCGATGACCTCGCCGCGGCCGCAATCCGCCAGCAGTCGCAGCGCGCGGTACACCGACGACTTTCCGGCGCCGTTGGCTCCCGTGATGATCGACAGCCGACCCAGCGGCAGGATGACCTCGCGTAGCGAGCGGTACCCGCGGATGGCGACCGTCTGCAACATCCCGCCGACTGTACGGTCACCGACCGACGCGTTGTCAGCTGTCGGCGGTGTCGAGCAGCTGCACCTCTTCGAGATCCATCTCGGCCTGCAGTTCGCGCAGCACGATGTCGTCGATGACCCGTTGATTGCGCAGTGTGGTGATGGCCCGGCGTTTGTGATCGAGCACGCCGAGGCGCACCCGCCGAACCAGCTCGTTGCGCTCGGTCAAGGTGTTCGTCGAATCGTCGCCGTTCTCCGCGATCAGCGCCGCGTGCTCTTCGTATTTTTTTGCAAGCGGGCCAACAGTTTTGGGCTGGCTCCGAGCTCGGCGGCCACCACGGGTAAGGCCTCGAGAGCTGCTTGAGTCCCTCGACAGCGGGCCAGTTGCAGCTCGTTGGTGTACTCGACATCCTCGGGCATGCGCGCCCAACGGACGACCGCGGGCAGCGTGATGCCCTGGACCAGCACGGTCGTGAGGATGACGACGACCACGATGAAAAACAGCAGGCTGCGGTCGGGAAACGGCGCGCCGCTCAGCGTGGTCGTCGGGACGGCGAGTGCGGCGGCCAGCGACACGGCGCCGCGGAATCCGGCCCAGGCGGTCACGAAGCGCTGGCGGAACGGCACCCGGCGTTCACGTTGTACCGCGCGGCGGTCGATCAGTCGCAGTAACAGCGTGGTGATCTCGCCCCAGAAAATCCGGGACCCGACGACGACGGCGGTGACGGCGAGAGCGATGAACAGCGCGTGGCGGATGCCGCCGTCGACACCGTTGATGCCACGCACCGCGCCGGGGATCTGCACCCCGACGAACACCCACAGCGAACCGTTGATCAGGAATGTCGCCATGTCCCAGAAGCCGTAGGACAGCAGCCGGGAGCGGGCCCGGATCACCACCGGCCCCGAGTAGGCGAGCACCAGGGCCGATACCAGCACCGCGACCACGCCGCTGCAGTCCAGCGCCTGGGCGAGCAGGAACGCCGCGAACGGCGTAAGCAGGCTCATGGCTCCTTCTTCTTGCGGCGCGTCGATCCGCTTGCGCGCCAAGGTCACCAAGCCGCCGACCAGCAGCCCGGCCGCGATACCGCCGAGGTAGGAGGTGACGAAGCGCAGGACCAGGTCGGGCGGGCTGATCTCGGCCCCGCCGATCGCGACGTGGACGGTGACGAAGAACAGCACCAGCGCCGTTCCGTCGTTGATGAGGCTTTCGCCGCGCAGCACGGTCAGCGTGCGCCGCGGCAACTTTTTCGCCAGGCCGGCGACGGCGGCGGCGGCGGTGGGGGAGAGCACGGCGCCCAGGACCGCAGCCGTGTGGGATTCCATGCCGAGGGCGCGCGCCGTCCATGACACCCCGACCGCGGTCACGATCACCAGAAGGACGCTCAACAGGATGATGATCCGGGCGTTTGCCCGCAGCTCACGGATGCTGGTGCCCAGGCCCTCCCAGTACAGGATCGCCGGCAAGAACAGCAGCAGGATGATCTCACCGTTGATGTGAATGTGAGCGTAAGCGGGAATCAGGCCCAGCAGCGTGCCGAGAAAAATGAGTAACACCGGCGGGCCCACGCGATAGCGCCGGCCCAGCACCGTCCCGACGATGACGGCCGACACGAGCGTAACGATGACTTCGAGCCCAAACACGTGCCCATCCTGCCGTACGAGACGGCGTCTAGTTACCTGGGCCGAAACACGTCACAAACACGTAATGGCGCAACGGGTTCGATGAACTGCCCTACGAGCAGTCGCAGCAGCTGCCGCAATCACAGCAGTCACCGCAGTCGCAGCAGCAGTCGCAACCATCGCAGCAGCAGATGCAGGCGCCGTCGCCGCGGCCGCCTTTGCGCTTCACGCCGGCGCCGGGGGTTTCGCCGTCGGGGATTTCGCCCGTCGGGTAGCCGGCGCCGACAGGTTGGTTGCCGAAGTTGATGGGTTCTTGCTGGCCGTGCGGGGTGCCGCAGGTGGTGTGGCCGGACCGGCTGAAGGTGCGCGAGATCGCGCGTCGCACCTCGCGGGTCAACAGCTTGTTGGCCAGCCGGCCGTCGGTGAATTCGACGTCGGCCAGGGCCAATTCGATGCCGAGTGCCGCGTCGTCGCACAAGGCGCGGGCCTGGTCGATCGGAGTTTCGGTGGCGGCCAACGGGTTCCACTTACCCCGGACCAGGTCGTCGTCGTAGTCCTCGACGGCGTCGAGCAGGTGCGCGATCCGCCCGAACAGCTGCCCGATCTCGCGCAGCGGCGCCTGATTGTCGGGGCGGCCGGCCAGCACCGCTGTGTAGGCGAATGCTTCGGCGACCGCGGTTTCGGTGGGTTCGGTCACCAGCAGCAGTGAGCTGCCAGGCCCGGCCGTCGCCTCGAGCTCGGCTTGGCGGTCCATCGCGGCGATCAGCACGCCGGTGTCAAAGCCGAGGGTGTGGCCGGTGTCGGTGCCCTGGCGCACCCAGCGCTCGGCGATGCGGCGCGCGGCCGGGCGCACGCCGGCCGCCCCCACCATGCCGTCGTGGTCGTCGACGTGATCGCGGACCCGCGCCGCGGCCAGGGCCAGCGACACGACGGCGGCCAGTCGCGCGCAGTCGCCGGTGGCCACGTCGGCGCGCCGCATGCCGCGCCCCGGGCAGGGCCCGGCCTTGCGGCGGCTGGGCTGCTCGGGAGACTGCGCCTCGACCAGAAGCGAGACCACGAGGCCGTCGTAGTTGGTCGCTATCCGTGCGGACTGGCCGTAGTCGTCGCGCAGGGCCAGGCACAATCCGCACAATTGGGCGGTCCAGGCTGCTGCGAGCTCGCTGCCAAGTCGATGACGGCAGGGCCGGATGATGCCGAACATCTCACTGAAGCTACCGGACGTCCAGCAAACCTGGGGACCGAAACGCGAGCCTACTTTGGCGCAGGGCAGGGCTTGGGAAAGGTGACCGGCTTACCCACCCGATCCATCGCGGTGCGGAGCTGCCGCATGCCGGCCTGGTACATGTCCGGGGTAGCGGCCGACCAGATGGTCGAGGTGCAGGTGGCGGTGTCGCAGCCGCCGCCGAATGTGATCGACGGCCCGGTTTTCACCGTGACGCACTGACACTTGGCGCGGGCCGGGTTGACGGGATCGATCTCGCATTCCACGTCGAGGCAGTTCGCCCAGGGCGCCCCGGCCGGGCAGCTCAGCACAGCGAAGTTCGCGTTGATGTTGACCGTCGAGAAGGCCGACCGGATCTTGTTGCCGGATTGGGCCCGCTCGATGCAGTTCTTCGATCCGATCGAGTTGCCGTTGACGACGACGCAGTCGCAGACCGAGATGTTGGGATGGTGATCATCACAAACCTCCAGGTGCGGATGGCCGAACGGCAACATTGTCCGCCCCGCCATAATGGAGGTGATGACTTTCGTGAAGATCAGGCTCTCCGTGACCGTCGCGATTCTCGTCTCGTCGATAGTGGTGGGTTGCCACTTCGAGAGCAGAAACCCGCCGACGGCCAAGGCGCTCGTGGTTCCCATGGAACAGGTGCTGAAGCAGAGCAACATCACCGAGAACGTCACGCTGGCGGTGGGGAACACTCTCAAACTGCAGTTGGGCTCGAACTACAGCACCCCATTTCGGTGGCAGGCCGACGCGAAGATCGGCGACGGGTCGATCATCGAGCAAACCAGTCACCAGTACGTGCACCCGAGCACCGACGCGTTGGGAGCGCCCGGTAACGAGGTGTGGATGTTCTCGGCGCTGAAGCCGGGGACAACGACGATTTCCACCTATTACTCCAGCATTGTGGGCAAGAACACCGCACCGGTGTGCCAGTACACGGCGATCGTGACTGTGCAGTAAAACGACCACGGAGCCGCGGCTCCTCAGCTAACGTCTGCCTGTGCTTGCCTTTCTTCGCAACTGGTCGCAATTGACCAATGTGCCCGCCGAGCTGCACGACGAGCTCGAGGCCGAGGGACTCATCTTCCTGGCCCAGCGGGTCGGTGTCGTGCGCCATTTCAGCGGGCATGTTCCGGGCGTCTTTTCCGCCTCGGGTGTCTCGCGCTACCTGGGCGCATTCGCGTTCAGCGCCGCGCGGGTCGTCGCCACGTTTCCCACGCGCGGGGATGCCAATCTGCGGTCCATGGACTGCGCCTGGGATGCTGCGCGCGGCCCGGCCGCCGCGACGATCACCAAGAAGGGTCTGCTGATCGACATCGACTTGCGCGGTGTGGACCGTGCCTTCAGCGGGTCGATGAAACTGCACTACAAGAGGCAGATTCCCGACGAAGTGCTGGAGCGACTGCCGGTGACTTCGCTGCGGTCTACGGTGGATCCGGTGTTCGTCTACCGCGCTGCCGGAGTGCGTCCCAAATGAGTGCACCGTCGATTTTCACTTCGACCCGATGTGCCCCTTCGCGTTTCAGACGTCATTGTGGATTCGTGACGTCCGCGAACAACTGGGCATCACCGTCAATTGGCGGTTCTTCAGCCTGGAAGAGATCAACCGGGTCGAGGGCAAGAAGCATCCGTGGGAGCGGGACTGGTCCTACGGCTGGTCGCTGATGCGGATCGGCGCACTGCTGCGGCGCACCGACATGTCCTTGGTCGACCGGTGGTACGCCGCGATCGGCGACGAGCTGCACACCCTCGGCGGCAAGCCGCACGAGCCCGCAGTGGCGCGAAAGTTGTTGGGCGACATCGGCGTCGACGACGCGATTCTCGATGCGGCACTTGCCGACCCAAGCACGCACGACGAGGTTCGCGCCGAGCATCAGCACGTGGTGGACGCCGGTGGCTACGGTGTCCCGACGCTGTTCATCGACGGGCAATGCCTGTTCGGCCCGGTGTTGGTGGACCCGCCGACCGGGCCGGCGGCGCTGAAACTGTGGGACGTCGTGCTCGGGATGGCCGAGCTGCCGCATGTCTACGAACTTC
Organism: Mycobacterium stomatepiae; assembly: GCF_010731715.1. NCBI lineage: Bacteria > Bacillati > Actinomycetota > Actinomycetes > Mycobacteriales > Mycobacteriaceae > Mycobacterium > Mycobacterium stomatepiae. Next base: position 46,023 of record NZ_AP022587.1, read on the forward strand.
AGCGGCCCAAGTCAGCCGCCGATGCCGGGCTGATCGGGAAGAGCCTGCGGCCATACCTCGATGGGCGCGATTGGGTCAGCATCAACCGCGGTGAGGTCATCGACGTCGACCGGCTCGCCGGCCGCGGTTAACGCAGCCGGCGGGCGACCTCTCCGTACCGTTCGAAGTGCTCTTGGTCGCCCAGTGCGTTGTAAAGGGCTGCGCGGGTAGCGATTCCGCCGTACTTCTGAGATAGCGCGTCGGCCAGGCCATCCCACGTCGACTCGGTGGCGAAGGCCGCGATGTGCTCGTCGCTGATTTGGGCCGCCATGCCCGCGAAGTCGCCGGCCTTCTGCTTCTCGCGAATGCGGGCCGTGGTCCCCTCGAACCCTGCCTCGTCCCAGATGAACGCGTAGTTGGGGGTGCTGCCGTAGAAGGCCATGCTGGCGCGCACCGTCTCGCGTTGGGCGTCGCGCTCCTCGTCGGTGTCGCCAACGATCGTCATCGCCGGGACGATCACCGCGACGTCCGATGGCGAGCGCCCGGCCTTCTCCGCGCCGGCGGCAAGGTTCGGCAGCACATGACGTTTCAGATAGCCGAGTTCGCCGAGCGGGTGGACGTGCACGCCGTCGGCCACCTCGCCGGCCATCCGCAGCATCCACGGATTCACCGCTGCGACATCGACTTTGGGGTCCGGCTCGTCGATCGGGCCGGCGCTCCACTGCGGGGTGATGAAGTCGAGGTTGTAAAACTCGCCGTGGTGATCCAGCTTGCCGGTGCGAAACGCCGAAAAGCAGGCCTTCACCGCCAGCACGTAGTCGCGCAGCCGCGGACCGGGACGTTCGAACTCGACACCGTAGCGGCGCACGACGTGCGTGCGGACCTGCGTGCCCAGGCCCAGCCGGAAGTTGCCGCCGGTCGCCTCCTGTAGCTCCCAGGCCTCGGCGGCGGTGACGAAGGGACTGCGCGGGAAGGCAACCGCGACACCGGTGGACAGCTGGAGTCCGGGCGCGGCCTGCGAGGCTACCGCCGCGTTGAGGTAGGCGGTGCGCCCGGTCTCGGTGAACAGCAGGCCGGAGAAGCCCGCGGCCAGCGTGCGCCGGGCCGCGTCGCCGATCTTGGTCAACGGTTGCGGAACCGTCATGACGTCAATGTGCACGGCACAACCTTATGTGATTCGGTTTCCAGGCCCGTGACTACTGAGTCGCGAGCGTGGCGTTGCAGGAGACCAGTGGAATCTCGGAAGCGTGCAACGGTGGGCAGAAGAAGTTGCCTTGCACGGCGTCGCAACCGTATTCCTTGAGCCGCAGCGCGGTTTCGGCGTCGCCGACGCCCTCGGCGATCGTGGCGATGCCGAACGTCGTCGTCAACTCGATCACCGCTCGCACAATCGTGGCGGCCCGGTCGTCGTGCAGGATCGGCGCGACGAAGAGGCGGTCGAGTTTGACGTCGTCGATGGGCAGTTCGCGCAGATAGGTGAGCGAGGCGTAACCGCTGCCGAAGTCGTCGATCGCGACCCGGACGCCGGACTCGCGCAGGCGATCGAGCACCGCTCGAGCCTTGGCGAGGTCGGCCACCAACATGTCCTCGGTGATCTCGATCGTGAGCGAACTGGGGGACATGCCGCGCACGTCGAGCACGGACATGATGCGGTCGGGCAGGGCGTCTTCGTCCAACGAGGGCGCCCACAAGTTGATCGCAACGGGGATGGCCGCGCCGGCTGCGTACCAGTCCGATGCGTCGGCGACCGCCCGTGACAGCACCAGGTCCGTCACAGCCTCCATGAGCCCGTGGTCGCGGACCAGCGGTAAGAACTCGCCGGGTTCCAGCGTGCCGAGTTCGGGATGTTCCCATCGCACCAATGCTTCGGCGCCACAGACGGATCCGGTCGCCATGTCGAATTTCGGCTGGTACAGCAGCGTCAGCAGGCGATCGTCGATGGCGCGTCGCAGTTCGCCCAGCAGTTGCAGCCGGGCCATGCTGTCGTCGTGGGTCGGGTGTTTGCCGAGCTGGGCCGTCATGCCGGCGGTGAAAGTCTGCACATCGGTCGAGCTCGACTGCTGGGCCCAGCTCCGGGCTGTGCCGGCCTGTTCGAGAAGCTCGCCGGGCATCAGGGCCGAGCCGCCCTGCGATCCCGCCGAGGCCACGCCGATGTTGAGTTGGATGTGCAGCCGGTGATTCTCGAGGTCGAGGGGCTCGTCGAAGGCGTAGACGAGTTTGCGGGCAACCCGTGCCGCCACCTCGGGGCGGTCTTCGACCAGGATCGCGAATTCGTCTCCGCTCATCCGCGCGACCGTGTCGACCGCACGGACATTCTGTTGGATCCGCACCCCGACGCCGCGCAGTAGTTCGTCGCCGACGGCATAACCGAGCGTGTCATTGACCATTTTGAAGTCACTGATATTGAGTGCGATCACGCTGACTGGCACGGCGTTATGAATGTGCAACCGGGCCGCGTGCGTCAGCCGATCATCAAATAGTCGTCGATTCGCCAGCCCGGTCAACGGATCCCGCAGGGCGGCATCCGAGAGCGCGGCGGCCAGATGTTGTTTTCGGTCGAGCAGTAGTAAGTGGCGGGCCAGCATGGTGAGGAAGAGCAGCACGCAGACCGTGAAGATGAACGCATCCGCCCGGTTGGTCGGCCAAAAATGCACACCGCCGACGGCGATCGCCAGCAGCACCGGCCCATAGGGCAGCCACAGCGACGTTCTCGACAGTGGCTGAGAAAAACCGAGGTCGAGGTCGGGTGCGGGTCGAGACGCAATTGCCGACAGCGCGACGAAGTAGATTCCGGTGGCCCAGCCGAAAATCACCAGATCATTCGGCACTTGTTCGGGGTGGTCGCCGTAGAGGCGCATTATCCCGGCCACCGCAATAGTGCCCCACCCGAGAGTCATGAACGTCGGTGAGAGTTTGCGGCGCGGCTCGGCTTTCCGCACGGTGATTATCGACACGACAACCAGCCCGACATACACGGCAGTGGCAATGGCCAACATCATTTGGGGTAGGGCGATTATCGCCGAAGGTGAGCGGAAGTGGCCCAGCACCAGAATGGCCAACACGGTCAACAGTGACGTCGCGACGAGGATGCCGTCAAGCAGGAGACCCATGCCGAATCGGGCGTCGTCGCGGCTGGGCAGCGTGACCGCGGTGGCCAGCGCGCAGATGGGCAACACAACGAAGCCAAGGTTGGCCGGCGAGATACCCGCCATCGCCGGAATGCCGCCCACCGTGAAGTACCACCACACCGATTGGCCGGCCGTCCAGGCAGCCAACCCGATACTCAGCACGGTCCACGCCAGCCGTTGGCGGCCTTGGGCCATCCGAGCGGCGACGACGGCGCAGCCATTCGAAAATACGCTCAGAATCCAGAGTCCGACCGGACCGGTGAGCGCGTGATCCGAAGGGCTACTTCTGGTGAACAACAACACGCCGAACACGAGCAGACCGACAGTCGCCAACAGAGCTAACCTAGTTCGGCGTCGTGTCAGTGAGAACATTTCTCCTGCCCTGTCGTATGCGGTTGTCCGATGCAGGATAAGGCACGGTGCGGGCCTAAGTGATCTAGATAGCGGCCCTTTTAACAATTTGGTCGAAACGTATTCGGGTTGTTACGCGGTCGGCTCTCGCCTAGCAAAAGTGGCTCCCGTGATTGCGATTAATAAACGCATCCGAATTAGTGATGCAGTCACTCGGGGGCTGCGGCAAAGACGACGTCGGGGTTGAGAATGCCGGCCGGGTCGAAGGTCTGCTTGATCCGGTGCAGCAGGTCGACCTTGACCGGGTCCTCGAGCTCGCGCCAGTACGGCGCCTTGGCGCGGCCGAGACCGTGTTCGCCTGAGATCGCTCCACCCAATTCCATTGCCAGGGCAAAGATATCGGTCAGCAGCTTCTTGCGGATGTCGGCATCCTGGCAAAAGATCGCCAGGTGCACGTTGCCGTCGCCGGCATGGCCACAGCCCGCCGCGCCGCCGCCGGCCGCCGTCGCCAGGCCGCGCACCCCCTCCAAGAACTTTGGCATGGCGCCGCGCGGCACGACCGTGTCGATCAGGTCGTCGGCACCGATCGCCTTCAGGGTCCAGAAGGCGTTCTCGCGCGCCTCGATCAGCTTGCGTGCCGAACCGCCTTCCAGCACATAGGCATCCGCCGCACCCAGCTCAGCGAGCAGCTCACCGGTCCGCTCTACGTCCTCGTCCAATCGGTCCGCCGTCCGGTTCTCAAGTCCCACAACGAGATACGCCTGACAGTTGTCGCGAATCTTGTCGGGGATACCGAGTTCGAGATTCTGGGTGTGGACCAGCGCGGCCATCGTCAGGTTGTCGATGTATTCGAGGATGCAGGGCCCCAGGCCGCTGGAGATGACGTGCGGCACCGCCTCCATGACCTGGTCGAAATCGGCGAAGGGGGCGAGCACGGTGGCGCTGTGGTCAAGGCGCGGATGCAGTTTGACGATCACTTCGGTGGCCAGGGCCAGGGTGCCTTCGGAGCCGACGATGAGCTGGGTCAGGTCGTAGCCGGTGGACACCTTGGCGATCTTGCCGCCGGTGCGGATGATCTCGCCGGTCGCCAGCACGGCCTGCAGCCCGAGCACGTTGTGACGGGCGATGCCGTACTTGACCGCGCGCATGCCGCCGGCGTTGGTGCCGACATTGCCGCCGACGCTCGACGACAGTTCGCCGGGTTGCACCATGTAGCGCAGGCCGTCTGACGCGGTGGCGGCGTCCAGCTCGATCAGCGTCACCCCGGGCTGGACGACGGCGACCTGGTTGGTGGTGTCGACCTCGAGGACCTTGTTCATGCGTTCGAAGGAGATAACCAGCCCGTCCTTGCGTGGCAGCGCCGCGCCCGACAGACCGGTCCCGGAGCCGCGCGCCGTGACCGGAACCCGGTGCTCCGTGGCGATTTTCAGTAGCTGCGCAACCTCGTCGGCGGTGACCGGTTTCGCGACGTACGCCGGCTGCTGCGGCGGATGATTCAATACCTCGTCGTGCCAGTAGTCGTCGGGGATGGCGTCGCCCTCTAGGAGGTTGTGGCTCCCAGCGATTGCCTGCAGCTGCGTCGTGATGTCGGTCATGAAGGCACTGTAGAGCTTCGGGGCTTTACGGCTGCTCAAGGAGTCGCAAGGGGTGCAAACCGTCGACCGCGCCGACGAACGGCGGATGGACGCTGTAGCCGATCATGCGCTGGATGTCGGTGGAGACATCGCGGGCGACGTCGCGCGGAATGGAAAGAGTGAAAGACTCCATCGGTCGCAGCCACGGCTGGCAGTACTGGGCGGTGACGGCCAGCCGTGCCCGGTCGGTGGTGTTCGCGCCGCCGCCGTGCCACAGCGTTCCGACGAAGAAGACGCACGAGCCGGCGGGCATCACGACGGGCGTTGACGCGTCGGCGGGCCCCGGTGGCCGGGCGGGCCAGCGGTGGCTGCCGGGAAAAAGCACCGTCGCGCCGTTGTCGGCGGTGAAGTCGTCGATCGCCCAGATCGTCGCGGCGGCCAGCGGCGGCCGGGGCCGCGGGATCGGGTAGAACCCGTCGTCGCGGTGGGGCAGCTGCGCGGACTCGCCGGGCTGAATGTTGATGGCCTGCAACGCCGATACCAGGTAGTTGGGCATCAACAGTCGATCGAGCACGGCCAGCACCCGCGGGTGATCGACGAGCCGGTCGCAGGCGCGCGTCCGGCTCAGCACGCTGTAAATGCGCTGGGTGCGATGGCCCTCGAAGGCGTTGCGTCCGGTGTGGTCGAGCCAAGGGGTGACGACGTCGCGGATCTGCTGGCATTCGTCGGCGCTGAGCAGGTTCTCCCAGATGAGATAGCCGTCGCGGTCCAGGGCCGCCATGTCAGCGTCGACGATCGCGGGGTCGACGGAGGCGCCGCTGCTCGGTGTCCACTTGTGCCGGCCCGCCAGGTCGTTCTTGAGGTCGTCCAGCGTCGTGACGGGGTCGTTCATGTTTCCGACAGTGGACCTAGGTTGACCTCTGGTCAAGCCTTGGACGGTGGCATGCTTCTTGCATGGCGGCCGTGCCCGAAACGGTCTATGCGCGAGACGGCGATGCCCATCTCGCCTATCAGGTCGTGTCCGACAACGGTCCGGATCTCTTGTTCGTCCCCACCGGCACGTTCCCGATCGATCTGCTGTGGGAAGAACCCACCGTCGCCGGCCATTTACGTCGGTTGTCGTCGTTCAGCCGGCTGATCATGACCGACCTGCTCGGGGTGGGTAGCTCGGATGCGGTGCCGATCAACGACCGTCCGGCGATGCAGGCGTGGACGGACGGTCTCGTCGCGGTGCTGGACGCCGTCGGCAGCGAGTGCGTGACGGTCTTCGGGATGTCCGAGTCGGCGCTGCCGGTGATGCTGCTGGCCGCAAGCCATCCGCACCGGGTGCGGTCGTTGGTGTTGTGCAGCGCGTACCCCCGCTTTCTGCGCGCCGAGGACTATCCGCACGGGATGCCCGAGCCGACCTTCAGCCGGTATGTCGACTCGTTCGGCGACACCGTCGGGCGTGGCGGTGTGGCGGATAACCTGGGGCCCAGTTTTGCTCGCGATCCTGGCAAGCGGCGCTGGTGGGCGCGCGGTGAGCGACTGTCCGGCGGCCCCGGATACTTCAAAGAGGTCTTCGACCTCTTCCTGCGCACCGATGTTCGGCCGGCGGTGGAGAGCATCCAGGCGCCGACGCTGCTGCTGCATCGCGTCGGCGACCGGCACGTGATCGGCGGCCATGGTCGCTATCTCGCCGAGCGCATCCCGCAGGCGCGGCTGGTGGAGCTCGACGGGGACGACGACGTGTGGTTCGCCGGCGACGCCGATCGGGTGCTCGACGAGATCGAATCGTTTGTCACCGGCGGGCGAGCGGCCGCGCCGACCAACCGGGTGCTGTCGACGGTGCTGTTCACCGACATCGTCGGGTCGACCGAACGGGCCGAGTCAATCGGCGACGATGCGTGGGCGGTCGAGCTGGACGCACACAACGAGATCGTTCGAAAGCATGTGGTGAGCGCGCGGGGTGAGGTCGTGAAGTTCACCGGCGACGGCGCTCTGGCGACCTTCGACGGACCGGCGCGAGCGATCAACTGCGCGTGCGCGATTCGCGACTCGGTGCACGACCTCGGGCTCAACATCCGCGCCGGCTTGCACACCGGCGAGGTAGAGGTCGGTAATGGTGACGTGCATGGCATCGCGGTTCATGTGGCGGCGCGCATCATGGCGATGGCGGGGCCGGGGGAGGTCTTCGTGTCGGGCGTGATTCCGCCGCTGGTGCTCGGGTCTCGGATCTCGTTCAAGAGCCGCGGCACGCACGAACTCAAGGGTGTGCGCGGCCGCTGGCCGGTGCTGGCGGTGGTCTAGCTCCTCCTGGCGTTCGGTGTGAGCGTGACGGGCAGCTTGCTCAGTCCGGTCATGCTCGGGTTGCTCATGTATTGGTGTGCTTTTTGGAGGTCGACCTGGTAGTCGGGGATGCGGTCGAGAAGCGCCTTGACCATCACCTCGGACATCAATCTCGCGAGGTGCGAGCCGATGCATCGGTGGGGACCTAGCCCAAAAGCCAAGTGGCGGTTGGGCGTTCGATCGAGGACGACTTCGTCGGGGTGTTCGAATTCCTTTTCATCATGGTTGGCCGACAGCCAGCTGATGATGAGCCGGTCATTTTTCTTGAGATGCTGACCATCGAGCTCGACGTCCTTGGTGACCGTGCGGCTCAGGGATCGGTTGACCGTGAAATATCTGAGGAACTCGTCGGTGGCGGTGCGGTAGAGGTCCGGGTTTTCGATGAGTTGTCTTCTCAGTTCGGGGTGGGTGCCCAAATGTCTTAGGGTGAGCGCGGTTTGGGAAGTGGTCGTGTCGACGCCGCCGGCGATCAGGTTCCAGAGGATATTGAGCAGCTGTGTGTCGTCGAGTTTTTCGCCTTCGAACTCGAATTGGATCAGGAAGCTGGTCAGGTCTTCTCGATTGTCGGCCCTGCGGTTTGCTGCGTGCTGGAGGACTTCCTCCATTATGGCCGGGACTTTGCCGATGGCTTCGGCGTATTCGGGGCTGTCCTGCGGGACGGCCATGACATTGTGGAACGTGCTGGCGTAGAGGTGCCAGTTGTCGAGGGGCAGGCCCATTAGCTTCATCGTAAGGATGGCCGGGACCGGGCTGGCGTAGTCGAGGACGAGGTCCATGTGTCCGTTGGGGGCGTGCTGGTCGAGGGACTCGTGGGCCTTTTCCTCCATGAACGGCTTGAGCTTCTCGACGGCGCCGGGGGAGAAGTACGGGGCCAGGGCATGCCGTAGGGCGAGGTGGTAGTCGCCGTCGACTTCGCCGATGCCCAGGGCCGGTTGACCTTCCGGGCGCGGGACGCCCATCTCGCCTTGGTAGTTCATGCCGTTGGCGGCGCCGGGCTCGTACTTGTGGGAGAACGTAGCGTCGTCTCGGGCGGTTTGGCTGACGGCGTCGTAGCTGCTGAGATACCAAAACCCGTCGTATCTGCTGTTCCACGCGACGGGGCATTTCTGCCTCAAGTCGGCGTTGATGGTGTCGTGGTTTTCGTTGAACTCGTCGGAGTGATGGTCGAAGTCGACGATCGCATCGTGCGCGACGTCTTTGCGGCTGGTCGTTGATTGCTTTCTGGCTATCTTTGCATTATTAAGCTTTTGGAGCCGCAACTGAAGTAGGAGCCATGACTGATCATCGAACGGTTTTCAATCATGTGGGCTTGTGCGTCAGGGATACCGAGCGGTCCCGGCGGTTCTACAAGAAAGTACTCGGTTTCCAGTACTGGTGGGAGCTCGAACCACCGGACAACACGACGGCCCAGGTGGTGCAGCTTCCCGAGCCGCTCGGGGTGAAGGCAACATATTTGGTGAAGGACGGCTTTGTGCTCGAACTCCTCGACTACTCGAAGCGCGAAGTGCATGCTGGGGCGACACGGGTCATGGATGAGGTTGGGCTTACGCATATTTCGCTGTCGGTGTCTTATCTTCCTCGTGTCCTCGAGAAGGTTCCGGAGTTCGGGGGGTCGGTGGTCGATGCGGCGGTGTCGGAAGCGATGGGCATCATCCGCGACCCAGACGGCCAACTCATCGAGCTGGTGACCGATGGATGGCTAGCGGCGCTGCCGCCGCGGCCGTAGCCGGTAATGCGTTGTGATCGCATTACACCAGTCTTCCCGCGGGCCTCGTTGAATCGATCTTCGACGCAGTCCTGCACGGGCGGGGTCACTTCGTCAGTTCCGTGATGTTTCCGTGCCCAGCATTCGGGACTTGAGCGACCTGCTGTCATCGCGCCTCATATTCTTCGCCATCGCCAGGGCCTGATACAACTACTGACTGCTCAGACGCGACGTTGCACGGACACCATTGGCCAACTCCGCCGTGGCTAGAGCAGGTACCACTCCGGTGCTCGCTATGGGAGCACGAACCATCTTTGCAAACAGCTGTCGCGACTGAACACGAGCTGTCTGGACTCGGAACGCAGTTGCCACTAGTGCCTTGATACGTGCCAGTCGGACATTCAAGGTATCGAGCTTGTGAATTCGCGATTGCATCCAGCGTTTGATCGTTCGTCGGCGATAGCGGTTCCGCCGTGATTGACGGGGTCATGTATATCGCAACTGCTGCAGCGATTGAAGCGAGAATGCCGGGGCAACTCATTGCTGTCTCCCTGTTACGCGTCTATGCACGGTGTGCGCGCGCAACACTAGGCTAGATTCGATGCCTCCGGACGAGATCCACAAAACTTGATATTTGTTAGCCCACGCGGGCGTCGGCCGTTGACCGCCGTTAACGCCGCGACGAATACCCATCGGGGTTATTCGATCCTGTCATGCTTCGCCAGATTGTGCCGCGCGCATAGCAATTGGATGTTGCTCTCGACGAGGGATGACCCTCCGAGTGAGTAGGGGATAACGTGATCGAAGTGCAAGTTGTCATTGCTTCCACATCTGACGCACTTGCCCTTATCGCGCTGCCACACTGTCAGTTTCACGGTGGTTGGAATGACTCGGTTCTGCTCGAGCACCGGCTCTCGTGAATCGGTAATTGGAGTCGCGGTTGGATCTATCTCGAGGCGGAATTTGAAGACCATTCGTTGGTTCGATTGCTCCCGCCAGGCGTCGATAAGGCGGAACGTTCCGTTGAAGGTCCAGATGCCAGTGCGGATCTTCTCGTACACCCGAACGTGCTCAGCGGACGCCCCTGCTTCCCGGTGGCGACTGGCGGCTTGCAGGAACAAACCGTTCTGCGTCAGCGCACCACGCGGCGTTCTTTCAGGCTGGTCCAGAGTCTTGGGGTCCGGACCGCCTTTGATCTGCGGAGCGTCGTGGCCTTCGTAGATAAGAACTCGGCCATCTTTCTCGACGCGATCGTCGTAAGGTGCGCCCGGTCGGCGGCTCATTAAAGCCACGCTAGGTCTTTCGCTGCGGTAATTCATACCGCGCTGCAAACTGATCCCTTCCTCGCGGCACATGTCCAAGTAGGAAACGACGTCACCAGGAACTACCACAGCCCGATCGTAGGCGGTTCTACAGCTCTTCGACCCAATACGGCGTGGGACTGCAGTATCGCCATTTGCAGCCAGTGGATCAGTTGTATGCGGTACTACCCGCGACAGCATGCGTTGTGCTGATGATTTTAGCGGCGCAGTGGTCCCGATCAAATCCCTGGCTTCTGCACCATGTCAGCGCACCAGCGGAGTCCTGAAATGTAATGCCCGCCACGGTGACCCAGAAGTCAGGTCCAGAAAACGTCGACCAGTCGCCCGACCAGAGCAATTTCACACCTGGGTAGTGCTGTCGGAGCTGCAAGTGTTCCTGAAGCGTCATAGCGTTGTCCCACACGACGCCGTTGTCGACGACCCCGGGACGCTTCGAGCTAAGTTGAGGGACCCAGCGGTCAGCAAGATTTGTGTATACGGATGAGTGATCGTCATTGGCGATTTGTCGCAGTTGCTGTGCGGGTTCTTTGGACGCAGACGTCGCCGTGGTGGTCGCTTGGGCCGTGCGCGATGTCGAAGGCGATGCCGTGTCGTACGCCGTTGGCACTGGGTTGGAGTAGGGGACAAGTGACGACGTTGCTGGCTCCGAACTGGAATTTCGATTGGCAAGGAGACCGATGGCCACTCCAACTCCGCCCACTACAAGTGCTGCGGCGATTCCGATAGCGGTAACGACGATTAGGTGTCTTGAGCGCCCGCTATCACCCGTGTTCGCAATGGTGGGACCTGTTGCACGAGGACCATATTGAGCGATAAACGGAGGGAAGCTGGGTGGCCCGGCGACGTGCCGTGGCGCGAGGAGCGTATCCGGCTGGGACAGGGCAGGTTCTACTGAAAGTGCGCGCTTTGCTGCGCGTCCCAATGCTCCGGCACTCCCGTAGCGATCGTTGGGGTGTTTTGCCATGCCACGCCCGATGACCTCGTCGAAGGACGCGGGAATGCGCGTATTTACTGCGCTGGGGCGCGGGGGTTGGGATGCCAGGTGAGCGCCAATGATTTGTTCTGCGCTGTGCACTGGAAACGGTTTGGCGCCTGTCAGCGCCTCGTAGAGCACGCAGGCCAGCGAGTAGACGTCGACGGCAGGGGTGGCTTCCGTATCGCCGAATCGTTCGGGAGCCATGTAGTCAAAGCTGCCAACTTGATAGCCCGCCATCGTCAGACGAGTCTCGCCCGTGGTCTCTGCGATACCAAAGTCCACCAAGTATGCGAAGTCATCCGGTGTCACGATAATGTTCTGCGGCTTCACGTCGCGATGGATAAGCCCTTGGGCATGAGCCGCATCCAAGGCCGCCCCGATCTGCCCAATGATGGCTACTGCACGGTCCGGGTCGATCGCCCTTCTTTTGAGCAAGTCAAATAGTGTTTCACCTTGGACGAGTCGCACGTCGATGTAGAGAACGTTGTCGATTTCGCCCCAATCATGGATGGGGATCACGTGTGGCTCTTGAAGAACTGCGGCGGCACGCGACTCACGCAAGAACCGGGCGCGAAATGCCCCATCTTCTGCGTATTGTTCCTTGAGTAGCTTCAGTGCGACGGTCCTACCCTTTTCGGCGTCGTAAGCCTCGTAGACCTCGCCCATCCCGCCTTTTCCGAGCAGGCGCCTAATTTCGTACTTACCGAACGTCTCGCCGACGAGCGACTTCACCGCATCTTCCCTTCTTCGTCGAAGCCAGTATCCGCCGCGAGGGTTGGGTACGCAGACGTTTGCCCAAGAAGCCTTGTACCTGCTCAATGCGCACATGCCACAGGCTGTGACTCTGCGCATGCCTTTGGGGCTGAGCGAGGGGAAGATGTCCCTGGGCACATTTACGTCGGGAGCATCGGGTGGCGTTATCTGAGTACGAGCAAGAACAGCTCAAGAGGGTCAACGCGCACAAAAAGCGAACCCTTAAGCGGTCGTCGCGTCGATTAATTCCCTTCACGGTAAGTGGATTGAGCTCGGGGCTGGCGGGCCAGGTGCTGAAGCTGCCCGGCCTTCGCGAGGCGAAAGACCAAGGCACTGCACTGTTCGACGGAGCGGCGGCGGGCGCGGGCAAAGTCATGAGCAGGACGAGTCAACGTCTGACGCTCAAGTAATCGGTGCCTATGCGAAAAATGGTCACGCCGTAGATCACATCGAAGACATCAGGAAGCTCGACCTGAAAACCGTGGACGAGGTGGCGTCATTCACGCTCTTGCATCACGCCTACTCGCTATCCGCAGCGGCAGAAGGTGCGGCAGCCGGCCTTGCCATCAACAGCGGCGAGGTAGTGGCAACTGCCGGTTCGGTCGCAACTGGCGGAGTCTCAGCCGCACCGGGACTCGGTACCGTCGTTGCTGCGATGGGTGTCGATGCCGCCGCGCTTTTGACCGCTTGCACCGGCGTCGTGGCGCGGGATGCCCTCTATTACGGCTACGACCCGCGTGATCCCGCCGAGGAGATCTTCATGATGCAAGTCATCGGGCTAGCCCTGGCAACGACGGCATCGGCAAAAGCCGCTGCCTACCAACAGCTCACAGCATTGACAGAAAGACTCAATGAAAATGAGGCTTGGTATCAGCTCGACCAGCAGGAGTTCGACAAAGTTGCTCAACGCTTCGCCGTTGAGTTCAGCCAGAAGTTGATGAACAAGAGGATCTTGCAGCTGCTGCCCGTCGTCGGAGTCGGTATCGGCGCGGCCTTGAACTGGAAGACGGTCAACGCGATTGCCGATGCTGCGTATTGGGCGTACCGCGAGCGCTTCTTGTGCGAAAAGGGCGGCGAAACCGAGCCCATCGCAATTAATGTCGATTCCGCCGACGATGATCTAGCGGCGATTGATGTTGTCGACATCCTGAAGTCGGAAGGCGTCCACCCCGGCGAGTGAAAGGACGGGCGCGTTGGACCCCATAGCTGTGGCAGACGCAATTGCGGCCGAGGCGCATGCGGGCCAGGTCGACAAGGCGGGCATGCCTTATGTCGGACACGTCCGCAGGGTGGCGTCCTACGTCGATCCCGCCAACACCGACGCCGTCGTCGCGGCATTGCTTCACGACGTCATCGAGGACACCGCCATCGACGCGGCCGAACTAGCCGAGCGCGGTATCCCCGCCCAAGCGATCGATGCGATCGAGCTGCTCACCCGCCGCGACGACCAGCCGTCCGCCACCTACTACCAGCGCATTAGCGAGCACCCAACCGCTCGCGGACCTGGCCGACAACACCGATCCCGATCGCCTGGCCACGCTGCCCGAGTCCGACCGGGCCCGCCTCACCCAGAAGTATGCGGGCGCCTACGCGGCACTAGATGCCGACTTCGACGACGGTGTCCGCCGCAGAGCGCGTGCGGCACAATAGCTTTCAGCAATCGACGTAACGGCTGATGGTGTCCGCAAGTGTCGGCACGGCGCCGCCGGTTTGAGACTGCGCGGAGGCCAGATACAGCGGCGGGCTGACGATTTCGGATTGGCGGTGGTTGCGACGAGCCACCGCCAACCACGGTCGATGGTCGGCAGAGTCTGTGGACAAACTCGTGACTGTGGATACGGACGCGAGGCGTGCCCGGCGTGGAGTTGAGCGGCCGAAATTTGTCGGCCCCGGTTGCGAAGATCTTGTTATGTCTTCGACCACATCGGTTCCCGCGGCGGTGAGCCCTAAGGAGCGGCTTGAGGTGTTGTTCGATGAGTTGGCGGAGTTGGCTGGTCAGCGTAATGCGGTTGATGGGCGCATTGTGGAGATCGCCGCCGAGATCGATCGTGACGGGTTGTGTGGGATGACGGGGGCGCGGTCGGTGGCGGCGTTGCTGGGGTGGAAGCTGGGTTCTTCCTCGGGCAATGCCCATACGATCGCCACGGTGGCGCGCCGCTGGGAGGAGTTTCCCCGCTGCACGCAGGGGATGCGGGAGGGTCGGCTGTCACTGGATCGGTCGGGGTGATCGCGGCCCGAGCGAGCGACGGCTCTGATGAGCATTACGCGGCGTTGGCCAGCGTTGCCACCGTCAGCCAGTTGCGCACCGCGGTCAAGCTGGAACCGCGCCCCGCACCCGAACCCGCTTGGCCGCAGCCGCAGGCCTCGATCACCCAGACCTCTGACGAGGAGTTCACGTGCTGGCGGATCAAACTTGCGCACCCGGACGCGGCGAAGTTCGACGCGGCACTGGCGTCTCATCGTGATGCGCTGATCGCCGAGTGGAAGCGGGACCACGACACTGGCGGCGCCCGCACGGGCAGCACACCACCGTGGTCGTGCACGTCGATGTGGCGCAGCGCACGGCGGCGCTGCATCTGGGTCCGCTGCTCACCGACGCCGAACGCCAGTACCTCACCTGTGATGCCACCTGTGAGGTGTGGTTCGAACGGGATGGCGAGGTCATCGGCGCCGGGCGCACGACGCGGTTGATCAACCGGCGGCTCCGCCGCGCCCTCGAGCACCGCGACCAAACGTGTGCGGTTCCCGGCTGTGGGGCCACCCGCGGTCTGCACGCACACCACATCCGCCATTGGGAAGACGGCGGTCCCACCGAGTTGTCCAACCTGGTCTTGGTGTGCGCGTACCACCATCGGTTGCACCACCGGGGCGTCATCACCATCAGCGGACCCGCAGACGATCTCACCGTTACCGACGAGGACGGCCGACCGCTGCGCCCAGGGTCGCTGGCACGGCCGCCCACCCATGCCCCGCCCGATGTCCCACCCTGCCCCGGGCCCACCGGGGAACGCGCCCAATGGTGGTGGTACCAACCTTTCCAACCCCAACCGCCACCAACAACCAACTAGGTAGCTCACCGCCGCCGGTCATGACCAGCACCGGATCAAAGCTTAAACGGGTTGGGGCGTCAAGAAATTCGCGATACTGCATCGTGAAATTCAACGCTGGCAACCAGGCCCGCACTACCGGCCCGCCACCCCGACGACCTCGGCAACGCCCTCACCGCGATCCGCGCCGACATGCGCACCACCGGCGCGCCACCCCGACTTGGACGACGAGACCGGCACAGATCCCTTGCAGCGCAATGAAAGTCAGTTCTCGACATACCGCGTAATCGTGTCGACGAGAGCCTTTACGGCGCCGCCGGTTTGGGACGCCGCTGAGGCCAGATACAGCGTCCAGGTCAGCGACGGGCTCAACGGAATCGTGCGTAGGTCGGGGAACCGCTCGGCCGCACTGATCGGCAGCACGGTTGCGGCCAGCCGGTGTCGCACCAGCTCAGCGGCGATCGCGTAGTCGGCGACTTCGTAGGCGCTCGTCGGATGCACGCCCGCCTCGGCGAAACCCGCGTCGAGGCGCTGGCGGATTCCCCACCCGCGCGGGAAGTTAATGAAGTCCAGCCCGTCGAGATTCCCCAAAGAGACATGGCGACGACGCGCCAACGCATGGCTGGATTCGCAAACGAAAACCATCGGCTCATGCGTCAATTCGCGGACCGCAACCAACCGCGACGGCGATGAGGACAGGGATACCAGCGCGAGGTCCATCTTGCCGTCGGCGATCGCGTCGAGATGGCCGGCCGACCCGGTGAGGCTTTGGCGCAGCTGAACCGACACCAACGGGTGCAGGCGACGGAACTCTTCGAGCACCGCCGCGAGATTCAGCCCACCCCAGGACATCAGCGTGCCCAGCGTGACGGTGCCGGTCAGCTGATCGCGGTAGTCCGCCACCGACGCCTGCGCGCGCTGCGCGGTGTGGATGACGTCGCGGGCATGCTGCAGGAAGACCTCGCCGGGAGGTGTGAGCACGATTTGGCGCTTGGACCGGTCGAACAGCTCGACACCCAGTTCCTTTTCCAGCCTGGCCACCGATGCCGACAGCGCGGACTGCACGACATGGATCCGCTGGGCCGCCCGCGAGAAGTTGAGCTCCGCGGCCACCGCGACGAAGTACTCCAGCTGCCGCAACTCCATCCAGACAATCTATCGCGAGCAGCGATCGTTTTGATCGATCTTCAGCGTTGGAATAGATCAGTCGCGAGGTGTTGTCTTGAACCAGTTGATGGGAGGACACGATGACTCGGAACAGCCTGGCCAAGCTGGCCGTTGTGTCGCCACCCGACGCCCGGCAAACCGCGAGCCGCGCAACGGTCAGGGGAAACGACCCATTCCGGGCCGGGTCCGCACCCCACGAGCCCGGCACGGCACCCAACTCGACAGCTAAAGTGACCATCACCTCCCGGAGGAACAGCCATGCGAGCCTTGCGCTTTGACACGTTCGGTGACCCCACCGTCCTGCACATCGAAGATCTGCCAGATCCGAACGCAGCGGAACAGGACGCGGTGATCCGCGTCGAAGCGGCATCGGTCAACCCGTCCGACGTGAAAAACGTTGCCGGCCTGATGGACTGGACCGTGCTGCCGCGCACCCCCGGACGGGACTTCGCCGGCGTCGTCGTCGATGGTCCACCCGAATGGGAAGGCGCAAGAGTGTGGGGCACCGGCGGGGACGTCGGCTTCAACCGCGACGGCTCGCACGCCGAGCTCATCACGGTGCCCGTCGAAGCACTGGCACGCCAACCGGAAAAACTGACCTTCGACGAGGCCGCGACCGTCGGCGTCAACTTCGTGACCGCCTGGTACGGCGCGGTCGAGACGGCGCAACTCGCGGCCGGCGAAACGATCGCAATCTTCGGTATCTCCGGGGGAGTGGGCGGTGCGGTCGCGCAGATCGCGCACGGGCTGGGCGCCCGAGTGATCGGCGTGGGCCGTCGCAAACCCGAACCGGAAACACCCGCCGCCAACGCCATCGACGAATTTGTCACCCTCGGCCCCGACGTCGCCTCCGAGGTCAGACGACTCACCGACGGCAAAGGTGTCGAGGTCGTGTACGACGCCGTCGGCGGTGTCACCACAAACGCGGCACTGGCGTCGCTCGCGCACCGCGGCCGGCTCGTCGTCATCAGCACCACCGGTTCGCCAGAAGTCACGATCGACATAAAAGCGCTGTACCGCAACGAAACCCGCATCTTCGGTGTGGACACCGGTAAACTCGGCGTCACAGACTCCGCGCGACTATTGCAGAAGATGTTGCCCCACTTCGAATCCGGCGAGTTCCGGCCACTGCCCATCGCCGCCCGCTACCCCCTCGACCAAAGCGCAGCCGCGTACGAAGCGGTCGGCGGCCGAATCGCCGGCCGCGTGGTGATCAACCCCTGAAAGGCACACCCATGTCCACCAACCTGACCGAACACACGATTACCGAGGCCGTGCAAAAGACCTTCGACACCTCCACCGATGAGCGCTTCAAGCAATTGATGGTCAGCATGGTGCAGCACATCCATGACTTCGCCCGCGAGGTGCGGCTAACCGGCGACGAATAGTTCACCGCAATGGACTTCATCGAACGGCTCGGCAAGATCTCCAGCCCGACGCGCCAGGAAGTGGTGCTGGCCTCCGACATCCTCGGCCTGTCGATGCTGCTGGACACGATGAACGAGAACCCCGGGGGCTCAGCCACCGACTCCGCCCTGCTCGGCCCGTTCTATGTCGAAGGCCGTCCGACGGCGAACAACGGAGACGACATCTCCAATGGCGTTGCGGGAACCCCGATGTTCGTCACCGGCCGGGTCGTCAACGAGAAGGGCGAGCCCATCAAAGGTGCCCACGTCGACACCTGGCATAGCGACGGTGAAGGGTGCTACGACGTTCAGCAAACAGAGCAGCTGCACAACGAATTCGCCATGCGCGCGCTGCTGACCACCGACGAGGGCGGGCGCTTCTGGTACCGCTCCATCACACCGCGCTACTACCCGGTGCCCACCGACGGCCCGTGTGGGGAGATCATGCGCGCCGCCAACCGATCCGTGATGCGCCCCCAGCACGTGCACTTCTGGTTCCACGCCGACGGCTACCACTCACTGATCACCCAGCTATTTCTCAAAGACGACCCCTACATTGGACGCGACGCCGTCTTCGCCGACCAGGACTCGCTGCAGGCCGACTTCGTGCACCACGAACCGGGCGTCGCGCCGGACGGAACACCAGTCGACGAACCCTTCGTCACGCTGGACTGGACGTTCACGCTGGCCGCAGAGTGAAAGGATTGCGACCATGACACGCATCCCGCTCGTCGACCTCGAGCAGCAACCCGAGCACATCCGCGAGTGGTCGGCCCGTCGTGGCAACCTCAATGTCTTTCGGCTACTGGCCAACGCGCCCAACGTGTTTCCCGGATGGACCCAGATGGTTGACGAGCTGTTCGCCAGCCCGACCTTCAGCGCGCGGATGCGGGAAGTGGTCGTCTTAAGGGTGGCTCATCTGCAGGGCTCGGCGTATGAGCTTGGCCAGCACGTGCGGCTCGGAAAAGCCGCCGGGCTCACTGACCAGCAGCTCGACGCGCTGGCGACCGGCAATCTCGACGGCGCCGGCTTCGACGCGGACGAACGCGCGGCGCTGGCCGTCGTCGACGAGTTGTGCACCACCCACCATCTCGGCGACGAGTCCTTCGCCACCGCGCAGGCCGTCTTCGGCGACGCGGCGCTCACCGAATTGCTGATGATCGTCAGCTGCTACTACGGGCTGGCCCTGGTGCTCAACGCGGCCGACCTGGAGATCGACGACACCGCAAGGTTTCAGGCATGACTCGCATTCCGTACCGCCGCCTCGAAGACATGACCGAGCAGGCCCGCGAATTAACGAGGGAGCGCGGCAATCTCAACGTCTACCGCACGATGGCGAACGCCGAGAACGTCTACACCGGCTGGATGCTGGCCGGTCGCGGCGGTCTGACCAGCCCGGTGCTGACCAGGCGGCTGCGCGAACTGGTGACGCTGCGCACCGCCTTCCTGATGGACAGCGCCTACGAGCTCGGCCAGCACCGCGACGTCGCCCTGACGGCCGGTGTCAGCGCCGATGAGATCAGCGCAGTCACCACCGAGTCCGATTGGCAAACAGGCCATTTCGACGCCACCGAGCTCGCGGTTTTGCGGCTGACAACCGAGCTTGTCTCCACTCACAATGTGGCGGCGCAGCTGGTGGTTCAGGTGCGCGAGGCGCTCGGGTCGGAGGCCACCGTGGAAATATTGATGGTCATCGCCCGCTACACGGGGCTGGCGCTGATGCTCAACGCGCTCGACGTCGACCTCGACGAAACCGCGCGGCTGCCGACGCTGCCCATTCACGCGCCGGACTAGTTTTGCACAAGTGTAACGACGGGGGCCTGATTGCCCGTAACGTCGCGCGACCTGGCAGCGCGTAAGCCCTCGCCGCGCCTGTCGGCCGACGACTGGCTGCACCGACGAGGCCGTCGCCGCCAACATCCGCGACGCGGACCGCCGCCTACTGCGTTCGGTCGCAAAGGACACGGCGACTGCGGGTTCAGCCACGACGACGTCAGGCTGCGCGCGGAGTTGACCTTCGCGGCCGGCATCGGACTGCCGACCGCAAACGTGAGGCTCGCATCAAAATCGTTCTGCTACAGCACAACACAAACGGACCACGGCGAAGGGGGACTTCGCCGTGGCCCGCTGAGAGGTTTTTAGTTGCCGAAGCCGCCGCCGGTGGGCGAGTGCACCACTACCGCCGGTCCGCCGGGGGCCGCGTCGATCCGGGCCGCCGCAAAGGATGCGCCCTTGTCGATATAGGCGCCGCCGTCGGCGTAGGTGTTGTGGGCGGCGAAGTCCATTCCGTCCGAACACACCGGGTCGTCGGTGGCGCAGACCTTGATGGTCTTGGCGGCATACGTCGGGCCGATGACTACCTGAGGTTGGCCAAGGAAGTTCATGGCCCGCGTGTTAGGCGTTCCGAAGAGCACCACCGCCGCGACGTGATCGGCGATGTCGGGTGACAATGGCTTGGGCACGGTCGCCGGGTCGACCCCGTCGGGCACGGCCGCCGAGGTGACGAAACCCATCACGGCCGCGCCCTGGGAGAAGCCGCTGAGCACCATCTTGGTCTTGGGGCAGCTGCCCGCCATCGACACCACGTGAGCGCCGGCGTCGCGAATGCCGTCGAGCCCGGTGGACCACTCATCACTGGCGGGGTAGTTGACGGCATAGACGTCGACGGACTTTCCGGCTTCGCGCCCACGCAGGTTATCGACGAAGGCCTGCCCGGTCGCGCCGATGCCAGGCGGCTCGCCGGTGCCACGCGCGTACACCACTTGAACGTCGGGGCATGGCTCGGCCGATGCCGAGGGAGTAGGGGAGACAAGGAAACTAGTGCCAAGGCCCACGGCTGCTATTGCGGTGGGTTTGACGAATCGATTGATGTGACCGGCAATCATGCCGAGATATTTGCCCATCGGTGTCCATCCCAAACCTTTGAGTTCCAAGACCAGTTCACCACCGCTGCCAGTGACCACAAAAGCGACACGCAGAAGACTGCCGTGGTCTTATTTGGCCTGATATATCCCCGGTCAATACCGAAGGACTGCTGGCCGGTCCCGATGTCGTGCCTTTACAAATCAATCGGCTTGATCCTGAGCATACAGAGGGATTGTTACCATCGCGCGGTGAGCGATCCGCCTGCGCCACGAGCGATCGGCCGGCCGAAATCTGTTTCCAGACGCCAGGTCTTGAAACTTGCCGGCTTCGGGCCCGCGATCGTCGGTGTGACAACGCTTGTTGCCTCGCCTGCTTCCGCCGACCTCGCCGGTGCTTCGGTCTTCCTGGACGCGGGCCACAACGCCGTGAATGACGCGTCGATAAACCAGCAGGTTCCGAATGGCCGGGGCGGCACCAAGGCGTGCCAAACGTCGGGAGCGGCAACCAACGACGGCTACCCGGAGCACGCGTTCAATTGGGCCGTCGTCGGTCTGATCAGTGAATCGCTGCGGCAGATGGGGGTCAACACCGCGCTGTCTCGCGACAACGACAGTTCTGTTGGTCCGTGCGTCGACGCGCGTGCCGCACAGGCCAACGCGATGCATCCCGACGCGATCGTGAGCATTCATGCCGACGGTGGCCCGCCGTCCGGCAGCGGATTCCATGTCAACTACTCGAGCCCGCCGCTCAACGATGTTCAGGCGGGCCCGGCCGTGCAGTTGGCACGCACAATGCGTGATGCCCTGGTGCAGGCTGGTTTTCACCAGTCCACCTACGTCGGGTCGGATGGTCTCTATGGGCGCGCCGACCTCGCCGGCCTGAACCTGGCGCAGTACCCGGCGGTGCTCGTCGAACTCGGCAACATGAGAAACGCGCAGGAAGCGGCGCTGATGCAAAGCGTGGGCGGCCGGGCGAAGTACGCCGCGGCCGTCACGCAGGGGATCGTCGCTTTTCTGAACGGCCACTGAAACTCAGCCCGGGACGGCCTCTTTGGGGACATCCGTCGGCCAATCGGGATCGGTGGCAGCACGGCTTCAAGCGGCACGCCGATTGTAGGGGGCTGTTCTGCGAGTCGCATCCGCAGCGCTACAGCGAAACGTCGTGGTAAACAGCAGGTTTGGTGGCAGTGTACGCGCAGGGTTTACACCAGCTGCGCTGCTGTGGCCATGGCGATCAGCATCATGGTGGCTATCCCGATGATGTACACGGGGCGACGAGGGCTGATGTGCGCCGGAAGTGGCCGCCGCTGCAGTATCGCCTGCCGCCGAAACGCGATCACGTAGGTACACAACGCCGCGAGGAGCGCCACACCCGCCGGGACCAACGGTGCCCACCCGTGGGCGCTGTGGATTTCCCTGATCGCCAGCAGTACGCCGTTGGCCAGAAACGCGAACGACGTCCGGCTCCAGGCGAGTACCGTGCGTTCGGGCTGAAGCCCGCCGATCGGGTTGCCGTGCGCCGCCGCCTGGGTCAAGCCGAGACCACCTTGAGGATGATCAACGCCAGCGCGACCAGACCGACGATGCTGAGACCCACCGCGAGGTAGGCCGGTGACGGGTGCCGGGGCAACGCGTCCCCTCGGCGCATCGCATGATCGGCCTGCTGCCAGCGCAGCAGCCCCATCCCGCTGGTGAGGAGAGCGAGGACCACCAGGGCGAGACCGAGCAGCCGCCGGGCGCCGGGGACCGTCATCTCCGGGACGAGCTGCACCAGGGCGACCGCCGCAGCGAGCAGCCCCAGCGCGGTGCGCTGCCAGGATAGGAAGGTCCGCTCGTTGGCCATCGTGAACCGGTAGTCGGGTTCGATCTCTTCGGTGCTGTCGGCGTGACGTTCGCCAGTCGGCGCGATGGCGTTGTCTGGCACGGATACCTCACAAGGCGTGTCGAGAAAATAATTTAGATAGCTCTGATTTTAACTCACGACGTGGCGCCGCCATGCCGCTGCCCAGAACCTGACGGCATCATGAAGGTTGTGGTTAAGGCGTTGCTGTTCGACGTGCAGGGCACCGCGACGGATTTCTTCTCGACGGTCTGCGACGAGGCGGAGCGGATCAGCGCCGGGCGTCACCCGGATGCCGATTGGCCCGACCTGGTTCGGCGTTGGCGCGCGGGTTATTTCGCCGCATTGGAGGCCGCGCGGAGTCGACAGAGCGGATGGGTATCGGTGCACTCGGTGTACCGCTTTGCCTTGGAGACGTTGCTGGAGGAGTGCGGCATCGGCGGCTTCAGCGATGCCGAGCGCGAAGAGCTCACGCTGGCCTGGCAACGACTCGAGCCCTGGCCCGATGTCGCCCCCGGGCTGTCCTGGCTCAAGAGCGAATTCACCTTGGCGACGCTGTCGAACGCCGACGTGTCCGCGGTCATCAACCTGTCCAAACGAGCACGATTGCCGTGGGACGCGATCTTCGCCGCGGAGATGGCCGGGGTGTTCAAGCCGGACCCGACGATCTATCGGATGGCCGCGACCTACCTGGGTCTGGATCCCGCCGAGATCATGATGGTGGCAAGCCACAAGTACGACATCCGCGCGGCTTCTCAGCTCGGCTTTCGCACGGCGTTCATTGCGCGCCCGCTGGAGTTCGGGGTCGGAGGCGATGCCGACGTGGAGTATTCGGACGAGTTCGACATCAACGCGTCGGACTTCCTCGACCTCGCCGACCAGCTCGGTGTGTGGTGGCCGTCTTAACGGCGTGCTGATCCGGTCAGCGGCTGACCGGTGGCAGATTGCAACAGGCAGATCAGCGTGCTCGGGGTCGGATCGGCACCGGTGCGATCCTGGTTCGAGTCGATCAGATAGGTGATCGAAAAGCCGCTTCCGTCCAGGGATTTGCCGGTGTAGGGAGCGAACGCGGCGGTGCAGTCCCGGTTGGCGAAGGTGAAGACCGCGGTGTCGACGGCCATCGGTGCGCGCAAGAACGTCTCGGCCAAATGCGCTGTGGCGCAATCGACGACGGTGATGGTCACCCGGCTGAGATCGGCCGGCGGAAGGTCGGCGACGCAATCGCCGACTTGGAGGTCGATCCATTTTTCGGCGTGCGAGCCAAGTGCTGCGGCCGCCGCCGTGGATGGCCTTGCCGTGGCGTGCGGGGTGATTGTGTTTTTGGCGGGGTCGGTACCGCACGCGGCGAGCAACGAATCCGCCGCCAGGCCGCATAACGTAGGAAGGCTTCGCATCCGCATCGCGGCCTCCTCGGGATGTCGCTTAGCGGAGGAGTTTAGCCCTCCGGGAACGTCGGCGGCACGGTATTGGTCAGCGCCGGGTCCGGACCTTCGGAGGCCATTGACAGCAGCCCGCGCACCGCGCGTGCGGCCAGCAGCCAGTTCGACGGCTTCTTCATGTCCAGCCCGCCGAGAAGCTGTTTGATCATGGTCAGCGTGTCGAAGTAAATGCGTTCGCAGACAAGCGTTTCGGTGTCGTCGAAGACGAAGTACGCGTTCATGCGCACCCGGAACCGGCTGCCGGTGGCGGAACCTTGCCGAGGAAGCCCCGATGGGTGCCCATCAACCAGAACTCGACGATCACCGCGTCGGCGCTGTGCCGCAGCGCGATGATCTCGTGGTCCTGATCGGGAAACGCGGTGCGTGTAGTTGTAGTAGCCACGCACCGCGTCGTTTCCGTCGTGGATGACCATCTGCGGGATCAGCTCGTAGTGCGGGTGCGGGAACGTGGCCAGCACGTCGTCCCAGTCCTGGCGGACCTCGTCGTGAAAGTGGTCGAGCACGAGTTTCTGGCGCGCGGCCAGGACCTCCGGAGCGGGAAACGTGGGGGCTGTCATGGGGTCAGAGTAAGCCGGGCCGCGGCGGCCGCGTGATAGCGCATGCGGTACCGGGAAGCTAGCCCCGCGGCGGAGTCCAGGCGGCCGGCAGGGTCTTGATGCCGTGGATGAATTGCGACAGCAACCGTGCCGGTTTACCGGTCACCGTGATGTCCGGGATTTCGCGGCGCAGTTCGTCGAAGACGACCCGGATCTCGCGACGAGCCAGGTTGGCGCCCAAGCAGAAATGCGCGCCGCCGCCGCCGAAGCCCAGATGGGGATTGGGGTTGCGCGCCACGTCGAACGCCCACGGATTGTCGAACCGTGTTTCGTCGCGGTTGGCCGAGTTGTAGTACAACGCAACCTTGTCGCCGGCGGCCATCGCGACACCGCTCAACTCGAAGTCCTGGGTCAGGGTGCGGCGCATGTAGATCACCGGCGAGGCCCACCGGATGATCTCCTCGACCGCGGTGGGAGTCAGGTCGTCGAAGTCCGACCACCACTTCTCCCGCTGCTCGGGAAAGTGGGACAAGGCCAGCACACCGTGGCTGATCGCATTGCGGGTGGTTTCGTTGCCGGCCACCACCAGCAGGATGAAGAACGACGCGATCTCCTGGGAGGTGAGCCGGTCGCCGTCGACCTCGGCCTCGACCAGGGCGGTCGTCAGATCTTCGTGATGGTTGGACCGGCGATCTTCGGCCAGCGCCGCGGCGTAGGCACCGATGTCCATCGAAACCTGCATGAACTCCTCGAAGTCCAGCGTCAGATCCGGGTCGCCGAACCCGAGAATCACGTTGGTCCAGTGGAAGATTCGCTGATGATCTTCCTCCGGGATGCCCATCATGTCGCAGATCACCTGCAGCGGCAGCGGTCCGGCGAGCTCGGTGACCAGGTCCGCCTCGCCGTCGGGATGGTAGGCCTTCAACGAGGTGACCAGCCGATGAGCCCGCTCGCGGACCGAATTCTCAATACGGGCAACCACTTTCGGAGTGAACGCGCGGCTGACGATCGAGCGCAACCGCTGGTGGCGCGGGTCGTCGAGCACGATCATCGAGCCGAAGTACTCGGCCAATTCCGGTGTCTGGTCGTTGACCGTGATACCGCTGGCGGAGCTGAAGATGTCGGGATGACGGCTGGCGAAGTGGACGTCGTCGAGCTTGGTCAGCGCCCAATATCCGTTGCCGGTCTCGAATCCCTCGTACTCGATCGGCGGCCAGAACGAGATCGGGGCCTCCCGGCGCAGGGTGGCGAACACGGCGTCGCGGACGTCGTCGTTACGGACCCAGAAGTCGAGCGATTCGAGATGGATATCGGCGAGCGGGATCTCGGGCGGGGGCGTCCCATTGGGTCGCGTCACAAAGCCCGCGTCGAGGCTCATCAGTGCGCGCAAACGGTTCTCGCGGGCACGCCCGTCGTCGCCGTCGCGGCGCTGACCAGGTTGCCGTCCATAAAAATCTTGCAGGAGATCGGCCCCGGCCCCTGGGCGCTGATCGTGAACACCTGCCCGCCGAACGCGGTGAACTCCGTCGACCAGGGCAGCGACGCATTCACCTGGTGCAGCTGCCCGGTGTCGGTTTGGTAATAGATGAACTGGGCGACCGCGGGCCCATTGACCTCGCAGCGGACCTGGGGCATTTGGGGTATCGCCTGCGCGACGCCGCCGGCATTGGCGAATGCGATCCCGACGGCCAGCAGCATCGATGGTGCGGCGAGGTGCTTTCT
The DNA here is from genome assembly GCF_010731715.1 of Mycobacterium stomatepiae. Lineage (NCBI taxonomy): Bacteria > Bacillati > Actinomycetota > Actinomycetes > Mycobacteriales > Mycobacteriaceae > Mycobacterium > Mycobacterium stomatepiae. Next base: position 72,160 of record NZ_AP022587.1, read on the forward strand.
CATGAAATGCATCGTGTCACCACCAGCGACGGTAGGGAAGCGGTGCGTTCAGGAAACCGGCCGGGTGCGCCGCCGGTGAACGGCGACGGCGCCCAGCAGTACAACCGTGCACGCCGCCCCGACGACACCCGAGATCAGCAAAGGCACCCGGCCGTCGGTGCCCCACAAGAATCCGGCCCACAGTCCCGCGGCCAGCACCGCGCACCCGCTCAGCCCCTGAAAGACGCCCTGGGCGCTCGATTGCAGTGCCTCCCCGACAAGCGTCGATATCCAGGCCTTCGCGACGCCGTCATAGCAGGCGGTGAACAGCCCGTAGGCGACGATCAGGCCCGACGCGGTCGCCGCGTCCGTGGTAATGCCCAGGCCGACATACCCGATCGCGAAGAACACCAGCCCGATACCGTAAGTGCCCGGACGACCGAACCGGTCCGCCATCCACCCGGCCGGGAAACTCGCCACCGCGTAGACCAGGTTGTAGCCGACGTAGGCCAAAATGACGGCGACCACCGAGAAGCCGATCTCCTTGAGCCGCAACAGAAGTAGTGCGTCAGGGAAGTTGACGAGGCTGAACACCACCAGAAAGGACACCACCGCCCAGTACCGGCGGGGCAGCAGACGGGTCTGCGAAAACACCCGCACCCCGGTGGCTCGCGGCAGGTCTCGCGGTCGTTCACGCACCCAGGCGATCACCAGCACACTGAGCACAGCGGGAATCACCGCCAGGTACAACACCGGGCCGATCCGATGCTGAAACAGCTCATATCCGGCCAGCCCGAGCAACGGCCCGATGACCGCACCGAGCGTGTCCAACGCACGGTGGAACCCGAACACCCGACCACGCTCGGCCGGATCGATCCCGTCGCTCAGCAGCGCATCGCGCGGCGCGCCGCGCAGTCCCTTGCCCAAACGGTCGACAACCCGTCCGACCAACACGCCGGGCCACGCGCTGGCGACGGCAACGAAGACCTTGCCTAGTGCTGCCATCCCGTATCCGGTCGCGATGAGCGGCCGGCGGGAAAACCGGTCGCCTAAGGCGCCCGACACCACCTTGGTGATCGACGCGGCGCCCTCCGCGGCGCCTTCCACCGCCCCGACCACCGCTGGCGGCGCGCCCAAAACGGTCGTCAAATAAATCGGCAGCAACGGGTAAAGCAGCTCGCTCGCCGCATCCTGCAGCAGCGACACCAGCGACAGCACCCACACATTCCTGGTGAGCCAGGCCGGGCCCTTACGGACCACCGGGTCGGTACTGCTCATCGCGATCCCACTGTTCGCACAGTGGGATGTTAGGTGCACACCTGTCGCAACTTAGTGTGAAGTCGAGTGGGGGCTGGCGAACGGAAGGTTGGGCATGACGGGCTCAAAGCGTGTGGTGGTGTTTGGTACCGGCTTCGTCGGCAGGATGGTGATCCCCGAGATCGTCAAGCACCCGCTGTTTGAGTTGGTGGGCGTCGGGGTCAGCAATCCGGACAAGGTCGGCCGCGACGTCGGCGATATCTGCGGGATGTCGGAGAAGGTCGGCGTTACGGCCACCGACGACGTCGACGCGCTGATCGCGTTGAAGCCCGACGCGCTGGTGCATTACGGCCCGACGGCCATGCACGCCAAAGAGAACATCAAGCTGATCACCGCCTTCTTGCGGGCCGGCATCGACGTGTGTTCGACGGCGATGACGCCGTGGGTGTGGCCGACGATGCACCTGAACCCGCCGAACTGGATCGAGCCCATCACCGAGGCCTGCGAGTTGGGTGAGTCGTCCTGCTTCACCACCGGCATCGACCCCGGCTTCGCCAACGACCTGTTCCCGATGACGCTGATGGGCCTGACCTCCGAGGTGCGTCGCGTGCGCGCCTCGGAACTGCTCGACTACACGAACTACGAGGGCGACTACGAGTTCGAGATGGGGATCGGGCGCGAACCCGAATTCAAGCCCATGCTCGAGGACCGCGACATGCTGATCTTCGCCTGGGGTGCGACCGTCCCGATGATCGCGCACGCCGCCGGGATCATGCTCGACGAGATCACCACGACCTGGGACAAGTGGGTCACGCCGACCGAGCGCAACTCCGCCCGGGGCGTGATCAAGCCCGGCCACGTCGCCGCGGTCCGATTCACAATCAACGGCGTCTACCAGGGCGAGACCCGCATCCAGCTCGAGCACGTCAACCGGATCGGCCTCGACGCGGCCCCCGACTGGCCGACCGGTCATGACAACGACGTCTACCGGGTCGACATCGAGGGGACGCCGAGCATCTTCCAGGAGACCGCGTTCCGGTTCACCGACGGCTCCGGCCGGGACGCGGCCGCGGCCGGATGCCTGGCCACCGGGCTGCGCGCGCTGAACGCGGTGCCGGCGGTCAACGAGCTGCGGCCCGGCTGGGTCACCCCGCTGGATCTACCGCTTATCGCCGGAGCCGGCAATATACGGTGACCAGCGCTTATACTGTTCCCGATTCGTTATACAGCTCACGCATAGCCAGCGCAGAGATTGGCTATAGGTATAACCGGCAAAATCGGGGATAGGCGGCGGATGCGGGGGCATTCCGCTGGATAACGGGGAATGGGGCCATGTCAGACGGAGCTACGCCCGCGCTGGGGCTCTCGATTGGTGCCACCAACTTCGCCGCGGTCACCGCCGACCACGGCATCACTCGTAAGCCCGTGATCACGCTCTTTCGCGAGCGGCTGCCCGAGATCGGAGTGCCCGGCGAGAACCCCCGGCTGGACCAGCCGGGCCTGGTGATCACCGACTTCGTGGATCGGGTCGGCGACCCGATCGGCATCGTGGCCGCCGACGGCACGGTACATCGCAGCGAGGTCCTGGCCGCCGACGGTCTGCGTGCCCTGGCCTACGCCGCCACCAACGGGGGCGGCCTGCCGGAAAACGTCGCGGTGACTCACCCCGCGCACTGGGCGTCGACGTCGGTGGACGCGCTGGGTTCCGCGCTGAGCCGGGTGCCCGAATGGGCCAACCGCGACCGTCCACTGACGTTGATCCCCGACGCGGCCGCGACGCTGTTCGCCGCGCGGGCCAACCCGGGCATCCCGGCGCGCGGGACCGTGGCGGTCTGCGACTTCGGCGGCAGCGGCAGCAGCATCACGCTGATGGACGCCGCCGGCGACTACCAGCCGCTCGCCCCGACCGCGCGGCACCTCGACTTCTCCGGCGACCTGATCGATCAGGCGCTGTTGACGGTCGTCCTGGCCAACCTGCCCAGCGCCGATTCCTTCGATCCGTCCGGCACCTCGGCCATCGGGCCGCTGAGCCGGCTGCGGACCGGATGCCGCACCGCCAAGGAGCAGCTCTCGTCGAGCACCGTCGCCACACTGGCCGAGGGGTTGCCGGGCATCCCCGGCGAAATCCGGCTCACCAGAAACGAACTCGACGACGCGATCCGTACATCGCTGACGGGTTTCATGGCGGCCCTGGATGAAACGCTGGCGCGCAACGGAGTTCGCGATCTGGTCGCGGTGGTGTCGGTGGGCGGTGGCGCGAACATCCCGGCGGTCACCACGATGCTCTCCGGACACCTGCGGGTTCCCGTGGTGACGATGCCGCGCCCGCAGCTGGCCCCGGCGATCGGTGGGGCGCTACGCGCGACGCGTGGACCGGGGGAGACCAGCGCGACGCGGCTGACCCCGGCCGCCTCGCGCGCGACCGCGACGGCCGTGGCGGCAGCAGCCGCGGCGGCACCGTTGGCCGTCGAAGAGCGCAAGTCGGTGCTGACCCACGCGTCGGAGCCGATCTCGAGCCTGATGCCCGCGCTGGCGTGGTCGGAGGCCGGCGACGAATCACAGGTGATGCCCGCCGTCGGTGGGCAGATCCCGAATCATGCTGGCGGGTCAGGTTATACGTCGGCGCGGCCGGCATTGAACTTCGATCAGCCTTCCGTGCCGCCACGTCGGGAGAAGAAGAGCCCGATCGTGCCCTGGTCCCGGTTGCCCGGGATGTTCATCATCAGCACGGCCGTCGCCGTGTTGCTGGTCGGCATCGCGTTGGCAATGGCGCTCTCCGACGACAAACCGGCGCCGACACCGAACTCCGGCGTGAAGACGACTCCAGCGACCGCGCCACCCGCCAATGGTGCGACCGCGCAACCCGCGCCACCGAGCCAGGCGCCGCCCACGGGTCAGGCCGCGACTCCGGCACCGGCGGCGGTTCCTGATCAGCCCGCCCCCGCAGCGGTCGACACGCCCCCGCCCGCGGCAGTCGACACGCCCGCGCCCGCGGCGGTGGATACGCCGGTCCCCGCGGCGCCTCCGCCCGTCGAGGCCCCGGCCCCGCCGCCGGTGCCCCAGATTCCGGCGCCCGCGCCCCGGGTCCCGCCGATCCCGGCGATTCCGCCTATTCCGCGTATCCCCGGAATCAGCCTGCCAATTCCGGGATTTGGCCAGTAGGGATTATCAGGGCCGCTTTTCGCCCTTGTTTTCCTCGGTCGCCAGCTTCTTGAGTTCGACGTTCAACGCCTTGTCTTTTTCGACCTGCTCTTGGTCGATTTCGTCGTTCGACCCGTCGGCGTACTTGGGATTGCCGTCCTCGTCGAGCCAATCGTTGACCGCCGTACCCGAGATTGCTCCCCCCGAACCCGGCAGCACCAGCGTGGGTCGGTCCTCGTAGGCCACCATCATCTCGGCGGCGGCTTTTTGGTCGTCCTCGTCGGGCTCCGGCTTCTCGGTGACCTGCTGATCGGCTTCTTGACCAGCTGCTTTGTCGTCCTGCACGCTCATTCGCCTACCCCCTATTTGAATTGCAGTCCGATTTCGATTACCCCTAGCCGAGCTGTGTCGAAACTCTCGCTACCGCAATCTTTTTGCCTGACCGGCGGTCGACGGAGGCCCAGACTGTGGTCAGTTGGTCGCCGGATAGGCGACGCCGGTGAGCTTCTCGGAGACCTCCCACAGCCGTCGGCAGTCCTCGTCGTTGCGGGCATTCGCGGGGGTTTTGGCTACTTTCACGCCGCCGCCGGCGAGTTCCATGAAGCCGCGGGGCCCGTAGAACTCGCCGCCCTCGGCCTGCGGGGTGGCCGCCGCGTACAGGGCGGGCAGGATCCCCTCGTCGATCTCCTGCCACAGAAACGGCGTAAAACGCCACGACGCCTTGTACAGGCGCTCCATCAGTGCCGGCTTTTCGCGGCCGTACGACGGCCCACTGATTTGCAAGTTGGTCTTGGTCAGGCCGGGGTGTGCCGCGGTGGAGACGATGCCCCAGCCGCCGGAGCGGCTGCGCTTGTCCAGCTCGCGGGCGAACATCAGCACCGCGATCTTCGACTGGCCGTAGGCCGACATGGCCGCGTAGGACTTTTCGAACTGCAAGTCGTCGAAGTGGATCTTGCCGGCTTGGCTGGCCGCGAGGCTGCTCAGCGAGACCACGCGGGACCGCTGGGCGGCGCGCAGCAGCGGCAGCACGTGCCCGGTCAGCGCGAAGTGCCCGAGATGGTTACTGCCGAACTGCAATTCGAAGCCGTCGGCGGTGGTGTCGCGTTCCGGTGGCGTCATCACCCCGGCGTTGTTGATCAAGATATCGATCGGTCGGCCCTCGGCGTTGAGTTGTTCGCCCAGCGCGGCGACCGACGCCAGCGACGACAGGTCGAGGGATTTGATGGTGAGCTTCGCGTCGGGCACGCTGTGGCGGATCTCTTCGATCGCCGCCTCACCCTTGGCCCGGTTGCGGATGGCCATGACCACATCGGCGCCGGCGGCCGACAGCCGCTTGGCCAACCCGAAGCCCAGACCGCTGTTGGCTCCGGTGATGACGACCAGCTTCCCGGACAGGTCCGGCACGGTGGCGACGAGATCGTTTGACATGGCTATCAGTGTGCTCTTTCGCTGGCCCTGGGTCACTGGCAATGTCACACTGCGTGGATGACCAGCAGACGGCTTGCGAAGATTTCGCTGGCCACTGCGGTCCTGATGATGGTCGTGGCGGTCGGCGGCTTCATCGTCACGCTGGTGCTCAACGCGTTTTTCCTGGACAAGTACAACGCCTACGGTGAGGTGGCCATCCCCGGCAGTGGCAGTTTGTATCTGCCCGCCGGGGAGGTCACCGTCAGCTTGCACACGGTGGTGATCAGCGGTCCCGACGGCGGCGGCCTGCCGGTGCCGCCGCTCGGGGTCACGATCACCCCTCCCGACGGGGTGGCGCAGCCGTCGGTGACCGAAAGTATCGGTAGCACAACAACTGTCAACAATGATGCGCACATGCGGGTGTGGGTGGCCCGGATCCCCGTTGCGGGAACCTACAACATCACGACCGACGGCCAGGTCAACGGATTCATCGCGCCGCGACTGGCCTTCGGCCACTCCAGTTCGTACGGCTTTCTGGTGTGGGTGTTCGTGGCCATGTTCGTTGCGGGACTGCTCGATTCGATCATCTCGGGGTGGTGGTTGTCGCGCACCCGGCGCAAGGTGGCCGCGGCTTTCGTCGCGGGGGCGCATCAGGTTGCGCCGCCGAGCGCGGCCTACGAGCCCAGCGGCGAGGGGGTTCGCGTCGAGCGACTCAAAACGCTGGCGTCACTAAGGGATTCCGGCGCGCTGACCGAAGAGGAGTTCCAGAGCGAGAAGCAGCGGATCCTCGAAGGGCATTGAACGACCTTGAGAATCAGTGGCCCCGCGCCACCCACTCCTCGTAGTGGACGATCTCGTCGCCGATGGTGGTGCTGTCGCCGTGGCCGGTGTGCACGATGGTCTCGCCGGGCAGCGCGCCCAGGCGTTCCTTGATCGACTTCAGGATGGTCGGGAAGTCGGAGTAGGAACGGCCCGTCGCGCCCGGGCCACCGGAGAACAGCGTGTCGCCGCTGAACACCACCCCCAGCTCCGGTGCGTACCAGCACACCGACCCCGGCGAGTGGCCCGGGGTGTGCAGCGCCTGCAGCTTCGTGTCGGCCACGCTCAGCGTGTCGCCGTCGGCGTACGCACGAAAGTCTTTGTCCGGGTGGGTCATTCGCCATAGCACTTCGTCGCCGGGATGCAGCAGCACAGGTGCGCCCAGCGTCGCGCCCAGCTCGGGAGCCACCGTGACGTGGTCGTTGTGGCCGTGGGTGCACATCACCGCGACTACGTTGCGGCCTCGCACGGCGTCCAGGATCGGCTGCGCACTGTGGGCGGCGTCGAAGACCACGACGTCGGAGTCGTCGCCGACGATCCAGATGTTGTTGTCGACTTCCCAACTGCCGCCATCGAGTTCGAATGTTCCGTGCGTGACCAGCTGTTCGATCCCGGCCACTACAACACCACCACCGAGCGCAGCACCTTGCCGGCGTGCATCTTGTCGAACGCCTCCTCGATGTCGGTCAGCCCGATGCGTTCGGAGACGAACTTCTCCAGCGGGAGCCGGCCCTGCAGGTACAGATCGATCAGGGTGGGGAAGTCGCGTTCGGGCAGGCAGTCGCCGTACCACGACGACTTCAGCGATCCACCGCGCGAGAAAAAGTCGACCAGCGGCATTTCCAGCTTCATATCCGGTGTCGGCACGCCCACCAACACTACGGTTCCGGCGAGGTCGCGGGCGTAGAAGGCCTGCTTCCAGGTCTCGGGCCGGCCGACCGCGTCGATGACGACGTCGACGCCGAAGCCGTCGGTGAGGTTCTGGATGGTTTCGACCAAGTCTTTTCCGGCGTCGAGTTCGCGGGCATTGACCGTGTGGGTGGCACCGAACTTGCGGGCCCAGTCCAGCTTGGTGTTGTCGGTGTCGACGGCGATGATCTTCTTCGCGCCGACCAGCGCCGCGCCGGCGACCGCCGCGTCACCCACACCGCCGCAGCCGATCACTGCCACGGTGTCGTCGCGGTTGACCGCACCGGTGTTGATCGCGGCGCCGATGCCGGCCATCACGCCGCAGCCCAGCAGCCCGGCGACCGCCGGGTCGGCCTCGGGATTGACCTTGGTGCATTGCCCGGCGGCCACCAGCGTCTTGTCGGCGAACGCCCCGATACCCAGCGCGGGCGTCAGCTCGGTGCCGTCGGTCAGTGTCATCTTCTGGGTGGCGTTGAACGTGTCGAAACACAGGTGCGTCTTGCCGCGCTTGCAGGCCCGGCACTGGCCGCAGACCGCGCGCCAGTTCAGGATCACGAAGTCGCCCGGCGCCACCGACGTCACGCCCGGCCCGACGGCCTCGACCGTGCCCGCGGCCTCGTGGCCGAGCAGGAACGGGTACTCGTCGTTGATGCCGCCTTCCCGGTAAGTCAGGTCGGTATGGCACACCCCGCAGGCGATGACATCGACCAGTGCCTCTCCGGGCCCGGGGTCCGGGACGACGATGTCCACCAGTTCGACGGGCTGGCCCTTCTTGCGTGAAATGACTCCGCGCACTGTCTGACTCATGGCCTACAACCTACTGTCGACGGCCATACACAGCGCGGCCGGGCGTCCACCCATCAGCCTTTGTCAACCGGCGCGACATTGAGCGGGTGTAGCGTCCGTGGACGTGACTTCTTTGGAGACCACCGAAGATTTTGCGGGACGAATGGTTTCGGCAATCGACGGTGCGAGCCTTGCAATCCTGTTGAGTATTGGGCATCAGACCGGCCTGCTGGACACGATGGCCGGACTGGGGTCGGCCACCAGCGCGCAGATCGCCGACGCGGCGGGCCTCAACGAGCGCTACGTCCGGGAGTGGTTGGGCGGCATGACGACCGGACACGTCGTCGACTACGACGCCGGCGCCGGAACCTACACGCTGCCCGCGCACCGCGCCGCGGTGCTGACTCGCGCCGCCGGGCCGCACAACCTGGCCCTGGTGGCCCTGTTCCTTCCGCATCTCGCCGAAGTCGAGCAGAAAATCCTCCGATGCTTCCGCGAGGGTGGCGGGCTGCCCTATAGCGAGTTCCCGCGCTTCCACGCGCTGATGGCCGAGCAGAGCGCGGCGGTGTTCGACATCGCGCTCGTCGACGTCGTGCTGCCGTTGGTCGAGGGCCTGCCGGACCGATTGCGCTCCGGCGCCGACGTCGCCGACTTCGGGTGCGGCAGCGGTCACGCGATCAACGTGATGGCACAGGCATTCCCGGCGAGCCGGTTCACCGGTATCGACTTCTCCGAAGAGGCCATCGCGGCCGGCGTGGCGGAAGCGGCACGCCTCGGCCTGACCAATGCCGGTTTCGAGGCCCACAACCTGGCCGATCTGAACAAGACGGACGCCTACGACGTCATCACCGTGTTCGACGCCATCCACGATCAGGCGCAGCCGGCGCAGGTGCTGGAGAACATCCAGCGCGCCCTGCGGCCCGGCGGTGTCTTCCTGATGGCCGACATCAAGGCCTCCAGCCGGCTCGAGGAAAACGTCGACGTCCCGATGAGCACCTACCTCTACACCGTCTCGTTGATGCACTGCATGACGGTGTCGCTGGCGCTGGACGGCGCCGGGCTCGGCACGGCGTGGGGCACGCAGCTGGCCACCTCGATGCTCGTCGACGCCGGGTTCGACGACGTCCGGGTGCTCGAGATCGAGTCCGACCCGGTCAACAGCTACTACATCGCCACCAAGTGACGCGCGCCGCTCTCGACGCCCTGGACGACTGGCCGGTGTCGGCTGCCGCCGCGGCGGTGATCGGGCCCGCCGGCGTGCTGGCCACGCACGGCGACACCGAGCGGGTGTTCACGCTGGCTTCGGTCACCAAGCCGCTGGTGGCCCGCGCGGCGCAGGTCGCGATCGAGGAGGGCGTCGTCGAGCTGGAGACACCGGCCGGCCCGCCCGGCTCGACGGTCCGCCACCTGCTGGCGCACGCGTCGGGCCTGGCGATGCTGGACGGACGAGTGCTGGCCAAACCCGGCACCCGGCGCATGTACTCCAATTACGGCTTCGCCGTGCTGGCCGAGACCATCGAGCGCGAGTCGGGCATCGACTTCGGCCGCTACCTCGCCGAGGCGGTGTGCGAGCCGCTGCAGATGCGCGCCACCCGGCTCGATGGCGGCACGGCGGAGGCCGGCTACGGGGCGACCTCGACGGTCGCCGACCTGGCGGCGTTCGCCGGCGACCTGCTGTGCCCGTCGACCGTCTCGGCCGAGCTGCACGCCGAGGCGACGACCGTGCAATTTCCCGGCCTGGACGGGGTGCTGCCCGGCTACGGCGTGCAGCGGCCCAACGATTGGGGTCTGGGTTTCGAGATCCGCGATGGCAAATCGCCGCACTGGACGGGGGCGCGCAACTCGGCGCGAACCTACGGCCATTTCGGCCAGGCAGGTGGCTTCATCTGGGCAGATCCCGACGCTGAGCTGGTGCTGGTGGCCCTGACAGACCGCGATTTCGGCGACTGGGCGCTCGACTTATGGCCCGCCGTGGCCGACGCGGTGCTACTGCAATACATCAAATAGGCACTCAGCACTAGCGCAACACGGGTATCACAGGGCACAATAGACACGCACGAAACAAATGCATCCGCTTGCCGGTCCACCAGGTCGTTGGGGAAGACGTCCCTCGTGGAGCCGAAGGAGCAGGTAGATGCGTGCGTCGAACCAATTCGCCGACGTGACGGCTGGTGTGGTGTACGTCCACGCCTCGCCCGCGGCGGTATGCCCGCATGTCGAGTGGGCGCTGTCGTCGACCCTGCAATCCAAGGCCAACCTGGTCTGGACACCGCAGCCGGCGATGCCCGGGCAGCTGCGTGCTGTCACCAACTGGGTCGGTCCGGTGGGTACCGGTGCCCGGTTGGCCAACGCGCTGCGGTCCTGGTCGGTGCTGCGGTTCGAGGTGACCGAGGATCCCAGCCCCGGAGTCGACGGCCACCGGTTCAGCCACACCCCGCAACTGGGCTTGTGGACCGGGGCGATGAGCGCCAACGGCGATGTCATGGTCGGCGAGATGCGGCTGCGGTCGATGATGGCGCAGGGCGCCGACTATCTGGCCGCCGAGCTCGACTCGGTGCTGGGCACTGCGTGGGACGAAGCACTCGAGCCGTACCGCGACGGCGGCGAAGCCGGCGAAGTCACGTGGCTCAGCCGGGGTGTCGGGTAAGCAGTCGAACTAAACGGTCGGTGGGTTCGCCGGAGCGGCGGACACCGGCATATCGACATTGCCCTGACACGCACCGCTTTTGATGTCGGTGTGAAAGACGCCGGTCAGGACGCCGTTCGCCCCGGGCGTATAGGCCGTGATCGATTTGGCCGGGTCGGATTCGGTTGTCCCGTCGGGCAATAGGCAGTCCCACTGCCAGGTCATCTCGCGCACCCACTGCGACCCGTTCCAGGTGAATTCGATCGTCTTCGGCATGGAGTCGTTCTTGGGCGGTGGCGGGTCGTTCACCGTGGCGGTGCAGATATTGGCGGTGCACTTCGAGGTGATCGAAACGCTGGCCCGGTGGGCGAATTCGGGTTGTTTGGCCGCCATGCTGGTGCCAACCTTCGCGTTGGCGGACAGCGTCAGCATGTACTGCCCGTTCCACAGCGGGTCGGCCGCCTGGGCGGGGGCCGAGGCCAGCGTGCCGCCGAGCGTGACGGCCGCGGCGACCAGCGTCGTTGTGCGATATCGCGACATCGTTCCTCCCAGGGCAGCGCTCCCACGGCGCAGGTCTGCCCTGATGTCGCGTTTGTCGCAGCAGTTGTTACACCGCTGGACGCAGAATCCGCAGTGCGCCGGGCACCGCGGAGAGCTCCGCGGGCGGCAGGCCGGCGAAGTCGCCGTCGGCGTAGACGTTGATGCCGGGGCATTCGACGTGGATCGTCTTGGCGCGCGCCGTGGTGACCTCGTCGAGTTCGACGTGCGTGCCCTTCAGCACCGTGGGGAACAGCCGGACGAATTTCGTCCGGGATGCGGTGTGCGCCATCGTGATGTCGAGCAGGCCGTCGGTGTAGTCGGCATTCGGACAGATCAAGAGCCCGCCGCCGTAGCTTCGGGTATTTCCGAAGGCCGCCAGGGTGATGTCGGCGTCGATCTCCCTGGTGCCGTCGAGCACCAAGCGGAACGGCAACATCCGCAGTTGCGTGAGTTCGGCGAGCATCGCGACGTAATAACGCAGCCGCCCGTGCGGCCAGCTCATCCGGTTGGCGCGATCGGTGACCAGGGAATCGAATCCGGCGGCGGCCACGGTGCCGAACCACTTGTCCTGGCCGGCGGCGTCACGGATTCGGCCTAGATCGATCGTCTGGGTCCAGCCGTCGACGACGATGTCCGCAGCCGCCTCGGGATCCTTTGTGGGAATGCCGAATTCGCGGGCGTGATCGTTGCCGGTGCCCGCCGGGATGATGCCCAGCGGAATGTCGGTGCCCGCCAATACTTGTAGCGCGTTGGAGATGACGCCGTCGCCACCGGTGGCCACCAGCGCGCCGGTGCCACGTTCGATGGCCGCGGCGGCGAGATGCCGGGCGTCTTGCGCGTCGTCGCCGATGATCTCGTTGACCTCGACCCCGCGCGCGTGTAGCCGCGCGATGGCGGCCTCCGCGACGTGAATGGCGGTACCGTGCCCCGACAGGGGATTGGTCAGCGCGGTGACCTTGGCGATCTCGCGACGAATCACGGAATGAGCTTGCCGGGGTTGAGGATTCCCGCCGGATCCAGGGTCGCCTTGACCGCGCGCAACACCCGCACACCCAGGTCGCCCACCTCGTCGCGCATCCAGGGCCGGTGGTCGGCACCGACCGCGTGGTGATGGGTGATGGTGCCGCCGGTGGCGATGATCGCGTCCGACGCGGCCTTCTTGGCGGCCTGCCACTGCTCGATCGGATTGCCGCGCTGCCCTGCGACGACGGTGAAGTACAACGATGCGCCGGTGGGGTACACGTGCGAAATGTGGCACAACACCAACGCCGGTGTCCCGGATTCGGCCAACGCGGTGGTCAGTGCCTCGGTGACGGCCGCCTTCAGCGCCGGAACGTTCGACCAGTCGGTGGCGGTCTCCAGCGTCTCGCAGAGTGCGCCCGCGGCCAGCAGCGAGTCGCGCAGATACGGCGCGCCGAACCGGCCGCGCTCCCAGGCCTGCGCGGGACCCTCACCCAACGACGTGCCGCCCCGAGCGCTTAACAGTGCGCTGGTCTCGGCGTGCCGGCTCTCGACGTGTTCCTTGGTGCCCTCGAAGACGGTGATGCCCAGGCAGCCGCCGGTGATCTGGTTTTCCCCGATCGACTCGGTGGTGGCCAGGTTGACGCCGGTCTCGGCCTCGTCGGACAGCCGAACGACGGTGGGGCCGGTCGCATTCTGCGTGATCGCGCGTAGCGCCGCGGTCCCGGTCGCGAAGTCGGGGAACGACCAGGCCTCGTAGCTGACCGCTTCCGGCGTGGGGTGCACCCGCAGACGCACCTGCGTGATCACGCCAAAGGTGCCCTCCGACCCGATCAGCAGCTGACGCAGGTCGGGGCCGGCGGCCGATTCGGGTCCGCGGCCCAGGTCCAGCGTTCCCGCCGGGGTGATCATCCGCAGCCCGCGCACCATGTCGTTGAACCGGCCGTAGCCGGCCGAATCCTGGCCCGACGAACGGGTCGCGGCGAAGCCGCCAATGGTGGCGAATTGGAAGCTCTGCGGGAAATGCCCCAGCGAGTAGCCGCGCTCGCCGAGCAGACGTTCGGCGTCCGGACCGGTGAGGCCCGCGCCCAGCACGGCCTGCCCGGACACCTCGTCGAGGGAAATGAGCTGGTCGAAGCGACGCAGATCGAGCGACACGACCGCGCCGAAGTCGCCGCGGATGGGGTCGAGGCCGCCGACCACGCTGGTGCCGCCGCCGAACGGCACGACGGCGATGCCGTGTTCGGAGCAGTAGCGCAGGATTTCGCGGACGGAATCGTCGTCGCCGGGCAGCAGGATCGCGTCGGGTGCGTCCTGCGCAGCGGCTTTGCGCCTCAGCAGGTCGAGAGTGGACTTGCCGCCGGCGTGCAGCAGCCGATCGCGATCGTCGGTGCGGCAGTACTCGGCGCCGACGATGCCGGCGAGTGCGTCTTGGTCGGCCCGCGAGAGCGCCGACGGACGCAGCTGCACCTGGTCGGCGGCGAGCTCGGCGTGGTCCGAGTCTTCCAGTCCGACGGCCTGTTTCAGCAGCGACCGGATGCCGTCGGAGAGTGGTTTGGCGCTGGCGGGATCTCCCCACGCGTTCCATTTCATCGGCGGCAGGAGTTGCTCGGATTGCGTCATGCGTTACAGTATTACACATGCTGTCAATCAGTAATGCAGGATTGGATGTGGGCGAGCGGATCCTCTCGGCGGCCGCCAGCTGTGTGGTCGATTTCGGGGTGGACCGGGTGACGCTCGCCGAGATCGCGCGGCGCGCGGGCGTCAGCCGGCCGACCGTGTACCGCCGATGGCCGGACACGCCGTCGATCGTGGCGTCGCTGCTGACCCAACGGATCACTGGTGTGATGGAAGAGGCGCCGCTACTGGGTGAAGACCGTGAATCGCTGGTCCGCCAAATAGCTTCGGTGGCCGATCTGCTGCGCCGCGACGAGCTGATCATGTCGGTGATGCATTCGCACCTGGCGTCGACCTACATCACCGAACGCCTCGGCGAAAGCCAGCAGATGCTGATCGGCGCGCTGGCCGACCGGTTGCGGGTGGCTCAGCGCCACGGCAGCGTGCGCGCCGGCGATCCGCTGCAGATGGCCACGATGGTGTTGCTGATCGCGCAGTCGACGATCCAGTCCGAGCGGATCGTGCGCCCGATCCTCGATGCCGACGCGCTGGCCACCGAACTCACCCACTCGCTGAACGGATACCTGTCGTCATGACCGCCGCCTTGAATGCCGCCCGCCGCGCCGCCGAACTGAACACGCTGGCCGATGGCGCGCCGCTGGACGTGCTGGTGATCGGCGGCGGCATCACCGGGGTCGGCATCGCGCTGGACGCGGCGTCGCGCGGGCTGCGCGTGGCGCTGGTGGAGAAGCACGACCTGGCGTTCGGCACCAGCCGCTGGAGTTCCAAGCTGGTCCACGGCGGGCTGCGCTACCTGGCGACCGGCAACATCGGAATCGCCCGGCGCTGCGCCATCGAGCGCGGAATCCTGATGACGCGCAACGCCCCTCACCTCGTGCACGCGATGCCGCAATTGGTTCCGTTGCTGCCGTCGATGAGTCACCCCAAGCGCGCGTTGGTGCGCGCGGGATTCCTCGCCGGCGACGCCTTGCGGGCGCTGGCCGGAACCCCGTCGTCGACCCTGCCGCGCTCGCGCCGGGTGCTCGCTGACCGAGTCGTGGAGATGACGCCGACGGTGCGCCGCGACGGCCTCGACGGCGGATTGCTGGCCTATGACGGGCAGTTGATCGACGACGCCCGCCTGGTCACCGCCGTCGCGCGCACCGCGGCCCAGTACGGCGCCCGCATTCTCACCTACGTCGAGGCATCCGGAGCCACCGGTACCTCGGCGCGGTTGACCGATCGCCGCACCGGGCAGTCTTTCGACGTGTCCGCCGCCGCGGTGATCAACGCGGCCGGGGTGTGGGCGGGGGAGATCGACGGCTCGTTGCGGTTGCGGCCCAGCCGCGGGACCCACCTCGTCTTCGACGCCGGCGCTTTCGGCAATCCGACTGCGGCACTGACGATTCCGATCCCCGGCGAGCTCAACCGCTTCGTGTTCGCAATGCCCGAACAACTGGGCCGGGTGTACCTCGGCCTCACCGACGAGGCCGCGCCCGGCCCGATTCCCGATGTGCCGGAGCCGTCGCCGGACGAGGTCGCGTTCCTGCTCGACACAGTCAACACCGCGCTGGGGACCGCGCTGTCGACCACCGACGTGATTGGCTCCTACGCCGGGCTGCGGCCGCTGATCGACACCGGCGGTGCCGGTTTCGAAGGCCGCACCGCCGACGTGTCGCGCGAGCACGCCGTCGTCGAGTCGCCGTCCGGGGTCATCAGCGTGATCGGTGGCAAGCTGACCGAATACCGGTTCATGGCCGAAGACGTCCTGGACCGCGCGGTCAGCCTGCGGTACCTGCAGGCCGGGAGTTGCCGGACCCGCAATCTGCCGCTAATCGGGGCGCCATCGAATCCCGGGCCGCTCGCGGTTCCGGGGGCCGAGCTGCCCGCGTCGCTGGTGGCGCGCTACGGCGCCGAGGCGTTCAACGTCGTGGCGGTTGCTCATTGCGAACACCCGACCGCGCCGGTCGCCGAGGGCATCGACGTGACCCGCGCGGAGTTCGAATACGCCGTCACCCACGAATGTGCGCTCGACGCCGACGACCTCCTCGATCGCCGGACTCGGATCGGGCTGGTGCCGCGCGATCGCGAGCGGGCACTGGCCGTGGCCGAGGAGTTCCTGGCGGGAGTCGGCTGACGTGGTCGGGCTGAAGCGGGTCGGGTGACTGCGCCGCCGGATACCATAAACGGAACTAGTGCGTATCGATAAGGAAACGGTGCATGGAGCTCGAAGGCGGCCAGGCGGCGCCCACCTCTCGCCGGACTCGAAGCAGGGGACGCCTCGATCGTTCGTTGGACACCGCGATCCTCGACGCGACGCTGACTGGTCTGGCCGAAGCGGGCTATGACCGATTGAGCATGGACGACGTCGCGTCGCGCGCCGGCGTCGGAAAGGCGGCGATTTATCGTCGCTGGCCGTCGAAGGCCGTGGTGGTTGCCGATGCCATCGCTCACTGGAGACGGCGACTGGGACCCGTCGAACCGCCCAACACCGGGAGCCTCCGCGGCGATATAGACGCGCTGGTTGCCGCCACACCTGACCTGGATAATGCTGATTCGCACATGATTCGGGTCGTTGTCGGGGTGGCGACGGCGGCGATGCACAACCCCATCCTGGCGGCGGCCCTCGACGACCTGGTGCTCTCCACTCCGCGGCAGGTGGTGCGGGCGGTGCTCGACCATGCGCTGGCTCGCGGGGAGATTCCGGCCGGCCGTGACCTGAGCCTGATTCCCGATGTTGCGTTGGGCCTCAACGTATTGCGGGTGATCACGGGACGGCCGATCGACCGCGTCTACGTCCGGCGCGTGCTCGAAGACGTCATCTTGCCGCTTGCCGGCGGGCCAACGCCGTAGGTATTGCGCCTTCCAGCGCGGCGTGCCACATTAGACCTTATACGGAACTACCCAGTTCCGCATAGATGGGAATGGCGATGGACGTCACGCGTGTTCCGGTGTTGATCGTCGGCGCCGGCGCTGCCGGCCTGACCACTTCGGCGCTGCTCGCCAAACATGGTGTTCGTTCGTTGCTGGTCGAAAAGCGCAGCGAGGTCTTCATCTATCCGAAAGCGCGCAACTTGAGTTTCCGCAGCTTGGAGATCCTGCGCGGTCTGGGTCTGGCCGACGAGGTCCATGCGATCGCCCGGGGCGTTTCGGCCATGCTGAGCAAGCCGACGCTGAACAGCGCCGAAGAACATCAGGCGTTCGACGTCAACGCGATCTTCGCGCCATTCAAGGATCTGAGTCCCGAGCCCGCCGCACAATACTGTCCGCAGAGCGCGTTGGAACCGATCCTGCTCGCGCATATCCGTCGAAGCGGTAGCGAGGCGCGGTACCACACGGAGCTGGCCTGGTTCGAACAGGACGAAAACGGCGTCGCCGCGGTGGTACGCGATCGCGAGTCGGGCGTGGCCGAGACGGTACGCGCCGACTATCTCGTCGCCGCCGACGGTGTGCATAGTCCGGTCCGCGACGCGCTCGGCGTGACAACCTCCGGCTACGGTGCGTTGCCGATCTATGTCGTCTTCATCTACTTCCGGGGACCGTGGCGAAAGTTCGTCCCGCGGCTCGGCGGCGGCGACGGTATCCAAGTCAAAAACCCGGACGTGGAGGGCATTTTTCTCCCAGTGCGCGACGACTTCGGCATGTTCATCACCACATACTTCCCCGGCCGTGGGGAGACCGCCGATCAGTTCACCGCGCAGCGGTGCGCAGAGCTGCTGATCAAAGGGATCGGTGAGCCCGTCGATGTAGAAGTCGTCGACGTTGCGCCGTGGCAGCCCTACGAGCGGGTGGCTGACCAATTCCGCAGCGGTCGAGTCTTTCTCGTCGGCGATTCGGCCCACACAATGCCTCCGTTCAAGGCCGGGGGGGCCAACACCGCAATCCAGAGTGCCCACAACCTGGCCTGGAAGCTGGCCGCCGTCTTGAACGGAACCGCCGCCCCGGCGTTGCTTGCCACCTACCACACCGAGCGACACCCAGTCGGGCGTTTCAACGCCCGGCAGTCGCTCACGGGGCCATCGCTGGCCTTCCTTCGGCTGGACGACAGCCGGCCGCAATTGTCGGCGGGCGAAGAGGTGCCGATGTTTCCCTTACTGATCGGCTACCAATATCGTTCGGCCGCTGTGGTTTCCGACGATCCTGTTCCGGCGGATCCGGACGCCGTGTCACTGGTGGAGGAACTGCACGGCCAAGTGGGTACCCGGATTCCGCACGCTTGGGTCCTCGACGGCGAAGATCGGGTCTCCACCCTCGACTTGTTCGGTCCCGACTTCACCCTGTTCACCGGCGACGACGGCGCCGCATGGCCGGATGCCGCCGCCTCGGCGTCGCAGGCTTTGGGCGTCCCAATCACCTTGCGACGCATCGGAACTGAGTGGGATGTCGACGGAGCCTGTTCTGCTGCAACGAGACTCGCACCGGATGGAGCGTTACTGGTGCGCCCCGACGATTTCGTGGGCTGGCGCGCCGACACGCTTGCGCGCTCGCCAAAAACCGAACTCTCCCGGGCGTTGTGTCAGATCCTCGCCCGGACGGCGTGACCGGTCCGCTGATCACGACTGAGCGCCGACGCGGCCCCGGAGTTCTTCGCTTGACCGGGCCTGCCTGATTCGACCCGGCAAAGTTCGGGTAACAAGGGTTTCGATGGACACCGACGGCACTCGGCGCAGGTGGGCGCGCGAGGAGATCACGGTCACCGATCCGACCGTGATGGGTCAGGCGATCACCGGCACCGCGATCGGCAATGTCATGGAGTGGTACGACTTCGGGGTCTACGGCTATATCGCCACCACGATCGCGCGGGTGTTCTACCCCGGCGACAGCGTGAGCGCTGTCCACCTGATCGCCACCTTCGGCACCCTGGCGGCGGCGTTTGTGGTGCGACCGCTGGGCGGGATGATCTTCGGGCCACTCGGTGACCGCATCGGCCGCAAGAGGGTGCTGGTGATCACGATATTCATGATGACGGCCGGTACGACGATGAGCGGCCTGCTGCCCGGCTACAGCGCGATCTGGATCTGGGCGCCGGTCCTGCTCGTGGTCGCCCGAATCTTCCAGGGGTTGTCGACCGGCGGCGAATTCGTCGGCGCGATGACCTTTCTGGTGGAGCAGTCACCGGATCGTAAGCGCGGCATGCTGGTCGGGTTCCTGCCGTTGGGCAACCTGATCGGCTTTGTGGTCGCCGGATTCTTGGTGACGGGGCTACAGGCCTGGCTGCCGGATCACGACTGGCTGACCTGGGGCTGGCGGGTGCCCTTGCTGCTGGCGGCACCGTTGGGCTTGGTCGCGCTCTACATGCGACTGCGGCTCGAGGAGTCCCCGGCCTTCGAACGGATGAGTCAGAATCCGGATGCCGTCGAGCACGGCGGCCGTACCCAGTTCCGGCACACCGTCGTGGAGCAGTGGCGGCCGATGCTGATCTGCGCTGCCCTGGTGTTGACCTCGCAGGTCGCCGAATTCATGGTCACCGGGTACCTGCCGACTTACCTGAAAACAGTTGTGCACCTTGGGGAAACCGTCGCCACGGTGATGATCGTGGCGGCCCTGGCAATCCTGATGGCCACGATCGTGTTCGTCGCGGAGTTGTCCGACCGGATCGGCGTGAAACCGATCCTGCGGACCGGTTGCGTGCTGCTCATCGTGGCGTCGATTCCGGCGTTTCTGCTGATGCGCCTTGGCGGTGTCTACCCGGTGGTCTTCCTCGGCGTGCTGCTGATCGGGCTGATGGAACTCTGCTTCGACAGCACAACGCCCTCGGCGTTGCCGGCGCTGTTCCCCACCCGGGTGCGGTATGGGGCGCTGGCCATTTCCTACAACCTGTCCATCTCCACCGTCGGCGGCGTCACCCCGTTGATCGCTGAGGCGCTGGTATCGAGCACCGGCAACGAGATGGTGCCGGCCTACATGCTGATGGTCGCCGGCCTGGTCGGCGTGATCACCCTGGTGTTTGCGCCGGAAACCGCGGGCAAGCCGTTACCCGGGTCAGGTCCCTCGGTCGAGACCGAGGAAGAAGCCCGGGCGCTGGCCGACCAGACGCGAGCGTAAGCGCACTGCGAAATTTCGCGCTGAAATTCGCAGCCTGCTTACGCTCGCGCGAGGTTTCCCGGCCGATTACAGCGGGATGTTCTTGTGGCGCCCGCGACGTGCCGGCGCCTCCGCCAGCGCCGCGGTGAGCTTGCTGCGGGTGTGCGACGGGTCGATCTTCTCGTCGACCACGCCGATCTCGATGGCGCTGTCCACGCCGCCGGCGATCCGCTCGTGTTCGGCGGCCAACTCGTCGTGCAGCGCTTCGCGCTCGTGGTCCGGCGCGGCGGCCAGCTTGCGCTTGTGCAGGATGCCGACCGCGGCCTTGGCGCCCATCACGGCCACCTCGGCATCCGGCCAGGCGTACACCTTGGTCGCGTTCAACGAGCGGGAGTTCATCGCAATGTAGGCCCCGCCGTAGGTCTTCCGGGTGACCAGCGTCACCCGCGGGACGGTGGCCTCACCGAACGCGTGCAGCAGTTTGGCACCGCGGCGCACCACGCCGCCCCACTCCTGGTCGACACCGGGCAGGTAGCCGGGCACGTCGACGATTACGATCAGCGGAATCCCGAACGCATCGCACAGGCGCACGAAACGTGCTGCCTTTTCCGCACTTTCGGAGTTCAGGCAGCCGCCCAGGCGCAGCGGGTTGTTGGCGAGCACGCCCACGGTGCGGCCGGACAGCCGGCCCAGCCCGACCACCATCGACGGCGCCCAGTTGGCCTGGAACTCGTCGAACGGCGTCTCGTCGTCGAGGATCGCGGTGACGATCGGGTGCACGTCGTAGGCCCGCCGCGCCGATTCGGGCAGCAGCGCGTGGATGTCGGTGTCGCCGGCCTCGGCCTTGGTACGGTCGAAATACCCTTGCTGACAGAACAATCCGACCAGGCGACGGCCCCGCTCGTAAGCGTCGAGCTCGTCGTCGGCGACGATGTGGCAGACACCGGACTTCTTGTGGTGGGTCTCCGGGCCACCGAGCGAGCACATGTCGACGTCCTCGCCGGTGACGCTGCGCACCACGTCCGGCCCGGTGACGAACACCCGGCTCTCCGGGGCCATCACGATGACGTCGGTAAGCGCCGGACCGTAGGCGGCGCCGCCGGCGGCAAAGCCGACGACCACCGAAACCTGTGGGATGTAACCGGATGCGCGAATCATGGCCTCGAACACCAGGCCCACGGCGTGCAGCGCCTTGACGCCCTCGGCCAGCCGGGCGCCGCCCGAGTGCCAGATGCCGACGATCGGGCTCTGCTCTTCGATGGCGGTGTCGTAGGCGTTGACGATGTGCTGGCATCCCTCGATGCCCATCGCCCCGCCCATCACGGTTCCGTCGGTGCAGAACGCGATCGTGCGCACGCCGTTTACGGTGCCCGCCGCGGCCAACACACCTGAACGGTCACGCTCGTGCAGCAGCACGACGCTGCCGTCGTCGAAGAAGTTGCTCAGACGCAGCAACGGGTCGCGGGGGTCGAGCGATTCGCCGACCGCCTCGGGGGCCATGAGTGTCATCGCAATCTCCTGTTTCCGGTGAGCTCGGGGGTTCAATACCGCTGGGTTCTAATACCGTCCAAAGGTGATCGCCACGTTGTGACCGCCGAATCCGAACGAGTTGTTGATCGCGAACCGGTAATTGCCCGGCCGCGGCTTACCCGCCACCACGTCCAAATCGATTTCTGGATCGAGGTTTACCAAATTCAGTGTCGGCGGGATGACCTGCTCCCGCAACGCGAGGACCGTCAAGATCGATTCCAATGCGCCGACCGCGCCGACCGAGTGGCCAAGCGCCGCCTTGGGCGCATAGACCGCGGGGTGGTTGCTGCCCAAGGCCCGGTTGATCGCCTTGCCCTCGGCCAGGTCGCCGACCTGAGTGCCGGTGGCGTGGGCGTTGACGTGGTCGATTTCGGCAGGGGTGATGCCGGCGAGCTGGATGGCCCGCGTGATCGCGTGCCCGGCGCGTTCGCCGTTGGGATCCGGTGCAACCATGTGGAACCCGTCCGACGTCACGCTGGCCCCCATGATCCGGGCCAGGATGTTGGCGCCACGGGCCTTGGCGTGCTCCTCGGTCTCGATGACCATGAGCGCGCCGGCCTCACCGAACACGAAACCGTTGCGGTCCTTGTCAAACGGGCGACAGGCACCGGTGGGGTTGTCGTTGGTGGTCGACATCACGACGCGCATCGCGGCGAACGCCGCGATCGGCACCGCCTCGATCTGCGTCTCCACGCCGCCACAGATCGCGATGTCGGCCTCGCCCAGCACGATCTGCTGCCAGGCTCGGGCGATGCCCTCACAACCGGACGCGCATGCCGAAATCGGCGTCATGACACCGGCTTTGGCTTGCCGTTCCAGGCCGACCGCCGCGGCCGCACCGTTGGGCATGTACTTCTGCACGCCCAACGGGGAGACCGCTTTCATGCCGCGCTCGCGCATGTCGTCGTAGCTGAAGACCAGCTCCTCCGACGAGCCGAGACCGGTACCAATCGACACCGCCAACCGGTTGGTGTCGACCTCGGGCGAACCGGCGTTTTCCCACACCCGGCGGCCCAAAATGGTGGACATTCGCTGCAGGTAACCGGTGCGACGCAGCTCGATACGCGTGAGCTGACTGTCGAACTCCTCCACGAGATGCCCGCCGATTCGAACCGGCAGGTTGTACTGCTCGACGAACGGGTCAGTGAGCGTGCGGATTCCACTCTGGCTGTCCAGCAACAGCTTCCAGGTGTCTTCCACGTCGGGCGCCAAGGCGGTCGTCGCGGCAATACCGGTGACGACCACATTGGGGAAGGCTTTCCCCGTAACCAGTTCTGTCATGGGAGTAGCGAACGTTCCTTCCATACTTGTCCGGTTCCTCCTCGGGCCGTTGCGGCCCGCATCGTCGCCGGACGTCGTGCTCAGTAACGCCCGAAGGCGAGGGCCACGTTGTGGCCACCGAACCCGAATGAGTTGTTGATCGCGTATTGGAATTCGCCGGTGCGAGGTTCGCCCGCGACGACGTCCAGCGCGATCTCGGGATCGGGCGTTTCATAGTTGAGGGTTGGCGGAATGACGCCATCCCGCAGTGACAGCACCGTGAGCACCGACTCGAGCGCCCCGACTGCGCCGATAGAGTGCCCCAGCGCCGACTTCGGCGCATACACGGCGGCCCGTTCGCATCCGGCTACCCGGATGGCATTGGCCTCTGCGGTGTCGCCGATCGGCGTCGCCGTTCCGTGTGCGTTTACGTGGTCGATGTCCTTGGCGGATACGCCCGCCAGTTCCAGCGAGCGGGTCATCGCGCGGCCGGCGCGCACGCCGTCCGCAGCGGGAGCCACCATGTGGAAAGCGTCCGAGGTGATACCGGCACCCATCAGCCGGGCCAACGGCTTGGCGCCGCGGGCCTTGGCGTGCTCTTCGGTCTCGATGAGCATCAGGGCCCCGGCCTCGCCGAACACGAAGCCGTCGCGGTCCTTGTCGAACGGCCGCGACGCGCGCTCGGGCTCGTCGTTGCGAGTCGACATGGCCCGCATCATCGAGAACGCCGCGATGGGCAGCGCCTCGATCGGACCCTCGACACCGCCACAGACGGCGACCTCCGCGTCACCCATGACGATCTGGCGCCAGGCGTGCGCGATGGCCTCGGAGCCCGACGAACACGCCGACACCGGGGTGATGACCCCGGCCCGCGCTCCGAGTTCCAGACCGACCACGGCAGCGGCGCCGTTGGGCATGATCATCTGAACGGCGAGCGGCGACACCTTGCGCGGGCCGCCCTCGTTCATCAGGTCATAGCTCTCGACGATCCGCTCGGCGCCGCCCAGACCGGTGCCAACGACGACGCTGAACCGGTCCGGATCGAGCTCCGGGTTGCCCGCCGACTCCCACAACTGGCCGCTGAGATATTTGGCCAGGCGCTGGACATACGACATGCGCCGCAGGTCCAGCCGCCCCATGTGGTTATCGATCGGCTCCTTGAGGTGCCCGCCGATCTTGACCGGCAGATCCCATTTGTCGACGAATTCGTCTTCGAGGACGCGGATGCCGCTCTCGCCGGCCAGCAAACCCTTCCACGTGCTCTCGATGTCCGGCGCGATCGACGTCGTCGCCGCGACAGCGGTTACCACAACACTGGGGTAACCGCCGTTAGCAGTGGAAGGCTTGGTCACTTGCTGTCTGCTTCGAGCCTCGCCTGGACGTTGGCGGCGGCCTCGGGGTTCTCGGCAACCAGCTTGGAGCGCAGCGCCTCGGCAGCCTCGGGGTTCTCTTCCTCAAGCTTCTGGATGTAGGAGACGACGTCACCGACGGTGCGCAGGCCGGCGAGGTCCTCGTCCGGGATCTTCACGCCGTACTTGTCTTCGGTCTGAACGGCGATCTCAACCATCGACAGCGAGTCGATGTCCAGGTCGTCGACGAAGGACTTCTCCGGGGTGACCTCGGAAGGCTCGATACCGGTGACCTCTTCGATGATCTCCGCGATACCGGCGATGATTTCTTCCTGGCTAACAGACACAGCCTTGATTCCCTTCGTAATGTGTTGAGTGCAAATCGGTTTGATGTGCGCTTATGCGGTTGTACTGGCCTTGCAACTGGCCGAGCTGGCGTTAGATGTCGGCCAGCGCGTCCAGATCTGCGGGTGTCTTGACGGCACGTACCGTCACCCCCCGAAGCTCTCGTTTGGCGATGCCGGCGAGGGTGCCCGCCGGGGGGAACTCGACGATCGCTTTGACATCGTGGGACGCCAGCGTCGCGGTGCACAGGTCCCAGCGCACCGGTTGGATCAGCTGAGCGACCAGGGCTTCCATCGCGTCTGCGGCCGTGGTGACCGGCTTTCCGTCGCGGTTGGACAGCAGCGTGGCGGTGGGCTCGGCCGTCGCGATGGCGGCCGCCGCGGCGGCGTAGCCGTCCATCGCCGACGCCATGTACTTGGTGTGGAACGCTCCGGCCACGCCGAGGGTGCGCACCCGGGCCTTCGCCGGCGGGTCTTCGGCGAGCTTCTCCAGTGCGGTCAGCGGGCCGGCGGCGACGATCTGCCCGGCGGCGTTGCGGTTCGCGGGGAACAGGTCGAGCTGCTCGAGGCGGGCCAGGACTTCGGTCTCGTCCCCGCCCAGCACCGCGGACATGCCGGTCGGCTCGGCGGCACACGCCTTGGCCATCTCGGCACCACGGGTAGCCGCCAGGGCGACGGCGTCATCGGGGGCCATCACGCCGGCGATCGCGTACGCGGCGATCTCTCCGACCGAGTGACCGGCCACGATGAAGTCCTCGTTGGCGAGCACGCCGCGCTTGGTCAGCTCCTGGTGCGCCAGCAGGGTGGCAGCGACAACCAGTGGCTGGGTAACCGACGTGTCGGTGATCTCTTCGTTCGATGCGGTGGTGCCCAGGCGGGCCAGGTCCAGGCCACTGGCCTTCGACCACAGAGTCATCTGCTCTGTCGCCCCCGGCAATTCCAGCCACGGCGAGAGGATTCCCTCAGTCTGCGAACCCTGTCCGGGCGCGAGTAATGCAATCACGTGTCTAAGAGAACACTGTGGAAACGGTTTTGGCGGGTGTAACAGATTATGAACCTCGTCTTAGGTTTTTGTAGATACTCCACAAAACCGCTCGACAAGCTACGTATTTGATACCGCGCCGCGATCTGTTGCCTGGGTCACTATCTCACGGATGGCGCCGCGGAACCCCCTCTGACCGGCAGCGGAACCGCCGTTACTGGGCTGTTACCAATACTGGAGGGGTTGGTGGGGTAGTTGAGTTGGCCGACCGTCGCGGCCACTCGCAACACGTACGCGTCGCGAGGCTGGGTGGGATCACGCCCGGTGAAGTCGGTGATGCGTTTCAGCCGATATCGCACGGTGTTTGGATGAACGAACAACTTGCGTGCGCAGGCCTCGATCGCGCCGCCGCAATCTAAGTAAGCATCAAGAGTTTCAATAAGAGTCGGCCCTGCGTCGGCTAGGGGTCCCATCACGTCGGTGTGCAGCGCCACGATGGCCGAGGCGTCTCCCATCAGGGCACGTTCCGGCAGCAGCTCACGGGCGTATACAGGCCGCGGCGCACCGGCCCAGCCGGCGGCGGCGTTCATCCCCGATATGGCCTCGCTGGCGCTGTGATAGGCCGCGGTGAGCATCGGGGCGGTGGGGCCGATGACGACGGGGCCCTCGGCGAACGCGCTCAACAGATCGCCCAAAAACTTGTCGGTCGGCGACAACTGCCCCGACACGATGGCCACCAGCCAGGTGCCGTGGACGTCGGTGAGGGCCGCGCGCCCGTGGGAAGCGGCGGTGTCGCGGACGATCTGGCTGGCCCGCTCGCTGGCCACCTCGCCGTTGGTGTTGTCGCGGCTGGGCGCCGGGGTTCCGACGACCACGGTCGCCGGTGCGGTGGTGTCCCAGTTCAGCGCCGCCGCGCGGGACAGCAGCTCGGGGCCGGTATCGCCACGCACCACCGCGTCGACGACGCTGGCCTCCATCCGGCTGTCCCAGCTGCCGCGCGCCTCGGCCGCGTCGGCGTAGGCCGAGGCGAAGCTGAACGCCAGGTCGCGGCTGTATTTCAAGATGCCCACGGTCAGCGCGGTCAGCTGCTCCTCGGACCGGGCCAGCAGCGGCACGACCTCCTCGAAGAACTCCATGGTCACCCGCACCATGTCCACGCTGTGGCGCAGCGCGATCCGGCGGGTCAGCTCCTGGGGCACCAATTCGAAGGCCTGCGCGGTGTAGCTGACGTTGCTGTGCGGGTCCTGCATCCACTCGACGAAGTTCACGACGGCCGTCTGCACCACCAGCGCCACGCTGGCCCGCTGGGATGCTTCCAGGTCGGCGAAGAACGGCAATCGCTCGCCCATGGCGGTGACGGCCTCGGTCGCCAGCCGGCCGGAATACTGCTTCAGGCGCCGCAGCACGGATTCGGGGACCGTGTCCAAGGTCTCGAGTGGCGACCTCGGATGCTTGGCGAACGGACCGGCGAAGGGATTGTCATTCACCCCTAAAGCCTACGCTCGATTTCTGGAACTTTCCGCCAAAGGCGCTGCCGAGGCGTGGTCGAGCGCCGAACGCGCGGCTGGCCGCGCCGTCGGCGCCGAATGCCCGGCTGGGCGCGCGCTCGGCGAGGCGGCCGGGGTGTTCAGGCCACGCCGGGGTCGGACGTCTGCTTGGGAGCGGCCTGCACGTCGTCGATCTTGTACTGACGCGCCGCCGCGACCGGCACCGACGGGTCGATCTCGCCGTCGCGGGCCAGCGCCTCCAGTACGGCCACCACCTGCGACTCCGCGTCGGTGTTGAAGAACCGCCGCGCGGCCGGGCGGGTGTCGGAGAACCCGAACCCGTCGGTGCCCAGCGTGACGTAGGTGCCGGGCACCCACGGCCGGATCTGCTCGGGCACCCCGCGCATCCAGTCCGATACGGCGATCACCGGCCCGGTCGTGCCTTCCAGCGCCTTGGTGATGTAGGGGACGCCGGCCTCCTTGTCGGGATGCCGCAGCTGAGCCCGCTGAATCGCCAGCCCGTCGCGGTTCAGCTCACCCCAACTGGTCACCGACCACACGTCGGCGGCGACATCCCACTCGGCGGCCAGCATCTCGGCGGCCTTCACCGCCGACGGCATCGCGACCCCCGAGGCCAGGATCTGCGCGGTGTTGGTGCGTCGCTCGGGCGCCGCCTGATAGCGGTAGATCCCGCGCAGCACGCCCTCGGGATCCAGGTTGTGCGGCTCCGGCGGCTGGACATAGGGCTCGTTGTAGATCGTGATGTAGAAGTAGATGTTTTCCGGGTTCTGGCCGAACATCCGCGCCAGTCCGCTCTCGACGATGTAGGCGATCTCGTAGGCGAACGCCGGGTCGTAGGAGACCACCGCCGGGTTGGTGGCGGCCAGCAGCAGCGAGTGGCCGTCGGCGTGCTGCAGGCCCTCACCGGTCAGGGTGGTGCGCCCCGCGGTGGCCCCCAACACGAAACCGCGAGCCATCTGGTCGGCCGCGGCCCACAGGCCGTCACCGGTGCGCTGGAACCCGAACATCGAATAGAAGATGTAAAGCGGGATCATCGGCTCGTTGTGCGTGGCGTACGAGGTGCCGGCCGCGGTGAACGACGCCGTCGAACCGGCCTCGTTGATGCCCTCGTGCAGGATCTGGCCGACTTCACTTTCCTTGTACGCCAACATCAATTCGGCGTCGACGGCCGTGTAGAGCTGGCCGAGGCGGTTGTAGATCTTCAGCGAGGGGAACCACGAGTCCATGCCGAATGTGCGGGCCTCGTCGGGAATGATCGGCACAATGCGCGGGCCAATCTCCTTGTCCCGCATCACTTCTTTGAACGTGCGCACCAGCGCCATCGTGGTGGCGACCTCTTGGTGCCCCGAGCCCTTCTTCAGTGGGGCGTAGATGTCGCGGCTGGGGAGCTTGAGCGCCTTGGTTTTCGTCGGGCGCTCGGGCAGGAAACCGCCCAGCTGGCGGCGCCGGTCGAGCATGTAGCGGATCTCGGGGGCGTCGGGCCCGGGGTGGTAGTAGGGCGGCAGGTAGGGATCTTCCTCCAGCTGAGCGTCGCTGATCGGAATCCGGATGGCGTCGCGGAAGTACTTAAGATCTTCTATCGCAAGCTTTTTCATCTGGTGCGTGGCGTTGCGACCCTGGAAGTGCGCGCCCAGCGAGTAACCCTTGATCGTCTTGGCCAGGATCACCGTCGGCTGTCCCTTGTGGTCGGCGGCGGCCCGGTAGGCGGCATAGACCTTGCGGTAGTCGTGGCCACCGCGCTTGAGGTTCCAGATCTCCGAGTCGGTCATCGAATCGACGAGCGCCTTGGTGCGCGGGTCGCGGCCGAAGAAGTGGTCGCGGACGTAGGCGCCGTCGTTGGCCTTGTAGGTCTGGTAGTCGCCATCGGGCGTGGTGTTCATCAGGTTCACCAGTGCGCCGTCGCGGTCGGCGTGCAGCAGGGCGTCCCACTCGCGGCCCCAGACCACCTTGATGACGTTCCAGCCGGCGCCACGGAAGAACGACTCCAGCTCCTGGATGATCTTGCCGTTGCCGCGGACCGGGCCGTCGAGGCGCTGCAGGTTGCAGTTGATGACGAAGGTCAGGTTGTCCAGCGCCTCGTTGGCGGCCACCTGGATCAGGCCGCGGCTCTCCGGCTCGTCCATTTCGCCGTCGCCGAGGAATGCCCACGCGTGCTGATCCGAGGTGTCCTTGATGCCACGGTCGTGCAGGTAGTGGTTGAAGCGGGCCTGGTAGATGGCGTTCATCGGGCCCAGGCCCATCGACACCGTCGGGAACTCCCAGAAGTCGGGCATCAGCCGCGGGTGAGGGTAGGACGGCAGACCGCCGCCGGGGTGGCTGTGCTCCTGGCGGAAGCCGTCGAGCCGGTCGGTGGTCAGCCGGCCCTCCAGGAACGCGCGCGCGTAGATCCCCGGGGACGCGTGGCCCTGGATGAAGATATGATCGCCGCCGCCGGGGTGCTGCTTGCCGCGGAAGAAGTGGTTGAAGCCGACCTCGTAGAGCGAAGCCGATGACGCATACGTCGAAATATGGCCGCCTACACCGACTCCGGGCCGCTGAGCCCGGTGCACCATGATCGCCGCGTTCCACCGGATCCAGGCCCGGAAGCGCCGTTCAACGTCCTCGTCGCCGGGGAACCAGGGCTCCAGCTCGGTCGGGATCGAGTTGACATAGTCGGTCGACGTCAGCGCCGGAATGGCGACACGCTTCTCCCGCGACCGTTCCAGCAACCGCAGCATCAGGTAGCGCGCCCGTGCCGGACCCGAGCGCTCCAACAGCTCGTCGAAGGATTCCAGCCACTCCGAGGTTTCCTCGGGGTCGATGTCGGGCAGATACGACGCGACTCCGTCCCGGATCACCCGGACGCGATCGGGTTCGCTTCCGTTGCTTGGGGTTTTGGCCAAATCGTGGCGCGCGAACTCGGTCGTCAACGCACTACTCCTACTGTCGGCGGTTTCCTGCATGCGTGTTCGTCTTCCTATCGTGCCGTACCGGCGCCTCGGGCGGGTAGCCGCAATCGGATCACTGGCGAACATCACTGGTCGACACGCAACGTCGGTGCGTTGAGGGCGCCGCCATTCGCCACCCGGTAACGTCAGAAACCGTGCTCACCGGATGGAAAGTCGTCCCTCGCACGCGCGGGGGGCTGTTCCCCAAGCGCGGCGCGCTGGCGCTCGGCTGCATCGCCACCGTGCTGATGGGCATCGTGGGGTGTACCACCGTCACCAACGGCACCGCCACGCCCGACACGAAGCTAGCGCCGGCCTACCGGCAGTCGGTCTCGTCGTCGGTGTCGGCCTCGATCGCGACGTCGAGTGTCCGGGAGTCCCAGCGCCAGCAATCGCTGACCACCAAGGCGGTGCGCAGCTCGTGCGACTCGCTGGCCACCACCAGCAAGGAAGCCATCGACAAGGTGAACGCCTATGTCGGGGCGTTCAACGGGGGCCGCGGCACCGGCCCGTTCGAGGGCCCGGCCATCGACGCGCTCAACAACAGCGCCTCGACGGTGAGCAACAATTTCAACGATGCGCTGTCGTCGCAGCTGAGGGACGCGTTCAACGCGTACATCGACGCGGCGCACGGGGTGGCGAACGCGATCGGCACCCACGCGGGGACCGGCGAATTCAACCGTCGGGTCGATCAACTCAACGACACCAAGACCAAGGCGCTGAAACTCTGCCTGGCGTCCTTCTGAGGCGGAGTGTCAACCAGCTTCTGGCTGTGCGACGATAATCCCCAATCGCATGGCGCACAGGGTTGTGTTCTTAAAGGAGGTCCACGGTGGTCGCGGCGGATGACGCCTCGAACTACGCTCGCAAGCTGGGCGTCCAACGAGATCAGGTTGTCCAGGAGTTTGGCTGGGACGAGGACACCGACGACAACATCCGCGCTGCGGTTGAGGAAGCCTGTGGCTCGGAGCTGCTCGACGAGGACACCGACGAGGTCGTTGACGTGGTGCTGCTCTGGTGGCGTGACGGCGACGGCGACCTGGTGGACACCCTGATGGACGCCATCAGCCCGCTGGCCGAGGACGGCGTGATCTGGGTGTTGACGCCCAAGACCGGCAAGCCCGGCCACGTGCTGCCCGCCGAGATCGCGGAGGCGGCTCCGACCGCCGGCCTGATGCCGACGTCGTCGGTCAACCTGGGGGACTGGAGCGCCAGCCGGCTGGTGCAACCGAAGTCGCGCGCCGGGAAGCGTTAATGCTGCCTGTCGGGACGACAGCCCCCGATTTCACTCTGCGCGACCAGAATCAGCAGCGCGTCACCCTGGGCAGTTATCGCGGCGCCAAGAACGTTCTGCTGGTGTTCTTCCCGTTGGCATTCACCGCGATCTGCCAGGGCGAGCTGGACCTGATGCGCGATCGTCTGCCCGACTTCGAGAACGACGACAGCGTCGCTCTGGCGATCTCGGTGGGACCGCCACCGACACACAAGGTTTGGGCCACCCAAAGCGGGTTCACCTTTCCGGTGCTGTCGGACTTCTGGCCGCATGGCGAGGTCAGCCAGGCCTACGGGGTGTTCAACGATCAGGCCGGCTACCCCAACCGCGGCACCTTCGTCATCGACCGGTCCGGGCTCATCCAGTTCGCCGAGATGAAAGAGCCCGGCGAGGCGCGTGATCAGCGACTGTGGACCGACGCGCTGGCGCCGTTGCGGGCCTGAGGCTTTCGACTCTTATTCGGCGGCAGACAGCGCGTCCATCAGTGCGTCGACGTTGAATTGGGGTTGGATTCCCGCCGTCCCCGTGAGGCCAGACGCGGGGGCCGCCGCGGGTGCCGCGGCCAACGCGCTCGATGTACTGGGAGCGACAGTATGGGGTGGCGGTGACGAGGCCGGTGCTGGTGTTGATGGTGGCTTCGACGCCGGTGCTGGCGGCGGTGACGGCGCCGCTGGGGATGGTGAACCCGCCCGACCCAAAGTAGGGGCCGTTGACGAAGATTTGGCCGCTCGTGAACTCGTACTGGGCCACCAGGATGTAGACCCCGCCCGCTTGGACGGTGCCCGTTTGTCCGGTGGCCAGGTTTATCCATGTGACGTTGGTGTTGGCCGTGAACGTGGCGCCATAGGTGCTGGTGACGGGGTAGCCGGGGGTGATGGTGACGGTCGAGCCGGGCTCGAGGGTGGCGCCGCCGGGTGCGATGTTGGCGGTGGCGCCATTGGGCAGGGGCGGGTCGACGAGGCCGGCCTGCTGCGTGACGAGGCTTTGGGTCAGGGATTGGGTGCGGGCGCTGGTCGTGTCGGCGGTGGTTTGGGCCAGGGAGCGGGCCTGCTCGTCTTGCCCGGCTTCGTTGGTGGTCTCTGCGGTGGTTCGTCGAACGACTGCAGCGTGCTGGCCGCCGCGGCGTCGGCGGCGTAGCCGTACATGGCGGCGGCATCTTGGACCCACATCTGCAGGTACTCGGCCTCGCAGGCCGCGATCGCCGCGGTGTTCTGTCCGAAGAAATTCGTGGCGATCAACGCCATCAACAGCGCGCGGTTGGCCGCGATCACCGGCGGCGGCACCGTCATCGCAAACGCGACCTCGTAGGCAACGGCCGCCGCATACGCCTGGGCGGCCGTGACCCCGGCCTGCGCGGCTGCGGCCTGCAACCACGCCACGTAGGGGGCGGCCGCACCGGACATCGCCACCGACGACGGGCCGAACCAGGTCAGACCGGTCAGCTCCGACACCGACGAGGCATAGCCGGCCGCAGAGGATTCCAGCTCGGCGGCCACCGCAGCCCAGGCCGCGGTGGCGGCCAGCAGCGGCCCCGATCCGGACCCGCATAGATCAACCCCCGGGGGCAGCAACCCGAAATCCATTCCGACCTTGCTTTCGTTACGACATGGCCACGCGGTCGCCGACCAGTGTCAACAGAACCGACGACGGTACGATCCGGAACGGACTACTGCACTTTTCGCCCGGGTCAGCGAACGACTACTGCAATCACGGCCGAAGGTTTGGGTGGCAGCGCCCCCGGCAGGTAACCTGCTGCGGGTCCCTTTGGTTCCAAGGGCGCGTAGCTCAGTGGTAGAGCTCTGGTTTTACACACCAGCGGTCGGCGGTTCGATACCGTCCGCGCCCACCAGGATCGGCCAGCTGCATCCGATCGACCGCGTGGTATGTTCGGCGGCGTGAATATCGTCGTGCGCGCGCATTGGCGCTTTATCGTGGCTCCGGGTGGGGCCGTGAACCGAGCGTCTGGCTGACGCGAGCGCACGACCGATACCCGGAGCCCAGCAGTGACCACAAGGTCGCTGCTTTTTTCATCTCGGGGCATCGGGAACCAGGGTCGTGCCGCGAGAGCAGCACAGGAAGGCACACCCTCCCCATGTCGATCACCACCAACCGTGTCGTGACAACGGTCGATACCGCGGACCGTCGAATCATCTCGATGCGAGAACTCCCGGCGCCGAACGTGATTCGCGCCGAACTACCGTTGAGGCCCGCGCTGGCTGAGGCGGTCCAGCATGATCGCGACGAAATCGCCGACATTTTGACCGGTCGCGATGATCGATTGTTGGTCGTGGTCGGGCCCTGCTCGGTGCACGATCCAATCGCCGCGCTCGACTACGCGCGGCGCCTCGCACCATTGGCCGCCGAGACCCGCGAACGGCTGAAAATCGTGATGCGCGTGTACTTCGAGAAACCGCGCACCACAGTCGGATGGAAAGGGCTCATCAACGACCCGGGCATGGACGGCACCTTCGACGTGGAACGTGGCTTACGCACTGCCCGGTCCTTTCTGTTGGATATCGCCGAGCTCGGTCTTCCGGTGGGCTGTGAATTCCTGGAACCGACCAGCCCGCAGTACATCGCCGATGCGGTTGCCTGGGGCGCGATCGGCGCTCGGACCACCGAGTCGCAGATACACCGCCAGTTGGCGTCGGGGTTGTCGATGCCGATCGGATTCAAGAACGGCACCGACGGCAACATTCAAGTCGCGATCGACGGCGTCAAAGCCGCGGCCGCGCCGCATAGCTTCTTCGGGGCCGACAACTTCGGCCGCGTCGCGGTTGTCGAAACCGCCGGCAATCCCCACTGCCATGTGATTCTGCGGGGCGGTTCGAGCGGCCCCAATCACGACGCCGGCTCAGTGTTCACGACAGTCGCGCACTTACGCGAAGCCGGGTTACCCGAGCACGTCATGATCGATTGTTCGCACGCCAACTCCTTCAAGGACCACGTCCGTCAGGCCGAGCTCGCGGTCGAGGTCAGCAGGCGCATCGCCGCCGGCGAACAGGGAATCATGGGGCTGATGCTGGAGAGCTTTCTGGTAGCCGGTGCCCAAAATGACCGCGGCGAACTGGTTTACGGCAAATCCGTGACCGATCAGTGCATGGACTTTGCCACCACGGCCGCCTTGCTGGCGAGCCTGTCGGAGGCGAAAGACTCGGCCCGCGGTTCGCGGTAGCGCGTGCGTTACGCTCCGCCTGCCGTTGAGCGGTTGGCGCGGGGCCGCCAGGAGAGGGGTGGATATGTCGGTCGAAGGAACGAAGTGGTTCCGGGCGTTGCGGGCGGCGCCGACCAATCGCGCGGTGGTGGTGTGTTTTCCGCCCGGCGGGGGATCGGCAGGCGCATACCGGGCGCTGGCGCAACAATTCGCGCAGGGGATCGCGGTGTATGCCGTGCAGTATCCCGGGCGCCAGGACCGGCTGGGTGATCCGCTTGTCACGAGCATCGCCGAGCTCGCCGATTACGTCACTGCGGACCTGCTGGGTTGGGGTGCGGTGCCGAACTTGGCGCTGTTCGGGCACAGCATGGGCGCAACGGTGGCATTCGAGGTCGCGCGCCGGCTCCAGCGCAAAGACCGTGATCCGGTCCGATTGTTCGTATCCGGCCGGATCGCGCCGGACGCCCCCTACCCGGGCCGCTTGCATGCGGGGCCAGATGCCGACCTGATATCGGACTTGGAACGCCTGGCCAACGATCCGTCCTCGGTGGCGGTGTTACGCGCCGAGCCGGCGCTCGCTGAGCTGGTGCTGCCGCCGCTGCGGGCCGACTATCAAGCGGTGGAGACTTATGTCTTCGAGGCCGGGGACAGACTTCGGTGCCCGGTATCGGTGATGCTTGGGGACGCCGATCCCACGGTCACGATCGAACAGGCCGAGGGCTGGCGGGCCCACACGGACGGGGAGTTCGACGTGACCACTTTTCCCGGCCGACATTTCTACCTCGACGAACACGTCTCCGAGGTCGCGGCCCACCTGGCCTCGCGGTTGGGCTGAACTCGTCACGCGGATTTCAGTTCAGCTCGGCGAGGGCCTTGCGGGCGGCTTCCAGTTCGGCTTCCAAGGCGGCAACCTTTGCGGCCTGCTGGGATCGCGCCTCTTCGATCACCTCGTCGATCGGAATGGCGAGGTCCTCGTGCAGCTCCTTGGCCGCTCGGGAAACGGCAGCGGCGGCGACAGCGAGATTACGGGCCAGGTAGCTGGTGCCCTGCTTGAGACTCGCATGCCATTCACCGTCGGCGGTGCCGGTGACTGTGAGGACCAATTCGAGAGTCTTGGTTTTCTTGCCGGCGGCCTTCTTGGCCGGGCTTTTCCGGGGTGTGTCGTCGGCGGAAGTGTCAGCGATTGCCGCGTCGGGTGCCGGAGTACTCCTCGGCGACGCGGTGTCGACAGAAGGAATCGAAATGTCGGGAGCGTCGGTGTACGGCGTTTCTGCTGCCATGGTGTCTACGGTCATCGTGGTGGCCATCCCCTCCTGAAAAGTGCCCCGCAGTGCGCGGGCCGGACTGAGCGGCCATTAGAACACACGTTCGACACGCGATGGTCCAAGGCATACGGCGTGGCGCCGTGGCGACCGAAGCCGTGCGGCGCTGGTGCGCCGTGATTAGCCCACGGCGTCACAGGGATCTGTCTGCCAACGCGATGAGAGCTTGCGCCGCATCCTCAGGTACCGACATGTCTAATCCGGTCAGTTTCTTAAACCGCCGCAGCCGTTTCATCACGGTATTGCGATGGCAGAAGAGTGTCGCCGCGGTGCGGGAGATATCCCCGGTTCGGGAGTAGGTCCGGACAGTCATCAGTAGGTGGTGTCGTTCAGGTTCGCTGAGAGCGTCGACGCTTTGCAGCACGCTGTCGATGAATTGCGGCATCCGAGTGCGCAGGCCTGCGCCGGCCATCAGGCTCCAGACATCAGACATTGCCGCGGGGCCCGCGAAGTTGGGCGGCAGCACAAGCGCGATCTCGCAGGCTACCCTCGCGGCGTGACGCACGCCCTGCAAGCCCAGGTGAAGAGGGGCAATTCCGCAGGCAACGTGGGCGAGTGCTGCGGCATCGGCGCTGCAACGCCATCCCTCCGGGACACCTAGCAGGGCAGCGCCGTCCGTCGGGGGCGCTGACCAGAACACAACCGTGCAGACACCCCACGTGTGGCTGTAGGCATGGCGCTCTTGTCTGCGCAATTGTTCTGCGAAAGAGCGTAATGATTCGTCGTTGGTGATCGGAGCCGCCGCCACCCAGAGCCGACTGTCCACGGGGATCGACAGAGCTGTGCTGGCGCGAGCCGTAAGTTCGGGTGGCTCGGGATCGTCGGAAAGTAGCAGGGCCACAAAGGATTGCTTGCTCATCGACTTCTTTTCGGCCATGAGTACTCGTTCATCCATGAACGCGCTGTGAATACGGCCGGCGAAAGAGTCGACAGCCGTCCAGACGTGCTGAACGTGGACCGCCAGAGTCAGAGCGTCACCTTGTTTTGCAAGCCACAACAGGTGCGACCAGAGCAGGCCGAAGTCCAGGTGGATGGCTGCGGTGAGCTTCTGGCCTTCGACCCCTTGTCGGGCCCGCCGGACACCGACTCGGTGTGGAAAGTCCAGGTCTGAAGCGACAGGTGGTTTGGCCGAACCGGCAGCGGCATGGCGACGCAACTCGGAGAGGAGGAAGTCGAGCGCATCCCTGGATGATTCGCGCAGCTCGTGCGGTTCGACCAATCCTTCGTAGTACAGGTCCCCGCCCTTGATCTCCTGCATGAAGCGGTCCGCGAGCACATCGCGCCACCCATCAAGCTCTCCGAGAAGTTCGAGCCAGCGCGCCGCCGTTGTCACGCGGATGCGATCGACACTCTTCATGAGTCGAATTTAGTAACGGCGTGCTGACATCAACCCATGTCAAATGTGTCTGTCCCGCGATCCCGATCACCGGGTCGGCCTTTCAGCGTCGGATGGGTCGAATTTGGGTGGGGTGGGCTGTAACGAGTGGATCAATCGGTGTTAACGCGGTTTGTCATGGGTTTCCATCGGATATCGGTGGTGGTTGAGGTTTGTGCGGGTTTTCCTGTGCCGGCGAGGCGGGTCCGGGTTGAACGGTTCGGCGGTGTGCATGTGCACACTTCGTTGTCGATAATTGGTTGCTTTCTGTGGTCGTGAAGATTGTGCGTCTTGCTCTAACTTCCTTAACAACCGGCAGTGGCGATTGCCGGGAATGCTTGCGCTGCTGGGTGTGATGGCCCGGCACCGGTCACCGTGGGATAAAGACACCGCACAGGAAAGCGAAAATAACAGTGGCAAGATCACGATGGATAGTAATTGTCGTTCTCTTCGCGACATGGCTAATTTCATACTTCGACAGATCGCTGATCGCGACTGCTCTTCCCTTCATTGGTCACGACTTCGGCCTGTCGTCAACACTGAAAGGGTTTGTCAGCAGCGCATTCTTTATCGGATACGCGGCAGTGCAGATCCCAGGCGGCGTTTTGGCTGACCGGGTGGGTCCCCGCCGGGTCGCATTCGCAGCCGTGCTGGGCTGGTCCATATTCTGTGCGCTTACCGGAGCGGCCGGGAGCATTCTGACCCTGATTACGGTGAGGGTACTGTTCGGTTTGGCCGAAGGGGCATTCTCCCCGGCTTCCTGGAAAGTCCTCTCCATGACGGTAGATGAAACAAACCGCGCCCGGGCTAACGCTCTGATGCTTACATCGAATCTTGTTGGACCGGCTCTGGCGCCGATAGTACTGGTTCCGTTCATTGCATCTATTGGCTGGCGTCCCGCATTCTGGTGCGTCGCTATACCTGGTATTTTTGCTGCTATTGCCTGTTTGAAGTACCTCCCGGCTGCCACGAACGGATTTGATGACAAAGGCAAGGCGCAGAGCGAGGCGCTCCCGATCGCAGCCGAGCCGATCTCCATGCGAAAGGCTCTGATGAACCCAGTGATCGGGAAATTGTTCCTGATATGGGGAACATGGGACATAGCCTGGTGGGGATTCCTTTCTTGGGTGCCTTCATACCTGTATTCCGGGCGATCCTTTTCGCTGGAAAAGACTGGCCTGTTGGCATCTCTCCCGTTTGTTGTTGGCATCGTTGGAATGTTGGTCGCTGGCTATGCCGCTGACCGAATCGCAAAGCGTCGCACAGTTATCATGGTTTGCCTTGCCGGAAACGCCGCCTTCCTTACCTTGCTTGCTTTTGCGAACACCCCAGCCACCGCGATCACGTGCCTGATTGGAGTCGGCTTCTTCCTGCCCGCCATGTACGGGCCGTTCTGGTCACTGCCAATGCAGCTCCTCCCGAGTTCGCTCATGGGCGCGGGCGCGGGGTTGATCAACTTTGCGGGACAGATTGCGGGATTTGTGTCACCGATCGTCATCGGTTACACGGTTGGGGTCACGGGCACGTATACCGCCGGATTTTTGTTCCTCGCGGCGGCAGCCGTCACCTGTTTCCTGATCACCGCAACCCTGCGAGAACCGGCTCGGGAATTTTCGCAAGCAGTCACTGTCAGCAGCGCGCCATGACGAAGCCTTTAAGCGTCCGGACATCGGTTTGTTCATCGCTGGCGGAAATTCACCGGTCGGACCCGGAAATTCAGGCATTCGAAAAGGTCTTTGCCGATGATGCGATGGCGCGCGCTGAGCTTTTTGACGCTGACGCCAGCCCGGGCAAAGAGCCATTGCGCGGGATGACGCTCGGTGTCAAGGATATATTCGAGCTGAGTGGCCGTACCCCGGGCAACGGTAATCGTGCGGCGTTCGAAATGCTCCCTCGCGAAGTCCCTGAGAATGACGCTCCACTGATTCGTCTTTTACGTGAGGCCGGGGCGGTCGTCACAGGCATGACCAGGACGACGGAGCTTGTTTGGTATCAACCAACCCTCACACGAAACCCGCATGATCTCAGCTGTACGCCCGGAGGATCTTCGAGCGGTTCCGCGGCCGCCGTCGCCGCCGGCATGGTGAGCGCAGCGGTCGGGAGCCAGACGAATGGCTCGGTGGTCAGACCTGCCAGCTAATGCGGACTTTTTGCATATAAAGCAGGCTACGGCCGGGTGGACATTACGGGGATGACGCGGATCAGTAAGTCATTCGATCATCTCGGCTTCTTTGCCCGCGATGCGCAGAGCCTGATAAAGCTGGCAGAAGTCGCGGGAAACTTCCGAGTGCCCCATGATATTTCCGGCTATCGCCTTGCCGTCGACATGCAAGATCTCGCCGATGTGGACGACGAGGTGCTGGAAGTGTTTAACACGTATGTAGGGCAACTTCGGGAAGCCGGTCACGCAGTCGAGCGCGTACGACTTCCAGAGTTATTGGCACCCAGAATGTTCGATGCATTCTATGACGTGTTAGCGCCCGAAATCCATCGATTACATGGAAAGTTGCTCGCTCCTAACGTGATTGACAATCTCGGATCAAAGACCATCGAAATTCTGCAGCGCGGCCGAGATACAGCTGGCGCCCAGCAACGTGAAGCCGACAGGACGACGTCGGATATCCGAGCGCGGGTAGATGGCTATTT
Organism: Mycobacterium stomatepiae; assembly: GCF_010731715.1. Lineage (NCBI taxonomy): Bacteria > Bacillati > Actinomycetota > Actinomycetes > Mycobacteriales > Mycobacteriaceae > Mycobacterium > Mycobacterium stomatepiae. The sequence goes on from NZ_AP022587.1 coordinate 111,895, forward strand.
CGACCAGTACGATGCCCTGATACTGCCCGCGGCAACATCGTCCGCACCGAGATCGCTTACAACTACCGGGTCGCCGGCGTTGTCGACGCTCTCGAGTCTGGCTGGCGTTCCTGTCACGGTCGTACCCGCGGGGCTTGGCCGATCCGGCCTCCCGGTGGGTATCCAGATCTGGGGCCGGTTGGGAGCCGACGAAACTGTCCTGGCGATACTCGCCGCGTTGCCGTCCGATTACATCGAACCGCAGAAACTTGTGCAGAATTCATCCACGGGCCCCAGTTTCTAGGCGGGTAAGCGGTCCCGACAACACCTCAACACCCTTGAGTTCGATATTCTTGCCGCGCCGCCGACGGCAGCGCATTCGCCGGCGCTGGCGCCTATGGCGAACATCTACGGCGCCGAGGATGTCGACCTGCAAGTTCATCGAAGCCCGCTGTCGCGCCGGCAAGGCACCCCACTGGTTCGCGCCAGCGCGGTCGTTCGCGAGAGATCCAATTTCGTTATGCGACAAGCTAATCAGGTGAATATGTTCGCGTGATCCGCCGTTCAAACGATCGTGTGTCGGCATTTTCGGGGCACCACCGCCGCGGCGTTGACCAACTCGCAAGCATGTCCGACGCATGCGGCATTAACCACATCGTTAGTCGAATCGTAAGTGGGGGAGTCCGCTTCGTCTCGCTGGAACAACACCTCCTGTAGGAGCTGACTACAACGCCTGTCATGTCAGGCCTCGAGACACAGTTGACTGTTTCGGCTTCGGTGGTCCGTGACGACGCGGTGCTCGAGATGTCTGGGGCCCAGTGGGTTTCGGCTTTTCAGCGTCGGATTGGGGCGAATTGGGCGGGAGGGCTGTAACGAGTGGATCAATCGGTGTTAACGCGGTTTGTCACGAGTTTCCATCGGATATCGGTGGTGGTTGAGGTTTGTGGGGGTTTTCCTGTGGCGGCAAGCTGGGTCGCCGGGTTGAATGGTTCTGCGGTGTGCACGTGCACACTTCGTTGTCGATAACTGGTTGCTTTCTGTGGTCGTGAAGATTGTGCGTCTTGCTCTAACTTCCTTAACAACCGCCAGTGACGATTGCCGGGAATGCTTGCGCCGCAGGGTGTGATGACCGGCACCGGCCACCGTGGGATGAAAGACGCCGCACAGGAAGTGAGTATCCGTTGAGTGCTCGAAGCGAGGCTGCTGAGTACGCCATAGACTCGTCGAAATCTTTGAGCAAGGACGATGCCTTCCTCGGCGATTTCGCGGTGATGTCCACTTTTGGCGCCACCAGCGGGGGTGGAGTGGAACGACTAGCCGCGACGCTCGAGTACGGACAGACCCGTAAATGGTTCGCCAACTGGCTAAGCGAGCACGGGTTTCGCGTCGAGCGCGACCGCATCGGCAACCTGTTCGGATTCCTCGAACTGACTCCCGGAGCTCCCTATGTGCTCGCTGGCTCACACCTCGACAGCCAGCCAAGGGGCGGGAAATTTGACGGCGCCTACGGAGTGCTCGCGGCTGCGCACGCCGCAATTCGAGTCCAAGAGAGTTATCGGCGAACCGGCGCTCGCGCTGCGGCGAACATCGCCGTCGTGGACTGGTTCAACGAAGAGGGTTCGCGCTTTAAACCGGGCATGATGGGCAGTGCCGTCTTTACGGGAAAGCTGGACCTCGAAGACGCGCTGAACACGACCGACGAAGCGGGCGCCACTGTGCGCGCAGCGTTATCGGAAATCGGCGAGCTGGGGTTGACCGCCGTTGGCCTGGGGAGCGTAGTTGTCGCGGCCTACGTAGAGATCCACATTGAACAGGGCAAGGTTCTCGAAAAAGAAGCAAAAGATATTGGCCTGGTTGTGTCTACCTGGGCGGCGAATAAGTACGAGATTTCGGTGCTTGGCGCACAGGCGCATACGGGCACGACCGACATGGAAGACCGTCAGGACGCGCTATACGGCGCGGCACTGACGGTGACCGCCGTCCGCGAGGTCGCCGACATGTTTCCGGGACAGTTGCACAGCTCGTGCGGCCAGTTGACCGTGTTCCCGAATTCTCCCAACGTGGTTGCCGGCGAGGTCCATATGTACGTTGACCTACGCTCCTCCGACGATGCAATCCTGGTTGAGGCTGAAGAGATCCTGCGACAACAGTGCGCAGCTATTGAGGTCAAAGCCAACGTCAAAATCGAGAAACGACGCTCGCATAGCTGGTCGGCGAATTACTACCAACCCGAAGGCGTTGAACTCGCTCGCCGAACTGTTGAAGATCTGGGCCTCAGCCACGTTGAGATCCGCACCCGAGCCGGGCACGACTCAACCAATATGAAGGATCTGGTCCCCACGGTGATGTTGTTCATTCCCAGTGTTGGCGGAATCTCACACAGCGAACTGGAGTACACGGCCGACCCGGACCTGTGCAACGGAGTGACGCTAGTCGCCGAACTGCTTGCACGCCTTACTACCGGCGAACTCTCCAGCGCCGCCGGACAGCCCCCGGTCAGCACGCTATGCCGCTGACCTCAAATACGTAACGCGCCTTCATATCTCGGACAGTACAGCACAACGATAGGAGGTCCCGCGTGGTCACACAATGCCCCACGACGACGGCACCCAGGGACGTCCGCCGCGCACGCCAAGTCACCGTGGCGGCACTGATAGGCACGACTCTGGAATGGTACGACTTCTTCATCTTCGGAACCGCCGCGGCTTTGGTGTTCAATAAGCAATTCTTCGTTAGCAACGACCCGATCGTCGGCGTCCTTGCCTCGTTCGCAACTCTTGCTGTCGGCTTCGGCGCCCGCCCGATCGGAGGCCTCATCTTCGGTCGGCTTGGCGATCGAATCGGACGTCGCACGACCGTGCTGATCACCATCGGATTGATCGGTCTTGTGACTGGGTTGATCGGGGTACTGCCGAATTACAGATCGATCGGGGTATGGGCACCAGTTGCCTTGGTTGCCTTGCGACTCACTCAAGGCCTGGCGCTCGGTGGCGAGTGGAGCGGGGCCGTCGTCATGACCGGCGAACATGCGCCGTCACACCGTCGGGCTCTCTACACTGCGATTCCGTTGATCGGATCTCCGCTCGGCACTCTGCTGTCATCAGGTGCGTTTCTTGCAGTCGCCGCTCTTCCCGGCGAGTCATTCAATGCCTGGGGATGGCGTCTGCCGTTCCTCGCGGCGTTCCCAATGCTGCTGATTGCCCTTTACATACGGTGGAAGCTCGACGAGTCACCGGATTTTCGAGCGCTCGTAGAGTCCAGGTTTGTGGAAAAGTCGCCGGTGTCAACGGTTCTGCGATCGATGTATAGGCAGCTGTTAGCGGGCGCCGCAGCGTCTCTCATTGGAATGGGCGGGTTCTATTTGGTGACAACGTTTGTCATCAGCTACGGAACGCGTGTACTCCATCTCTCCCGATCGCTCCTGCTTTCGGCGACCCTGTTCGGCGCGGTGGCCGAGAGCGGAGTCCTTATCACTGCGGGATACCTGGCACTTCGTTATGGCGTTTACAAGGTCGCGGCCGTCGGCGGAATGCTCAGCATGTTAGTGGCGTGGCCGGTGTTTTTGGCCATCGATTCTCGCCAGCCTGTTGTGGTTGTCATCGCGATCGTCGTGGCGATCATCGCCCTCAACATCTCGTACGGAGTGTGCGGCACCCTGATGGCCGGTCTGTTTCCGGCACCACTGCGCTATACGGGAGTTGCTCTGGCATCGAACACCGCCGCGACCTTCTCGGGAGCGGTGCCGCTGCTCGCCACCTACTTCTCGACTCTTAGTGGCAACCAATCCTGGCCCAACGCTGCGCTCTTCGCGGCTATGGGTGCCATCACTACCCTTGGTGCGCTCAGGGCTCGGTCGCTTGCCGCTGATCCGCATGCCCCAACCCAGCACGCTCCCTTGATCGCTGCCGGCGACAGGCAATCTCTCGGGCATGTGGCCAATGCCGCCACCTCCTGACGCAGGCCTGCCCCTGGGCGGTGGCGGTGTCAACCTCGATTTTCCCCACGCTGCCCGACGCAGCGGCTGCGCACCGCGACGACGCGTGGTGACGCGGTCCCACGCGAGGAATTAGTCCTCCGGTCAGCAGTTCGAAACAGGCTGTCCCGAGAGCGATTCCAGCACATTTTGGCGTCGCATCACGACGTTACTCAGTTGGAATTTCGCAATCCGGAATACATCTTTCGCTGTTCGGATGACGGCCAACAGATGGAGAATGCCGGCGTACCATCTTGATATGCCGTCGGTCGGCGGCAATGCGATTGCCGGGCATAGCATCCTGCGACTGCCGGGAGGCGTTGGGATGAGCGAGGTCTACCTCACCTATCATTCTCGTTTGCCCTGCGGCAAAGCGCTCAACGGCCAACTTCTCGTGACAGAGACGGATCAGGCGGGCGGCCTAATTCCCCTGAATGTGCTGTGCGTCAACGACCGTGGCGAGCTCAACCGACAATCACCCGTTTCGACGCGCGTTGCGGACGCAGCCGCGACGTGCGCTCCACCTTCTCCAGCGACCTGTCCATCAGGAGCCTTTGTTGGGGCGCGCTGGGCCGGCAGGCGATCACACCTACGACGTATGTGATTATCCGAAGTCCGTACGGGGACGGACTCTTGAAGAACGGAAGTCCTCTCATGTCTACCCGCAGCACCAGATTCACCGGCATCACCAGCAAGGTCAGTATTCTGACCACCGCCATTGTATTCCTAAGTGGCGCTGCGACTTTGCGTGGCGGCGCAGCGATCGCCGACTCAAACGAGGACCATTTCCTCACACTGCTTGCTAGCGAAGACATTCCCGCACTCGAAGGTGTGCCCAGCCTGATCGACACGGCCCATAAAGTCTGTCACGCACTGGATACCGGCACGCCAGCGAACCGCGTAGTGGACGCGTTGGTCGACTATGCGGTGAGCAATGATCCGAGCGAGCGCCAATACGCCCCTGGCCGCCTCACGCGGACCGAGGCGCGATTCGTCCTTGCGGCAGTGGGGGCCTACTGCCCATACGATCAGAGCAAGCTCGCTGTCCTCGTCACGCGTCCCTCGTCCAGGAGCGAGCCGACCCACCCGGCGGCGAAGGAAATTCGCCTGTCGGACTTCGAGGTACACGCCACAACGCTCGCCTCGGTCATCGAAGCGACGCCCCCGGCGGGGATCACCGACCCCGACCCGCCGCAGATTCCGCCACCATCGCCGCCGGTGGGACATCTCCGGACTCCGCCCCTGCCGGTCGCGGCACCGCCTAGGCCGCAACAGTCGCCGGCTCGGCCACAGCAGCCGCCCATAGCGCCCCCGCCCGCAGCGCCTGCTCCGGTTGCGCCGCCGCCCGCGGCACCGGCCCCGGTTGCGCCGCCGCCTGCTGCGCCCGCACCGGTACCGCCACCCCCCGCCCCACCGGCGTCATCAGCGCCCCCCATGGCGCCGGGGTTCGTCAAGCTTGCACCCTGAGATGCAACGATGCCCACCGCGTCTAGCAGCTCGTTTTATTCAACGAGGTCTCCGGCGGGCGGTCGCACCACGGCCGTCTCGAAGACCGGCAGCAGCGGCGCGGCGTCTCCGTCCCAAGGCAGGGCCGACAACTGTCGGTGGCTGCGTCGTCCGCCGAAGGCGCGCAGCGCCTCGAAATCGCTGAGCTCAACCGCGACTTGGGCGGGCGCTTTAGCGGCGTCGCCGAGCTGAGTGGTTCCGGTCGTCGGGGTCGTCAACTGCAGGCACGGATGCGCATTGCGCCGGATGGTCCGGTCGGTCATCGTGGTCAAGAATCCGACGGCCACCGCGAACGCCGGATCGGCCGTGCGGGAACCGGGTTCGCCGAGGGCGCCGCGGATGTCGTGTTCGTGGGTCAGCGCGTCGAGAACCGATTGAGCACCAACGAGTTTCGGGCTGTTCGCCAAGAATTCGGCGACCGTCTCGGTGGCCGTTGCCCACAGGTCGAGGACCGCGTCGAGGGTGTGGTCGCCAAGACGGTCGAGCTGGGCCCGGGTCCATTCGTCGGTACCCGCATTGTCGAGGTTGGTCCCCACCAAGTCCTGGGCGGTGCCGGCCAGGTGGCACACCGTCTGCCGAATCGACCACTGTGGGCAGGCCGGCACGCTGCGCTCGCACTCGCCGACGCGGCCCCGCAGCAGGGCATCGACACGGCCCTGCACCGTGCGGTACGCCGCGGCGGCGTCGGCCCCGGAGCGCAGGTGGCGCCGCGCGCCGGTCGCGATCGCTTCGGTCATGGCCGACACACTACACAGATATTAAGAGAATAGTAAGAACGACTGATGGTGTCGGCGCGGCGCCAAACGGGGCGACTGTCGGTGGGTTCGCCGCCGGCGGCACTATGAATGCGTGAAGCCGTTTCGAATCGACGTTCCCGACGACGTACTCGATGATCTGCGCTCGCGCCTGGCGCGCACCCGATGGCCGGAAGCCGAGTGTGTGGACGACTGGAGTCAGGGCATTCCGCTGGCCTACACCCGTGAGGTGGCCGACTACTGGGCCAACGACTACGACTGGCGACCGCGTGAGGCCGCGCTCAACCGCTTCGACCAGTTCGTCACCGGCATCGACGGGCTGGACATCCATTTCATCCATCAGCGATCCCCGCACCCCGACGCCTTCCCGCTGGTGATCACGCACGGCTGGCCGGGCTCAATTGTGGAGTTCCACAAGGTGATCGAGCCGCTGACCAATCCGGCGTCCGGGCGCGACGAGGACGCCTTTCACGTGGTGTGTCCGTCGCTACCGGGCTACGGCTTCTCCGGCAAGCCCACCCACACCGGGTGGGGCGTGGAGAAGATCGCCGAGGCGTGGGAGCAGCTGATGCTTCGCCTCGGCTACGAGCGCTACGGCGCCCAGGGCGGCGACTGGGGCGCGGCGGTCACGACCCAGATCGGCCGCAACGGCGGGCACTGCGCGGGCATTCATCTGAACATGCCGATCGGCCGGCCGGGGAATCTGGACAACCCGACCGAGGAGGAGCAGGCGGCCCTGGCCAGTCTGTCCGAACACCAGAAGTGGGGCATGGGGTATTCCACCCAGCAGTCCACCCGGCCACAAACGCTGGGTTACGGCCTGGTCGATTCGCCGGCAGGACAACTGGCGTGGATCGTCGAAAAGTTTTGGGCTTGGGCGGATTGCGACGGCCACCCCGAAAACGCGCTCAGCCGAGACGAACTACTCGACAACGTGATGGTCTATTGGGTGACCGGCACCGCCGCGTCCTCGGCTCGTCTGTACTGGGAAAGCTTCCGGGTCTGGCGCGGCGGGGACCGCGTCGAATTGCCCACCGGCGTCGCCGCTTTCCCCGGCGAGCTGTTGAAGCCGCCGCGGAACTGGTGCGAGACGAGCTACAACATCACGCACTGGACAAAGATGCCGCGCGGCGGTCACTTCGCCGCGTTCGAACAACCCGAACTGTTCGTCGACGACGTGCGCGCATTTTTCGCCACGGTGCGCTGAGGCGTCACTCGGGAAGCGCGAAGAACTCCAACGCAATACCGTCGGGATCGCGGAAACTCAGCCCCGTGCCGTAGGGCGCTTCGACGAGGCCGCCGTGCTCGATCCCGAGCTCGTTCAGCCGCGCCGCCCAGCCTTCGAGCTCGGCACGGTCGGCGCAGCCGAAGCCGACATGGTCGAGACCGACGCGGTGCTCGCTGAATTTCTCGTCGGGCGCCTCGTGATCGTGCTGGTGGATGCCGAACACCGTGCCGCCCTGCAGCAGCCACACCTGGTGACGGAATCCGGCGTCGGTGTGTTCGTCCAGCATGGGATCGGTCCCGAGCAGTTTGCGATACCAGGGGCCGCTGACGGCGATGTCACGCACCGTGACCGCGACGTGGTTGAGGGCGGGGAAGGTCATGTCTTGCACGCTAGTCCGCTCGGCGCGCCCGGCCCAGCATCGGGCCGCCGGCCGAGTACCCGCCGTCGCCGGCCGGCGCGACGCCGGTGACGATGGCGACGTTGCCCTCCAGACGGCCCGTGCGACGGCCGGCGAATCGTCTAGTGTCGCGCGTCTGAAGCTTGTTTACGGGTGTGGGGCAGGATTTCTCCTGCGGTCTTGGTCCATAGGAACGGGCGGCAGCGTTGGTTCCAACCGTCGATGAATGCGGCGATGGCTGCCATGAGTTCTTTGACGCTGTCGAAGGAACCACGCCGGATCGCCTGGCGGGTGATGATCGAGAAGAACACCTCGACCAGGTTGAGCCACGATCCTGACGACGGGGTGAAATGCAGTGTCATACGTGGGTTCTTGACGAGCCACGCGTTGATGTCGGCGTGCTTGTGGGGGTGGTAGTTGTCGCACACCACGTGCAATCGGCGCCGTGGATAGGCCCGGGCGTAGTGTCGCGGCGATGATCACCGCGTCATCGACGCTCCTAGGCCGCCCACTGCGGGCCTCGTTGTCATGCCCGGCAATCCCGTTGGCCGCGTACCGGTCCCGCCACTTGATCACCGTCGGCCGCGACACCCCCACCATCCGCGCCGCACTCGAGTTGTCGACCCCATCAGCCACCACCAACACGCTCGACATGGCCGGCAGACACCGTCGAGGACCGATTCCACGACTCCAACGTCACACGATCGTCAGAACTGATCACCAGCGCAGAGACGGCATACACCAACATCCCACACCGTAAACTGATTAATAACGCAGAATACTAGATAGCGGGCACGAAATGTGTCGGTGGCGGACACGGTCTCCTACCGCTCCGTGTTGGGCGACTAAACGTTGTGGCCGGCGTCAAGAGACCGCAAAGGTCACTGCGATCGCAAAGCGGCGCTTGTAAGGTCTGCGTATGCACGCCGCGGATATCGTCGAAGAGTTCCCGGTGATCACCACTGACGCGGACTCGCTTGAAGCCGTCCGCATGATTGCCGAACAAAGTTTGCCCGGGATATTGGTCGTTGATGGGTCTGGCGGACCGTTTGCGGTGTTGCCTGCCTCGCAAGTCGTCCGGTTCATCGTGCCCCGCTACGTGCAGGACGATCCATTGCTAGCAGGGGTACTGAGCGAATCGGTTGCCGACCACGTCGCAGAGCGGTTGAACGGTAAGGTGGTTGGCGCCATGCTGCCCGAACACCTGGTCGACGTGCCGCCTGCCGATTTCGACGACACCATCCTCGAGGTGGCCGCAAAGATGGCGCGCCTGCGGACCCCGCTGATTCCGGTCGTCAAGGACGGGAAGCTGTTGGGAGTGATCACGGCATCCCGCCTGCTCGCTGCGGTATTGAAGTTGTGATCGCCGGCTAGATGAGCACCGCCTACGCCATTTATGCGACCACGATATTCGTGGTCGCATTCGTGTTGATCGCCACCGAACGCCTCAACAAGACGCTGGTGGCGCTCGGTGGCGCGACCGCGATGTTCGTACTGCCGGTGATCAATTCCCACGAGGTTTTCTACTCGGAAGAAACCGGCGTCGACTGGGACGTCATATTTTTGCTCCTGGGGATGATGATCATCGTCAGCGTTGTGCGCCAGACCGGGGTGTTCGAATACGTCGCGATCTGGGCGGCCAAGCGCGCCAAGGGTTCTCCGCTGCGGATCATGGTGTTCCTGTTGCTTGTGACCGCCGTCGGCTCCGCCTTCTTGGACAACGTCACCACCGTCCTGTTGATCGCACCCGTCACCCTGTTGGTTTGCGAGCGGCTGGGCATCGGCCCAGCACCATTTCTTCTCGCCGAAGCGTTCGCGGCCAACATTGGTGGCGCCGCGACGCTCGTCGGTGACCCGACGTCGATGATCATCGGCACCGCAGCGCAACTCAGCCTCGTCTCCTTCCTGGCGAATATGGCCCCCGCGGTAATCCTCGTTTTTTGCGCACTGGTCGCCCTGGTCCCGCGCTTGTTCCCGCAGGCATTCAGCGTCGATGCCGAGCGCATCGCCGATGTCATGTCGCTCGACGAGAACGAGGCGATCCGCAATCGTCGCCTGCTGGTCCAGTGCGGAATCGTCCTCCTCGCAGTATTCGCCGGTTTTGTTGCGCACAAACAGATCCACATGGAGCCGTCCTTGGTGGCGATGACCGGGGCGGGCATCCTGATCGTGATATCCAGACTGGGCCGTGAGTTCTACCTGTCCAGTGTGGAATGGGAGACGTTGCTGTTCTTCGCAGGACTGTTCGTGATGGTCGGGGCGTTGGTGCGGACCGGAGTCATGGACAAATTGGCCCACGCGGCAGGCAACGCGATCGGCAACAATGGCCTGGTGACGGTGATGGCCGTCCTCGTCCTGTCCTTCCTCATCAGCGGGACCGTCGACAACGTCCCCTATGCGGCCACGATGACGCCGATCGTCGCTCACCTGGCTGCCTCGGAGCACCAGCTGCACGATCCCACGGTGCTGTGGTGGGCGCTGATCTTGGGGACCGTCCTCGGAGGCAACCTCAGCGCGCTAGGCGCCAGTGCAAATGTCGTCGTCGTCGGGATCGCCAAGCGCGCCGGAAGTCCGATCTCTTTCTGGGACTTCGCCCGAAAAGGGGTGGTGGTGACCGCAGTGTCACTGGCGATCTCGGCGGGTTACCTCTGGGTACGTTATTTCCTGCTGGCGTAACGCGGGAAGGCCGTCAGCTCGCCAGGATTTCGGAGGGCAACGGCTGCGTATCTGCGTGGATCAAAGCCACTACCGCCTCGTATCGGCGGGACACGTCATTGCGATCTCCCGAGTCGGGCACCGTTTCGAGGTTCAATTTCTGGATTGCGTCGGCTTGCCGCATGAGCACCGTTCGCCGGCTGCGGTCGGATGTTTGTTCAATGATCTTCGCCAAGGCGTCGAGTTGGCGAATCATGATTGCGGGCATTCCTACTGCCGCCTGACGGATTGTGTCGAACGCTCTCTGCACAAGCCGCTCGAAATCGGGCTGGTAGGCGATGACGCGTATCTCGCCCTGGGGGTCGCGGCGGACCCGTTGTGGATGCCAAGAGCGAGAAATCCGGCAGAGCCCGTCGGCGATCCAGTCGACGCACGTCATACCAGTGAAGGTGTCGTTCACCGCGGGCGACAGTGCGCGTAGCGCGATCTCAACAAGTTGATCGACACCAAACGAAATATCCTGGGGGAGTGTCCGGTATGCGCCTGCGATATGACCGAAGTCCAGACTTTCCTGCACCGCGGCCGCGGCGCTGGCCGGCCACACTCGCGCCATCACCTGGCCCGCGACGAAGAAATGTCCTGGACGATAAGGCAACTCGATGACCGCGTTGGCCTTCGACGCCACCTTCACCAACTTTTCCATCCTGATTACTTGCAGATAGCCGCTGCGCGGCGTGCGGATAGGGGCGCCAGACTCGGCCAGCCGCAACAACAACTCTTGGCAAGGCGGTCCGACGGCGAGCCCTTTGGCTGTTGTGGCACCACGATTTTGTGCCTCGATCTCTGAGTTCAGGTTTTTGGCGATGGCTGCGATGACCACGGGGAGCTGAATCATCACGGCGACGTGGTTGAGAAAGTAAATCAGCACACCCACATTCGCCATGGTGAGCACCAACGCCACAGTGATCGACAGATGCGGAACAAAGTCGCCCTTGTCGCCGCCACCGACCGAGACCAGGGTGATCATCGTGTAACAGAACGTTGCGACGAACGCCCCGAGAGCCAGTTGTGTTCCCAAATCGCGCACGCAATTGCGTAGCATTCTCGGCCCGAATTGAGTCGAAGCGAGAGTCAGGACGACGATCGTAATCGAGAAGACGATGCCAATGACGGTGATGATTGCCGCGGCGATCGTGGTCAAGATGACTCGTGCCGTATCGGCCGTCCCGTTCAGCACCCATTCCGGGAAGTGAATGGCGCCGTCGTAGGCAGCGCGGTCCGCTGCGTAGGTGGCGACGAAAAGGACTGTTATCACCAATGTTTCCAGTACCGGAACAACCCATAGATTTGTTCTCAGGGCTTCCCGACGCCAATCGGCCTCGAGATAAGCGGAGCCGAACATCACAGCACCAGCATTCTTAGAAGACGCGGGCGGCGGTGGCGGATCTCATGAACCGTTGTAAATGACATCGCTTTTCATCGTGCAATCCTGTACTCAACCATTTGGGGTGACGGCATTGCCGAACCGGCTGACCGTGGCCGGTTGGGCATAGGCTCGGCCGGCCGAGGGTGCCCGGATACGGTAGCGATTTCATCCGCCCCGCGCGAGCCGCTGTTATTTGGGATTCGACGTCGAAGGCCACGATCTGCGCGCTTGCCCGGGAAATCCGGCTGACGATTCGTGCGATCCTATCGGCGGTGCGATCGTGGAGTAGCCGGCCTACCAAGGCGGAGTATGTCCTCCGCGGTAGCAGCACAGTCACTTTGGAGTCCGGATGGTCATCGAGAGTTTGCGATACCAACCCGTAGGCTGCTGAACCCAGCCGGCGGTCTGGGCACTCGACCATCTGCAGTGCCGTGTCGTGTTCGAACCGGTCCCAAAATTTTTGCAACAATTCGGCTCGACTCGGATCCAGGACGAAATGCACTGCGGTCAGCACCTCGGCGTGCAGACTCTTCGCGTAGCGCATCGCCTCGATTTCGGCGAGGTCGATCGAATCGACGAACACGAAAACCCGATGTTGCGGATAACTGTCAAAGCAGGGCTGTTCGGTGGCACACAGGTCTAGGACCGCGGCTTCGGCGCGGTACTGGCGATTGAGTCGGATCAGTATGATCACCAGGACCGGGAACACAACGACGATGAGCCAGGCGCCCTCGTTGAATTTGGCTACCGCAAAAATTCCCACGACGAGCGTGGATAGGATTCTCGCGGACACGTTGACCGTCAGCTTGCGGCGCCAACCGCGATCGCGGCGCTTCAGATGGTGTTTGGTCATTCCGAATCCGGCCATCGCAAAGGCACTGAATACGCCCATCGTGAACAGGGGCACCAGCGCGTTGACCGACCCACCCGTTGCCAGCAGGAGGATCAGTGCGAGGGCCGTCAAGACGATGATCGCATTCGAAAACACCAGACGGTGACCACGTTTCATCAGCGGTCGGGGCAAGAACCGATCTTCGGCAACAAAATTGGCGAGTGCAGGAAACCCGTTGAAGCTGGTGTTGGCGCCGTTGTAGAGGATGGCTGCGCTCGCAGCCTGCAAGAGGAAGTACAAGACATGGCCGACCGCTCCGTTGCCAAACACCGCACGGCCGATCTCAGAAAGCATGGACGGATATCCGGCAACGAACGGAGTGGCGTGCGTGACGTAAGCAAGCCAGGCGACGCCAGCCAACAGGAAACCCAGAATCCAAGCCATAATGGTGAGGGCTCGTCGTGCATTGATCCCCTGCGGTGGGTGAAACAGGTTGACAGTGCTAGAAATTGCTTCGACACCCGTCAGGGACGAGCCGCCATTGGCAAATGCTCGCAATATCACGAGCACGGTCGCACCCATGATCAGTCCGTTGCCCTGGTGGACCGGCACGGCACCATCAAGTTGATGCGGGTCGTAAATAGGTAAGCCCCAGAAGATCTCGCGAATAAGGCCGGCAACGACCATCAGCGAGAGCATGAAGATCAAAGCGTAGGTCGGTACAGCGAATGTTCGGCCCGCCTCGCGTAACCCGCGCAGGTTGGCCAGGGAAAAGACCAGCACAGCGGTGACCGTGATTTCTAAACTGTAGGGCCCCAACACCGGTATCGCGGACACCACCGCGACTGTGCCGGCGGCACACTGGATTGCGACGGTGACCACGTAGTCGATCAGGAGGGCGGCGGCGGCGACCTGCGCCACCCGCGGCCCGAAGTTGTCTCGGGCGACGATGTACGAGCCGCCGGCCCTTGTGTAGGTCATGACGACTTGGCGGTACGACCCAGCGACCAGCGCTAGGATCAACAGAATCACGCCGGTAATCGGAAGCAGTAAGGCGAAGGCGGCCATGCCCGCGGCGGGCAGCAGCTCCACCATGATCTGCTCGGGGCCATAAGCGGTCGACGAGATCGCATCCGGCGAAAGAGCACCGAGTGCCACGGCATTTGACAGTTTCTCGTGTTCCAGGTCGCTGGTGATCTTCGGTTTCCCAAGCAAGAGTCGTTTGCAGACGTCGGAAACCGAAGGGCTTATCGCCTGCTGGTCAGTTTGGCCAGTCATGGCTCATCCTAGCCCAAGGCGAGTGTTGGTGGCGTCTTCCTTAACGGAAACTTGACGGACCCTCCGCGTTACAACGATAACGGGTGTAATGTTTTGCGTGGCCGAAAGCGTCCCGCGAGCGAACAGAGTCCATCACGTGGTGTTTGCGGTGCCAGGGGACAGCTCGCCGAAGTGTCGCAGTTCTTCTCGGACTTGGGTTTTCGATTCCAAACCGTCGAGCTCGAAGGCGTAAGCCTGCTGATGCTGCTGGGCTGGGACGGCGGCGCCGAGCCGGTGAGCCTAGCGTTGGTTTCCGTCGTGTCGGGCCCCTAGCGAAGCGATGCGCGCAACGCGCATGTGAGACGCTGCCGAAGTGCCAGCGACACGGACCCGGATCGTCGGCGTACTGGTCGGGTTTTTCGCCGACCTCGCGCTGAGCGATCCGAAAAGAGGCCATCCCGTCGCGGCATTCGGCCGGGCCGCCGCCGAGCTCGAGCAGTTCACCTACCGCGACGCGAAGATTGCCGGCGCGTTGCAGGTGGGTCTCGCGGTTGGCGCGGTGGGGCTGATCGGCACGGCCGTGCAGCGGGCCGCCTCGCGTAACAGCCCGCTTCGGTCCGTTGCCGCCACCGCCGCGGCCACCTGGGTCGCCCTGGGCGGAACGTCGTTGGCGCGCACCGGCCTGCAGATGGCGCAGCTGCTCGACCGCGATGACATCGGCGCCGCGCGGCGACTGCTGCCGTCGCTGTGCGGGCGCGATCCGGCCGGGCTGGACGGCTCGGGGCTGACCCGCGCGGCGCTGGAATCCGTCGCGGAGAACACCTCCGACGCCCAGGTGGCACCGCTGCTGTGGGCAGCCGCCGGTGGGGTGCCCGCCGTGCTGGTGTACCGCGCGATCAACACCCTGGACGCGATGATCGGCCACCGCTCGCCCCGGTACATCCGATTTGGTTGGGCCGCAGCACGATTGGACGATGCGGCTAACTATGTCCCGGCTCGGGTGACCGCGGTGCTGGTAGTCGCGTGCGCGCCGCTGGTCGGCGGGTCGCTGGCGGGTGCGGCCAGGGCCTGGCGCCGCGACGCGGTCCGTCATCCCAGTCCCAACGCCGGTGTGGTCGAGGCGGCCTTCGCCGGGGCGCTGGGCGTGCGGCTGGGAGGGCCCACGCAGTATCACCACGAGCTGCAGATCCGCCCCACCCTCGGCGACGGGCGGGCGCCCACCGTGGCCGATCTGCGCCGCGCGGTGGCGCTGTCACGGATAGTGCAGCTGGGGGCCGCCGCGTTGCTGGCCGCTGCCGTGTCTCGTGCGCGCTGCCGGCGTTGAGTGTGCTCAGCGTCGACGGCCGTAGCGGTCGGCGAGCTTCTCTTCGATGGTCATCGGGGTTTCGGGTGCCTTCGCCTGCTTTTCCTGGCGCCTGATCCGGATCTCCGAGTAGGCGAAATAGCCCAGCCCGATCGGGGCCAGGATGCCGAACGAAATCCACTGGATGCCATAGGACAGAAACGGGCCGGCGTCGAGGTGCGGCACGCCGATCAGGCCGAGCCCCCCGGGCTGATTCTCGACCAGTTGAAGATACGACCCGGCCAGCGGAATCTTGGTCAGCACGGAGACCTGGTCGGTATTGATCGAATACACTTGCTGCACACCGTCTCTGGAGAACGGCTCCTTGTCCGCAAGCGCCGGTTCGGAATCGCGCAGCCGCGCGGTCAGCGTCACCGTATCCTGCGGCGGGCGGGGGATCGGTGGGACGTGCGAGCCGGGCAGGGGGCGCACGTAGCCGCGGTCGACGAGAACAGTCGGCCCGCCGTCGACGACGAACGGGGCCAGCACCTCGAAGGCCTGATCTCCCTCAACGACTCGCAGCCGCGCCAGCACCTCGACGTCGGGTAGGTAATGCCCGGTTGCGGTCACCCTGCGCCACTGCGCGTTCGGTGCCGACGAATCCTGCTGCGGCAACGGGGTTTGCAACGGTACCGGCGCGGTATTCAGGGAGTTCTCGATCTGGTGATTCTCCCGCGACGTGCGGGCATTCTTTCCGAGCTGCCACGGCGCGAGCACCATGAAACACAGGTAGGTGAAGGCGATCACCACCAGGATTAGCGCGATCCAGCCTGGTCGTAGCAGGAATGCCAAGCGGCGCATCAACCGTGCCCGTTTTGCGCTAGTTGCTCGTCGACCCAGTCGTGCAGGCCGGGCAATGCGGCCTCAATGACGGTCAGCACCTCTTCGAAATCAGCCTGATTGCCGTAGTAGGGATCCTCGACGTCGAGTGCGTGGGCGCCCGAGCGCGGGTCGAACGAGCGCAGCATCCTGATCCGGTCGTCGTCGACACCGAGTTGCTGCAGCATCCGAAGATGGTTGCGGCCCAAGGCCACCACCAGGTCGGCGCCCAGGTGCTCGTCGTCGACCTGCGCGGCGCGGTGATCGGTGGAGTAGCCGTGGGCCCGGAGCACCTTGGCCGCCCGCTCATCGGCGCTACTGCCGACGTGCCAGTTGCCGGTGCCGGCACTGGTGACGCGGACCGCGTCGCCCAGGCCACGCTGCCGCAGCTGGTCGGCGAACATCTTCTCGGCCATCGGCGAGCGGCAGATGTTGCCGCTGCAGACAAAGGTCACGTGCAACTCAGACACCCAGCGCCCTCCGCAGCTCGGCGACCGTGGCCGCATGCGTCACGCCGGTGACGGCGTAGCCGTCGGCGAAATCGGCTTTGCCGTAACCCCAGCCGACGACGACGGTGTCGATGCCGTGTGCGGCCGCGCCATCGACGTCGTGGCTGCGGTCGCCGACCATCAGCACTCGCTCGGGCAGCGGCTGCAGCTGGGCCAATGCATGTGCCAGTACGTCCTCCTTGTTCCGGCGGGTGCCATCGGGCAGTGCGCCGGCGATGACCTCGAAGTGGTGGTCGAGGTCGAAGTGGGCAAGGACGCGCCGTGCCGTCGGCTCCAGCTTGGAGGTGGCCACGGCCAGCCGTACCCCGGCGGCACGCAGATCGGCGAGCAGTGGCTCGATGCCGTCGAACAAGCTGTTGTTCGACCAGCCCCGAGCGCCATACTCCGCCCGGAACACAGCGAACGCCGCGTCGGCGTCCTCGCCGAGCATCAGCTGGAACGTTTCGTCCATGGGCGGGCCGACGATCTGCGCGGCCAGGTCACCCTCGGGCACCGTGGCGCCGACATGCTCGAGCGCGTGGGTGAAGCTGGCGACGATCCCCGCCGCGGAATCGGTCAGGGTGCCGTCGAGGTCGAAGATCACCAGCTGGGGCGCCTGCCCGTGGGCCGAAACTGCTCCTGTCACGTCACCATTCTTGTCGATGGCGCGCAATGCGGGATCGAGGGCCTGGCTGGAGATGCGCTCAGTTCGCTTCTGGGGGATTCTTACTCTGGCTGACAACAGTTTTCGTTGCCTACCGGTTTTGCCAGCGTTGCGATTCCGGAAGGAAACACATGGCCAGCACCACCACCGAGTGGGAAAAGGCGGAGATCAACAAAGCCAACGCTTCGGGGCTGACTCCGGTGGTGTTCGTGCACGGCCTCTGGCTGCTGTCCAGCAGCTGGCAACGCTGGCGCGAGTTGTTCGAAGCCAACGGCTACACGACGATCGCCCCGGGCTGGCTCGACGATCCGGCCAGCGTCGCCGAGGCGTTCGAGCGCCCAGAAGTGTTCGCCCACAAGAAGGTTCAAGCCGTCACCGATCACTATCTGGAAGCCATCGGGCAGCTGACGAAGAAACCCGCGGTCGTCGGGCACTCCTTCGGTGGCTTGATCTCCCAGAAGATCGCGGGCACCGGCGCGTCGGTGGCGACCGTGTCGATCGACAACGCCCCGTTCAGAGGGATTCTGCCGCTGCCGTTCTCGGCGCTGCGCTCGTCGTTCCCGGTGCTGGGTAATCCCGCCAACTACGGCAAGGCCGTGGCCCTGACCTTCGATCAGTTCAAGTACGGATGGGCGAACAACCTCGACGAGGCCGAGGCCAGGGAGTTGCACGAGACCTATCACGTGCCGGCGCCAGGCCTGCCGCTGTTTCAGGCGGCGATCTCGAACTTCAATCCGGCCAGCGAGACCAAGGTGAACTCCAAGAATCCTGACCGCGGCCCGCTGTTGATCATCGCGGGGGAGAACGACAACACCGTGCCGCTGGCGGTCACCGAGGCCACTTTCAAACTTCAGTCCAAGCACAACCCGGGCGTGACCGAGATCGAACGGATTCCCGCCCGGGGCCACTCCCTGGTCATCGACAGCGGCTGGAAGGAAGTCGCCGACGTCTCCGTAAAGTTCATCCAGCGCTTCACCTGATTTTCGCGTCGCGCTGAACGCGACCGACGGTCCGCGCTGAGCGCGACGAGCCGGGCTATGCTTCGTTGACCACGGGGGCTGAAGGGTGATCAACGCATGCGCCGATTAACTGTCGGAGTCGCCATCGCTGTCACGATCCTCGTCGCCGGCTGCGGCGGCGGCAACGGAAACGCCCCAGCCTCGTCGACCACAACCGCGACCGCGACGTCGCCATCGAAGCCCCCGATCGCGCAGGCCGCGCTGTCGGGTCTGTTGCTCACGCCGGCCGAGATCGACACCCTGCTGGGCGTCACGGGATCGGCGAGCAAGGACAAAATCGACAAGCTGCAGGATGACTCGACCAAGCAGCCGCCGGGACCGCCGGGCTGGAAGTTTCCCGACGAGTGCGTTTACACGATGGGTCCCGCGGAGGCACCCGTATACGCGGGCAGCGGCAACACCGCGGTCAGCGGGGACGCCGACTCCACGTCGCTGGGAAGCGACCAGGACGTCATGGTGGGCCAGGTGGTGGTGTTGTTCCCCTCTGCCAAGGAGGCGAATGACTTCTTCACCACCTCCGCCCAGCGCTGGCCTGCCTGTGCGGACCGTCAAATCAACGTGCCTGGCAAAGACGACGGCGCCCAGATGACATTCAAGATGGGTCCGTTCGCCAACACGAACCGAATCTTGAGCATCACCCAGACGACGACGATGACCGTGAGTGGTCAACCCGACGCGATGACCGTCACCGTTCAGCGGGCGCTGACGGCGCGCAACAACGTCGTTGTCGACGTCGTCCTGATGCGCAAGGACCCGGCGGACTTGGGCGTCAAGGTCGCAGCTCAGATCGCCGCCAAGATCGACAAGCAGCAGTAGCCTTACCCGGGCGGTGCCCGGGCCCGACAGCGCGCACTAGTGTTTGTCGGATGGCGAGTCCGGAATCGATGGCGCGCTATCACGGTGATCAGGCCGCGGCGCCGGGGATCCTCGATTTCGCGGTCAACGTCCGCCACGCGCACCCACCGCACTGGCTGATCGAGCGGCTGAGCGCGCGGCTGCCGGATCTGGCCCGCTATCCCAGCCTTGACGACCAGCACCGGGCGCAAGACGTGGTCGCGCGGCGGCATGGCCGGACGCGCGACGAGGTGCTGCCGCTGGCCGGCGGCGCCGAGGGGTTCGCGTTGCTGCCCAACCTGCGCCCGGCGCTGGCGGCGCTGGTCGCGCCCTCGTTCACCGAGCCGGCCGTGGCGTTGAGCGCGGCCGGAGTACCGGTGCACCACGTCGTCGTCGACCCCCCGTTCGGCCTCGACGGCGTCTTGGAAGTACCGGAGGACGCCGACCTCGTCGTGGTGGGCAATCCGACCAACCCCACCTCGGTGCTGCATCGCCGCGAGCAGTTGCTCGCCCTGCGCCGGCCCGGGCGGATCCTGGTGGTCGACGAGGCGTTCGCGGATTCGATTCCCGGCGAGCCGGAGTCGCTCGCGGCCGACTCGCTGGCCGACGTGCTGGTGCTGCGCAGTCTGACCAAGACCTGGGCGTTGGCCGGACTGCGGGTCGGCTACGCTCTGGGCGCCCCGGACGTGTTGGCGCGGTTGACCGCCGAGCGCCCGCACTGGCCGGTCGGCACTTTGCAACTCACGGCGCTGGCCGCGTGCTGTGCCCCCCACGCGGTCGCCGACGCCGAAGCCGATGCGGTGCGGCTGGCGCAGCTGCGCACCGAGATGGCGGTCGGTCTGACGTCGGTGGGCGCCGACGTGGTCGACGGCCAGGCTCCGTTCCTGCTGTTGCGCGTCCCCGACGCCGTTAGGGTCCGAAACAGTTTGCACGACAAGGGGATTGCCGTGCGCCGCTGTGACACGTTCGTCGGCCTGGATGAGAGCTATCTGCGCGCCGCGGTGCGCCGGGAGTGGCCGCTGCTGGCCCAGGCGATCTCGGAGGCCAGGCCCGTCGCGAACAGCGGGAGGAATCGGTGAGCGCACGGTTGTCCGACGTGATCGCAGTCCTGGACGACGCGTATCCGCCGCGGCTTGCCCAATCATGGGATTCGGTCGGGCTGGTGTGCGGCGACCCTGGTGACGTGCTCGACTCGGTCACGATCGCGGTGGACGCGACGCCGGCGGTGGTGGACGAAGTTCCCGAGGGCGGCCTGCTGCTGGCTCATCATCCGCTGCTGTTGCGTGGGGTGGACACGGTCGCGGCCAGCACGCCCAAGGGTGCGCTGGTGCATCGCCTGATCCGAGGTGGGCGCTCCCTTTTCACCGCACACACCAACGCCGACTCGGCCTCGCCGGGTGTGTCGGACGCGCTGGCGACCGCCCTCGGCCTCACCGTCGAATCGGTGCTCGAACCGCGGTCGGAGCCGGCCGATCTCGACAAGTGGGTGATCTACGTGCCGCGCGCGAACGCCGAAGCGGTGCAGGCGGCCGTGTTCGAGGCCGGCGCCGGACACATCGGCGACTACTCGCACTGCAGCTGGAGCGTCAGCGGTATCGGGCAGTTCCTGCCGCACGACGGCGCCACGCCCGCGGTGGGCAGCGTCGGAACCGTCGAGCGGGTGGAGGAAGACCGGTTCGAGGTCATCGCGCCCGCGCGAGCCCGCGCCGCGCTGCTGGCCGCGATGCGCGCCGCCCACCCCTACGAGGAGCCCGCATTTGACATCTTCGCCCTGGTGCCTGTGCCCGGCGATGCGGGCTTGGGCCGTATCGGCACCCTTGCACAACCAGAATCGTTGCGCGCCTTCGTCTCCCGCGTCGGTGCCGCGCTGCCGCAGACGTCCTGGGGTGTGCGTGCCGCCGGCGACCCCGACCGGGTCGTCTCGCGGGTCGCGGTGTGTGGCGGCGCCGGGGATTCGCTGTTGAGTACCGCGGCCCGCGCCGATGTGGACGCCTACGTGACCGCCGACCTGCGCCACCATCCGGCCGACGAGCATCGCCGGGCCTCCGAGGTGGCGCTGATCGACGTCGCGCACTGGGCCAGCGAATTCCCCTGGTGCGGCCAAGCCGCCGAGATGTTGCGGTCCCGGTTCGGTACGGACCTGCGGGTGCACGTGTCCGCCACTCGTACCGACCCGTGGAATATGGGGCATCTCGGCCACCAAACACGGGGAGATCAATTATGAAAGCCGAAGCAGCACAGCAACGTTCGCTCTTGGAGTTGTCCGAGCTGGACGCGGAACTGTCCCGGATCGCGCATCGGGCCACCCGGCTGCCGCAACGCGAGGCGATCGAACGGATGCGCAGCGAGCACGACGCCGCCAATGACCGGCTAGGTGCGATGCGAATCGCATTGGAGGACTTGGACACCCAGGTGTCGCGGTACGAGTCGGAGATCGCGGCGGTGCGCCAGCGCGAAGACCGCGACCGGTCGTTGCTCGAATCGGGGGCTACCGATGTCAAGCGGTTGGCGGACCTGCAGCACGAACTGGAGACCCTGACCCGCCGTCGGGGCAGCCTGGAAGATTCGCTGCTGGAAGTCATGGAACGCCGGGAGGAGTTGCAGGCCCAGATGACCGCCGAGCAGGAAGCGATGGAGAAGCTGCAGGCGGACCTGGCCGGCGCGCAGCAGGGCCTCGATGCCGCACTGGCCGAAATCGACGAGACTCGCCAGACGCACGCGCAGCAACGCGACAGGCTGGCCGCGGCCCTGAACCCCGAGTTGTCCGCGCTCTACGAGCGGCAGCGCGCCGAGGGAGGGCCGGGTGCCGGACCGCTACTGGGACATCGCTGTGGCGCGTGCCGGATCGAGATCGACCGGGGAGAGCTGGCCCGCATCTCGGCGGCGGCCGACGACGACGTGGTGCGCTGCCCGGAGTGTGGCGCGATCCTGCTGCGGGTCAAGGGGCTTGGTCAGTGAAGGTTGTCATCGAAGCCGACGGCGGGTCCCGCGGCAATCCCGGGCCGGCCGGATACGGCGCGGTGGTGCACACCGCCGACCGCGCGACCGTGCTGGCCGAAAGCAAGCAGGCCATCGGCCATGCGACCAACAATGTCGCCGAATACCGCGGGCTGATAGCCGGTTTGGAAGATGCCGTGCGGGTTGGGGCCAGCGAGGCCGCCGTCTTCATGGATTCCAAGCTGGTGGTCGAGCAGATGTCGGGGCGGTGGAAAGTCAAGCACCCGGATCTGATTGAGCTGCACGCCGAGGCGCGAAAGCTCGCGGTGCGCTTCGACCGGATCAGCTACACGTGGATGCCGCGCGAACGTAACAAGCATGCCGATCGGCTGGCCAACGAAGCGATGGACGCCGCGGCCGAGGTTGACGCCGAGATTTCCGCCCCGGGGATTGCCGAACCCGCGACCGCCCCGGGGGTTGGCGAACCCGCGACCGACCCGGGGGCTCCGGTCGCGAAATCTGCTGCGACGCAATCATCGTCGGCGCCCGGCTGGACCGGCGCGCGGGGCACCCCGACCAGGCTGCTGTTGCTGCGCCACGGGCAGACCGCGCTGTCGGTGCAGCGCCGCTATTCCGGGCGCGGCAACCCGGAACTCACCGACCTGGGACGCCAGCAGGCGAAGGCGGCGGCACGGTATCTGGCCGAACGGGGCGGTATTGCCGCGGTGATCTCCTCGCCACTGCTACGGGCCCACGACACGGCGGGCGTGGCCGCCAAGGCGCTGGGCCTGGACGTGACCGTGGACGACGACCTGATCGAGACCGATTTCGGAGGCTGGGAGGGGTTGACGTTCGCCGAGGCTGCCGAACGCGATCCCGAACTGCACACCCGTTGGTTGCGCGACACCAGCACGGAGCCGCCGGGCGGCGAGAGTTTCGATGCCGCACTGCGGCGGGTGCTGCAGGCGCGCGAACGCATCATCGCCACCTATCAGGGCGCCACGGTGCTGGTCGTCTCCCATGTCACGCCGATCAAGATGCTGCTGCGCCTGGCCCTGGATGCCGGGCCCGGCATCCTGTACAGATTGCATCTTGACCTGGCATCCTTGAGCATCGGCGAGTTCTATTCAGACGGGGCATCTTCGGTGCGACTCGTGAATCAGACCGGCTATCTCTAGCCGCTAGGAGCAGTAGATGTCGCCGGATCAAGCACCGGACGAATCGTCGGGCGGAGTTCCGCCAGATATTCGGGCGCAGGTGATGCCGGCGGTGCTCGACGAGCTGGCCCGCTGGGGCGTCGAGCGGTTCAGCGTCGAGGCACTTGCCGAGCGGCACCGTCTCGACGCGGCGATGATTTACCGGCACTGGGGCGATCGTCAACGGCTGATCGTCGATGCGGCGCTGGCCGATCTCGAGGCGTGGGACGTGCAAACGGATACCGGCTCGTTGCGCGGGGACCTGGAGTCATTGGCCCGCAATGTGACCGCGCGAATCAACACCGAGATCGGCCGAACCTTTCTGCGCGCGTTGGTGATGGGGCACGGCGGACGTCACGACGAAGAGACCCGGATGATGTTCTGGCGAGCTCGTTTTGCCGTGGCACGCAGGCTCATCGACCGGGCCAAGGAGCGCGGCGAAGTGCGTGACGGCGTCAGCACCCTGGCCGCGGTGCAGATTGTGTTGGCGCCGATCAACATTCGCGCACTGTATTCGGACGCGACGATCGACGACGAATACTGCACGGCGGTCATCGACATGGCCTACCACGCGATCGCCCGCAAGTAGCCGCTCAAACAGAGGGAAGGATCCGCCCACCACCTGCTGGACCGTCAGGCTGCGTTGGCGTGCTTTGCTGACTGACCAGCCGGTAGGGCAGGCGGCGCAGCGTGGTGCCGTCAATGCTGACGGCGAATGTGTACGACCCGAGCTTGTCGAACGCGAGAATCGGCACGTTGACGGCCAACGCGACATTCTGGCTTGTGCCGGCTTCGAGTTGGGATGGACGGCCGAGGTTGAATCGGAGATCGATGCTGAACGCTTGAGGATCGGTCGAATTCGTCTTCACCTCAACCGGATTGCCATCAGCGTCCAGCAGAGCGATGCGGACCGCATGATCTCTGTTCGTCTCCGCCCAAGAGACGTCAATGACGAGTCCCAACGACAGTGACACCGACCATGGGCCGGGTTGGCCCGCCGGAATAACGGATTGGTCGATCCCGCCTCCCAACACGTAGAGCCGGTTGTTCTGAACCTCCGCGTGGTTGCATAGCAGGGCCGCCAATTCCATAGTCGATCGCCTACTTCTAATCAATCTGATGTCCAGTACGGTAGCAAGTTTCAGCTCGACAACGTGATCGCTTGCTCCGGGCAGTTTTTCTCCCCGACGACCGCCTGCTCCTCCATCTCACCCAAGACGTCCTCGATGAGGATCACACAGTGGCCTACCTCGTCGGCGTCGAAGACGTCGGGCGCCAGGCTGTAGCAGCGGCCGTGGCCGGTGCACAGGTCGGGGTCGACCGAGACCCGACTCACGACACTCCGAAGATCAGCGGCAGCGATTCCACCGATCTCAGCGCGGCCGTATAGGTCAGCTGGGTGCCGGGCTTGATCTCGTAATCCGGTATGCAACGGTGGAATTCGCGCAACGCCACCCGCAACTCCATGCGGGCCAGATGCGAGCCAAGGCAGCGGTGTGGTCCGCCACCGAAGGCGCGGTGGCGGTTGGGGCTGCGGCGGAAGTCGACCAACTCCGGGTCGGGAAATTCGGTGGGGTCGGTGTTGGCCGCGCCGACCAACGGACTGACCCGCTCACCCTTGGCGATCGGGCACCCGCCCACTTCGACGTCTTGCATAGCGACCCGCACTACACCGGGAACCGGTGTCTCCCAACGCAATAACTCCTCGATCGCGTGCGGCAGGATGTCGGGTTCGACGACCAGCTGATGCCGGTGGTCGGGGTGCTGCGCGAGGTAGACGAAGAAACAATCGAGCGAGTCGGTGACCGTATCCAGCCCGGCGATCAGGAACAGGAAGCAGATATCGAGCAGCTCGTCGCGCGACAGGGGTTGCCCGTCGACCTGGGCCGCGATCATCGCGGACAGCACGTCGTCACGAGGGCTGGCGATGTGGTCGTCGATGGCGCGGTCGAAGTACTTGTAAATCTGTTGCGCCACCGGCGCCGCGGATTCGTGGCGGCGGTCATAGCCGGAGTCGCCTTCGGGGCGGATCACCCCGTCCTTCCACAACAGGAACTGGTCGAGGTCCTCCAACGGCAGCCCGAGCAACTGCAGGAAGACGGTGCACGGCAACGGCACCGCGAACTCCTCGTGGAAGTCGCATTCGCCGCGGTCGGCGAATCGGTCGATCATCTCGTTCACCAGCGCGGCGACGTGCGGCTCGCGCCGCGCCATCTCCCGGGGAGTGAACAGGGGATCGAGGATGCGGCGGTACTTCGCGTGCTCGGGCGGATCGATTTGCAGCGGAATCAGCGGTCGGACGTTACCCAGATCGACCGCGTCCATGTTCGACGAGAACAGCTCGGTGCGCTTGAGCGCCATCTCGATATCGGCCAGCCGGCTGAGCACCACCGCCTGGGGCGAGCGGAACACCGGACTCGACTCGCGCAGCGCCTTGTACATCGGCTGGGGCTCGGCGATGCCCGCTACCGCCTGATCGACGTAAGCATCGGCTTCTGTCATCTCGACAGCGTGACACCAAACGTCCTTATTGGGCAATGGTCGAATAAGCCCGGGAGGGGTCGCTGGCCAGGAGATTGACCAGCGAGTACCGTGTTCGTGCGGACGAGTTGGCTGGGCGGCCGCGGCTCGCGCCCATGCGGCGACGAGTCGAGGAAAGTCCGGACTTCACAGAGCAGGGTGATTGCTAACAGCAATCCGAGGCGACTCGCGGGAAAGTGCCACAGAAAACAAACCGCCACCTTCGCGGTGGTAAGGGTGAAACGGTGCGGTAAGAGCGCACCAGCACCCCGGGTGACCGGGGTGGCTCGGCAAACCCCACCCGAAGCAAGGTCAAGAAGGCCGCACCGAAAGGTGTGGCCGCGCAGGCGCTTGAGGGTAGCTCGCCCGAGCCTGCGGGTAGGCCGCTTGAGGCACCCGGCAACGGTGTGTCCAGATGGATGGTCGCCGCCGTGCCGCCGTTGCTTACGCCGCGGCGGTGGGGAACAGAATCCGGCTTACAGGCCAACTCGCCCGCCCCGCCCGCGCGGGACAAGGTTGAGTCAGTGCGCTTTTTTGACCGATTTGTCGAGCTTGCGCAGCGCCTCGTCGAGCTGCTGACGGCAGCTCTCGGCCAGGTCGGACTCCTGCTGGTAGAGCAGGCCGTAGGTGAAGGTGTCTTCGCCCGCGGCGTGCGCCGCGTCGGCCTGCTGGATCAGATGGTCGCGGCTGACCACGCTGTCTTGATGATCGCCGAGCAACGTCTGGATGGCCTTGGCCTGCTTGGAGACGTCGTCCGCGCCGGTCGCCGCTGCGGTATAGCGAAGTCGCTTGGCGCGCTTGCGAATTACATGCAGCGCCTCGTCGCGATCGTGCTCTTCGTCGTCGTCGTGGTCCGCGTCGGTGGCCGGCTCGGCGTGTTCCTCGTGGGCGGCCTGGTCGGCTTCGGCGGCGGCCTTGGCGGCCTTGCGCACCTTCTTGTAAGCGGCGTCGATGGTGACCGGGGGTGGCTGCTCGCCGGCCGCGGTGACCGGGCTTTCGGCCACGATCGAATCGAGCGCGTCTAGCAGCCGGAAGTAGCGCTGCGTCCACATCGCGAGCAACGACCGTCGCCAGCCCGCGTGATAGCGGCGTTTGGCGCCCTCGACCAGGCGTTCGCGCACCGGTCCACGCACCAGTTCGGGTGCCAGCCGGTCGAGCTCCTGCTCGTAGCGCTGCGCGAGCACCTCGGCATCGCGTGCCACACCCAACACCGCGGCGAGCTCGCGCAGTTCGTCGAGGACCCAGGCGTGGGTGTCGTCGGACAATCCGGCCTGGGCGTCCTTCAGTAGGCTGCGGATCTTGCGGGTGGTGACCCGCATCTGGTGCACGGAGTCGAAGACGTCGGCGCGCACCGCGCGATCCCATACCACCAGCTCGCGGACCTGCTCGGCGACCGCCCGCTGTACCGGATCTTCCGGCGGCTTGGACCCGTTGGACGGCACCGTCGTCCCGAGCACCCGGGCCAGCTTCGACGCGTGATTGGCGGGTTCACCGCCGGCGTCCAGCAGCCGATTGCTCAGCCGGCTAAGCAGCTCGGTGTCGTTGGCCCCACGCGATTCGTCGAGCTCGAGTTCCCACTCGCGCCACTCCTGCACCACGGGCTCCGCGTCGGGGCTGTCGGTCGCATTCGCCGCCCAGGCCCGGACGTGGTCGTTGCTGAACTCCGCGAAAGGAGCGCCCTGGATGCCGTAGAGCACCTGGCTTTCTCGTTGGGTCGTGATTCGGGCGACCGGTCGCAGCGGCCGGTCGCGCACGATCGCCAGCACCACGTCCAGCAATTCGCCCGGGACGGTGTCGTCGTCCGCGGAGCCCAGCGGGCTGCGGATCTCGGTGCGGGCGTCGGGCCCGGCCGGCAGCTTGAGGTGCCAGCCGGCGTCGTGGCCACCGGTGCGGCGACGCAACGTGATCTTGTTGCGGGCGAGGTCCTGCGTCTGGGTGTCGAAGTATGTCGCGTCCAGCGATTGCGTCGGCAACGTCTCGACCCGGGCCACCGTCGCGATGCCTTCGAACGACGGTGTGACCGTCGAATCGGGGACGTCGAACTTGCGCTCCACCTCCAGATGGCGCGAGGGTTCTGGCATTATTTTTCGGCTCCGTAAGGGCGGCGCCGACGCGGCATTACGCGGTCATCGACGCTCGTAAATGGTTACCCATAGGGTGCCACACCGCGGTTGCACCGCCGGCAGTGATCGGTTGCTGCGGCGTGTCCACCGCACGATCGGCTACGGGGGCGGGGGAGGCGGCGGCGTGGTGTCTTCCGGCATCGGCGCGTAATCCGCCGGCGGCGGCACGTAGCGCTGGATGGCGTCGCCGATGTTGGCGCAACCGCTGACCGAGACGCGTCGGCCGGCGCCGACACAGACGGAGGCTTCCGCCTGACCGTCGGATCCCGTCGCGATAACGATTCCGGGAATCGAGCTGAACGCCAACACGGCCAACAATGTCTTGATCCAGCGCCGCCGATTCATTTCGCAAGCATATCGATTCCGGCGGCCACCGAGGCGGGGTTTTGCTTGTTCGCCACATAAATGAATTTGGTCCATAAGATCGCCGAAACCGCTTATGGTTTGCCTGCCGGTACGTTTCGGATACCTGATGGAGGAGCTACCGATGTTTGTCGCACTCACCACGTCGCGCGCGGTCGTCGGCGGAATTGCCGCCGGCGCTGTCAGCGGCGCAATGCTTTTCGCCGCAGCAGGCTTGGCTCAAGCGGACCCCGAGCCGCCGCCACCGAACTGCACGGCGGCCGACCTCGCCCAGGTTTCGGCGGGTGTCGCGGCGTCGACGTCGGTGTATCTGTTCAGCCATCCGGACGTCAACGCGTACTTCACCAGCTTGAAAGGCCAGCCCCGCAGCGAGATTGGCGATCAGATCAAGCAGTACATGGACGCCAACCCGCAGGCGCACGACGACCTGGAAGCAATTCGGCAGCCGCTGACCGATTTCAAGGGTCGCTGCGGAATGCAGTAGCTCAGAAGCAGTGTTCGTCGGCCGGGAAAACTCCGCCGGCCACTTCTTTCGCGTATTGGGTTGCGGCCCGGCGCAATTCGTCGCCGACGTTCGCGAATCGCTTGACGAATCGCGCCGACTTGCCACCGCTCATACCGGCCATGTCCTGCCAGACCAACACCTGCGCGTCGCAGTTCGGCCCGGCGCCGATCCCGACGGTCGGGATGGTCAGCTTGCCGGTGATCTGGGTGGCCAGCTCGGCGGGCACCATCTCCATCACAACGGAGAACGCGCCGGCTTCGGCGACGGCGATCGCATCGTGCACGGTCTGCTCCGCCGCGTCGCCGCGGCCCTGAACCTTGAAGCCGCCCAGGCTGTTGACGCTTTGCGGCGTGAAGCCGATGTGGGCCATCACCGGGATGCCGGCGGCGGTCAGGCAGGTGATCTGCTCGGCCACCCGCTCACCGCCCTCGAGCTTGACCGCGTGCGCGCCGCCTTCCTTCATGAACCGGGTGGCGGCGGCCAGAGCGGCGGTGGGGCCGGCCTCGTAGCTGCCGAACGGCAGGTCGGCGACCACCAGGGCATGCGGCGCACCCCGAACAACGCCGCGAACCAAGGGGATCAGCTCGTCGATCGAGACCGGCACCGTGGTGTCGTAGCCGTACACGACGTTGGCCGCCGAATCGCCGACCAGTAACACCGGGATGCCGGCCTCGTCGAACACCCGAGCGGTCGAATAGTCGTAAGCCGTGAGCATCGCCCACTTGTGGCCTTCGGCTTTCATTTTCTGGAGATGATGCGTGCGGATTTTGGTCCGGGGCGCTTGTGCAGCTTCAGCAGCTTCATGCGCCGCGTTTGCACCGTAAACGTTCTGCTCAGACATCATTGTCCCTAATGGGTGGTCGGGTCGATCCTCGTGGCCGCTAAAGGTCCCCGGGTTCGTCTGACTTTCTCCATTCTGCCATCTCTGCAGCGCGGTTGGAACGCCGCAAGGGTGTGAGACGTGCCATTGTGCGCATCCGTCGACATCGAATAAGTACTGGTCGGCGACGGGCGGTGGCCGCTCACGGAAGTCTCAGGTTGTCTCTGGCAGCATGTGTTGGCATGAGTCTGACTCGCCGCGACAAGTTCGCGCGCACGCTTCTGGCCTCGACAGCGGTTGCCGCCGTGGCGCTGGTGCTGGGGGGCTGCGTGCACGTTGTCGCCGGGCACCCGCTGATGGCGGGCCCCAAATTGGGGCAGCCGGTGGAGTGGACGCCATGCCGGGTCGCCAGTGGATCGGTGAAGCTTCCCAACGGCGCCATGTGCGGCAAGCTCGCCGTGCCCGTCGACTACGACCACCCCGGCGGTGACGTCGCGACCCTGGCGATGATTCGTTTCCCCGCGACCGGCGACAAACTCGGCTCGCTGGTGATCAACCCCGGTGGACCGGGTGAATCCGGTATCGAAGCCGCGCTCGGCGTCGTTCAGTCGCTGCCCAAGCGGGTCCGTGAGCGGTTCGACCTGGTCGGGTTCGACCCGCGCGGCGTCGGGTCGTCGCGCCCGGCGATCTGGTGTAACTCCGACGCCGACAACGACCGGCTGCGCACCGAGCCGAGCGTCGACTACAGCCCGGCCGGCGTCGCTCACATGGAGGACGAGACTAAACAGTTCATCGGCCGCTGCGTCGACAAGATGGGCAAGGACTTTCTGGCCAACGTCGGAACCGTCAACGTCGCCAAGGATCTGGACACCATCCGTGCGGCACTCGGTGACGACAAGCTGACCTACCTGGGCTACTCGTACGGCACCCGGATCGGGGCCGCCTACGCCGAGGCGTTCCCGCACAACGTGCGGGCGATGATCCTGGACGGCGCCGTCGACCCCAACGCCGACCCGATCGAAGCAGATCTGCGTCAGGCCAAGGGATTTCAGGACGCGTTCAACGACTACGCCGCCGACTGCGCCAAGAAGTCGAGCTGCCCGCTGGGCACCGACCCGTCCAAGGCCGTCGACGTCTACCACAGCCTGATCGATCCGATGGTCGACCCGAACAACCAATTGGTCGGCAAGCCGATACCGACCAAGGACCCGCGCGGGTTGAGCTACAGCGACGCCGTTGTGGGCACGATCATGGCGCTCTACTCGCCGACGCTGTGGCATCACCTCGCCGACGGCCTGACGGAGCTGACCGACAACCACGGCGACACCCTGCTTGCGCTGGCCGATATGTACATGCGTCGCGACCCGCACGGCCACTACACGAACGCCACCGACGCGCGGGTGGCGATCAACTGCGTCGATCAGCCGCCAATTACCGACCGCGCCAAGGTAATTGACGAAGATCGCCGCTCCCGCGAGATCGCCCCGTTCATGAGCTACGGCAAGTTCACCGGTGACGCGCCGCTGGGCACCTGCGCCTTTTGGCCCGTGCCGCCGACCAGCAAGCCGCACGCGGTGTCGGCGCCGGGCCTGGCCCCGACCGTCGTGGTGTCGACCACGCACGATCCGGCGACGCCGTACAAGGCCGGCGTCGATCTGGCGGGTCAGTTGCACGGCTCGCTGCTGACCTTCGATGGCACTCAGCACACGGTCGTCTTCCAGGGCGACAGTTGCGTCGACGACTACGTCACGGCGTATCTGATCGGCGGCACCACGCCGCCCAACGGCGCAAAGTGCTAACTGCACCCGAAGGCTGAGTTGCCGTGGCGACGCGCCGGGCCCGAGACCAAGGCGTGACCGATTCGCGCCATCACAGGTACCGGAGCCTGCGACGATTGACAGCCATGTCGCGCCTGAGAATGTTGAGCTCGGCGCTGCTGTCGTTAGGCCTGTTGGTTGCCCTGCAACCGGCACTGCCCCTAGCTGGCGCAACCCCGGAACCCGGTGAGGGTCAGGGCCCGAACCCGGCGGCACCGGCAGCGGTGCCGCCGCCGAGCTGGGGCAGCTGCAGCCAAGTTCTCTCCGACAGCAGCGACGTTCCGACCGCACAGTGCACCACCGTGTCGGTCCCGGTTGATTACAACAATCCCGCTGGGGCGCAAGCGAAGTTGGCGGTAATCAAGGTGCCGGCCACCGGCCAGCGGATCGGGTCACTGTTGATCAATCCGGGCGGGCCCGGCGGATCGGCCGTCGACATGGTGGCCGGCATGGCGCCCGATCTGCAGAACACCGACATCACCCGCCACTTCGATCTGGTCGGGTTCGATCCGCGCGGCGTCGGACACTCCACCCCGTCGCTGCGCTGCCGCACCGATGCCGAATTCGACGCGTACCGGACTGAGCCGATGGTCGACTACAGCCAGACGGGCGTGGCACACATCGAGCAGATCTACCGCCAGCTGGCGCAGGAATGCGTGAGTCGGATGGGCAAGGCCTTCCTGGCCAACGCCGGTACCGCGTCCGTCGCACGCGACATGGACATGGTGCGTCGGGCGCTCGGTGACGAGCAGATCAACTACCTCGGCTACAGCTACGGCACCGAGCTCGGCACCGCGTACCTGGAACACTTCGCCGACCACGTGCGGACGATGGTGCTCGACGGCGCCATCGACCCGACCGTCGACCCGATTCAGGAAAACATCAGTCAGACAGCGGGATTCCAAACCGCGTTCAACGACTACGCCGCCGACTGCGCGCACTCTCCGGCCTGTCCGCTGGGCACCGACCCGGCTCAGTTCGTCAACCGCTACCACGCATTGGTCGACCCGCTTGTCGCCAAGCCGGGCCGCACCTCGGACCCGCGCGGCCTGAGCTACGCCGACGCGACCACCGGCACGATCAATGCGCTTTACACCCCGCAGCATTGGAAGTACCTGACGAGCGGCCTGCTCGGGTTGCAGCGCGGCGCCGACGCGGGCGACCTGCTGCTGCTGGCCGACGACTACCAAGGCCGTGACAAGCACGGGCATTACGACAACGACCAAGACGCGTTCAACGCCGTCCGGTGTGTCGACGCGCCGGCACCGTCGGATCCGGCGGCCTGGATCTCCGCCGATCAGCAGATCCGCCAGGCCGCGCCGTTCCTGAGCTACGGGCAGTTCACCGGCGACGCGCCCCGCGATCTGTGCGCATTGTGGCCGGTGCCGGCGACGTCGGCGCCGCACACCACGGCGCCGGTGGCGCTCGGGAAGGTCGTCGTGGTCTCCACGACGCACGACCCGGCGACCCCGTATCAGGCGGGAGTCAGCTTGGCCCGCCAGCTAGGCGCCCCGCTGATCACCTTCGACGGGACCCAGCACACCGCGACGTTCGGTGGAAACCAGTGCGTGGATGGCGCGGTCATGCGCTACTTCATGACGGGTACACCGCCGCCGGCGTTGCATTGCCAGCCCTGAGCCGACCTGCGATTGGCCGACTTTCCGGGCGCAGGCCGGGCTGCTACGAATTGAATTCAAATAGCTCGCCGACCCTCGACACCCCGGCGAAATCCCTGGGTTCCCAGTGTCACCTGGTCAAGGCGTCCTGCAGACCCTGATTGATCCGGTCTTGCGTCGTCTGGCCGGGGGCCGGGGGCGGCGTTTGGCAGGTGCAGGTGAGGTCGCTGAAGGCGGGGTCGGCCACGACGGGCTTGGCTTGTGAGACGGGTTGCGCGATCGCAACACCGAGACCGATTGCCCCGACGGCGAGAAGTTTGGTGATCACGTCCAGTACCTCCTGGTAAAGCGTCCTGCGTGGCGTAACCACTTTAGTAGGTTACGCATTTCCGACCGAAACCGGTAGCCGCACGAGTCGGTTACGGGATTGGTGTGCCGGGTTCGCGTCGTCGGCGAGCGGTGCGCGTTCGGGCTGGCGCCGGGTTCCAGACCGCGCTTAACGATTACGGCAAGGACTGTGTCTGCTCGCCGGGTAGCCCGTTGGAGGGGTGGTGTCCGGCGGTGCGGATGACCTTCTGCGACAACGCACCGCCGACAGCAAGTCCCGCCTGTCCGACGAGACGGGCCATCTGGCGGGGGTTCTTGAGGTAGTTGATGCTGCGGCAACGCCACCAGTAGTTAATCGACATGTTTTGGTCGATGCCGCAGACCGCGTGCCACCAGCAGCTGGGGATGAAGAGCATGTCACCGGGGCCCAGCTCGACGAGAGCACGCTTAGCGTCGGACCAGGCCGGGAACCGGGTCAGATCGGGGTTGGCGACGTCGACCTGCGAGATGTGGTTGCCAAGGTAGCCGAACGGAAAAGGGTAGACGCGGGCGATCTCCCGGGGCGGGCAGAGGACCACTTGTTTTCGGCCGCGGACTTGGGTGAGCAGATTGTTAGGGAGGTCGTAATGCAGCGGCGTGACGTTGTTGCCCGGGCCGATCCACAAATTGACGGCGGAGTACTTCTGCTCGTCCACGAAGGTCGGAAAACGAACATCGGGCCAGAGCTCGGGCAGGCTGGTCTTGATGGGTAACTGGACGGCGTAGAGCTGGCCATCGGAGAGATCACCGCCTGCAAGTAGCTCGACGTAGTCGGCCAGTTTCATCGACGGCGCCGTGACGACGATCGCCTTCTTCGGTTTCGCATGGAGGTGCCTGCCGTCGTCGTTGGCTTTGGAGGGTTGGATCGTGCGCGCGCCCACTTTCTCGGTGAGGTAGTCGTTGGTCCATCGCTCGCGCGCGGGCCAACCCTCTGTGGCACCGGAAACGACCACCGGGCGCTGCGGGAACAGGAAACGCTGCTCGAATTCCCGGCGGCTTGGACGCTCCACCCGCGGAACCTCGAATGTGCCTTTGACGTGGAACATGGTTGGCTCCTCCTGATGAGCAAACAGTAGCCAAGGCGGCCAGCGTTCCCTGCTGAGTCGTGGCGGTGCGGTCGGCGGGCACCCATCTCCTGGCCTGCGTGTCTTTAACCTGGGTGCGCGCTAATCAGCACTCGCGTAACACCGTATTAACAGCAATTGCCTACTGTTCGTCGTATGGATCGACAGAAGGAATTCGTCCTCCGCACGCTGGAGGAACGGGACATTCGCTTCGTCCGGCTCTGGTTCACGGACGTGCTGGGTTACCTCAAGTCGGTCGCCATCGCCCCGGCCGAACTCGAGGGCGCTTTCGAAGAGGGCATCGGCTTCGACGGATCCTCGATCGAGGGCTTCTCCCGCGTCTCGGAATCCGACACCGTCGCCAACCCGGACCCGTCGACCTTTCAAGTGCTGCCCTGGGCCTCGCCCGGCGGCCACCACCACTCGGCGCGGATGTTCTGCGACATCACCATGCCGGACGGCTCGCCGTCCTGGGCCGATCCCCGGCACGTGCTGCGCCGTCAGCTGCAGAAGGCCAACGACCTCGGTTTCTCCTGCTACGTGCACCCCGAAATTGAATTCTTCCTGCTCAAGCCCGGTCCCATCGACGGCACACCGCCCATCCCGGTCGACAACGCCGGCTACTTCGACCAGGCGATCCACGACTCCGCGTCCAACTTTCGCCGGCACGCCATCGAGGCGCTCGAATTCATGGGCATCTCGGTGGAGTTCAGCCATCACGAGGGAGCGCCCGGACAGCAGGAGATCGACCTGCGTTTCGCCGACGCGCTGTCGATGGCCGACAACGTGATGACGTTCCGGTACGTCATTAAAGAAGTCGCGATTGAAAATGGCGCGCGGGCGTCGTTCATGCCCAAGCCGTTCGGCGAACACCCGGGCTCGGCCATGCACACCCACATGAGCCTGTTCGAGGGCGACGTCAACGCCTTCCACAGTCCCGACGACCCGCTGCAGCTTTCCGATGTGGGCAAGTCGTTCATCGCCGGGATCCTGGAGCACGCCTCCGAGATTAGCGCGGTCACCAACCAATGGGTCAATTCCTACAAGCGCCTGGTGCACGGCGGCGAGGCGCCGACCGCGGCGTCCTGGGGTGCGGCCAACCGGTCCGCCCTGGTGCGGGTGCCGATGTACACCCCGCACAAGACGTCGTCGCGGCGCATCGAAGTCCGCAGCCCCGACTCGGCGTGCAACCCCTACCTGGCGTTCGCCGTGCTGCTGGCCGCCGGACTGCGCGGGGTGGAGAAAGGCTACGTGCTGGGGCCGCAGGCCGAGGACAACGTCTGGGATCTCACCCCCGAAGAGCGCCGCACGATGGGCTACCGCGAACTGCCCACCAGCCTCGACAGTGCGTTGCACGCCATGGAGGCCTCCGAGCTGGTCGCGGAAACGTTGGGGGAGCACGTGTTTGACTTCTTCCTGCGCAACAAGCGCACGGAGTGGGCGAACTACCGCAGTCACGTCACGCCCTACGAGCTGAGCACCTACCTGTCGCTCTGACGCGCGCGGGGTGCCGGCTGATCCAAGAGATCGGCCGGTTGCGCTACCGTTTGGTCGTGACTCGACCCACGACTGAGCGCCCGAAGCTGCCCAGCGTCGGGCGGCTCGGGTTGGTCGATCCCCCCGCGAGTCAGCGTCTGGGGCAACTGGGCTGGACGGCCCAGGATGACAAGGCGCACGTCGACCTGTTGTGGGCGTTGTCGCGGGCGCCCGATCCGGACGCCGCGCTGCGGGCGCTGGTTCGGCTCGCCGAGAACCCGGACACCGGATGGGACGAGCTCAACGCCGCGTTGCTCAACGAGCGCCCGTTGCGCGGGCGACTGTTCTCGGTGCTGGGTTCGTCGCTGACCCTTGGCGATCATCTGGTCGCCAACCCGAAGTCCTGGAAACTGCTGCGGGGCAAGGTCAAACTACCGACCCGCGACGAGCTGCACCAGGCATTCATCGACTGCGTGACCGACGCCTTGGCCGAGCCGAATTCGGTGGTGCCGCGGTTGGGCGCGCTGTACCGCGACCACCTGCTGGTGCTGGCGGCCCTCGACCTGGCCGCGACGGTCGAGGACGAGCCGGTGCTGCCGTTCGTCGAGGTCGGCGCCCAGCTCTCGGACATGGCCGACGCGGTGCTGGCGGCGTCGCTGCGGGCGGCCGAGGCCACCGTCTGCGGCGACCGGACGCCGCCGCGGCTGGCGGTCATCGCGATGGGCAAATGCGGTGCGCGCGAATTGAACTACGTCAGCGACGTCGACATCATCTTCGTCGCCGAGCAGGCCGACACGCTGTCGACTCGGGTGGCCACCGAGATGATGCGGGTGGCGTCGACGGCGTGCTTCCAAGTGGACGCCGGGCTGCGGCCGGAGGGCCGCAGCGGTGAGCTGGTCCGCACGGTCGAATCGCACGTCGCCTACTACAAGCGCTGGGCGAAAACCTGGGAGTTCCAGGCGTTGCTGAAAGCCCGCGCCGCCGTCGGCGACGCGGAACTCGGTAAGCGCTATCTCGACGAGCTGATGCCGATGGTCTGGATCGCCTGCGAGCGCGAGGACTTCGTGGGCGAAGTGCAGGCCATGCGGCGCCGGGTCGAGCAGCTGGTGCCCTCCGAGGTCCGTAACCGCGAACTCAAGCTCGGTAGTGGTGGATTGCGGGATGTGGAGTTCGCCGTGCAGCTGCTGCAGTTGGTGCACGGCCGCAGCGACGCGTCCCTGCACGTGGCGTCGACGGTCGATGCGCTGGCCGCCCTGGGTGCGGGCGGCTACGTCGGCCGGGAGGACGCCGCGAACCTCACTGCGTCGTATGAGTTTCTGCGATTGCTCGAGCACCGGCTGCAGCTGCAGCGACTCAAGCGCACCCATCTGTTGCCGGAGGCCGACGACGAGGAGGCGGTGCGCTGGCTGGCCCGCGCGGCCCACATCCGTCCGGACGGTCGCCACGATGCGGCCGGGGTGCTGCGCGAGGAGCTCAAGCACCAGAACGTGCGGGTGTCCCAGCTGCACGCCAAGCTCTTCTATCAGCCGCTGCTGGAGTCGATCGGGCCGCCCGGCCTGGAAATCTCGCACGGCATGACGCCGGAAGCCGCCGAGCGCCAGCTGGCTGCGCTGGGCTACGAGGGGCCACAGACCGCGCTGAACCACATGTCGGCGTTGGTCAACCAGAGCGGCCGTCGCGGGCGTGTGCAGTCGGTGCTGCTGCCCAGGCTGCTGAACTGGATGTCGTACACGCCGGATTCCGATGCCGGGTTGCTGGCCTACCGGCGCCTGTCCGAGGCGCTGGCGTCGGAGACCTGGTACCTGGCCACGCTGCGCGACAAGCCCGCGGTGGCTCGCCGGCTGATGAACGTGCTGGGGACATCCGCGTACGTTCCGGACCTATTGATGCGCGCCCCCAGGGTGATTCAGGACTACGGCGACGCGCCGGCCGGCCCGAAGCTGATCGAGACGGAGCCCGCCGTGGTGGCTCGCGGGCTGATCGCGTCGGCGGCCCGGCACCAGGACCCGGTGCGGGCCATCGCCGCCGCCCGCACGCTTCGCCGCCGCGAACTGGCCCGCATCGGGTCGGCGGACCTGCTCGGCATGCTCGAGGTCCGCGACGTGTGCAAGGCGCTCACGTCCGTGTGGGTGGCGGTGCTACAGGCGGCATTGGACGCGCTGACCCGGGCCAACCTACCCGAGGACGGCAAGGCGCCGGCGGTGATCTCGGTCATCGGGATGGGCCGGTTGGGCGGCGCCGAGCTGGGCTACGGTTCCGACGCCGACGTGATGTTCGTCTGCGAACCGGCCAGCGGCGTCGAGGATTCCGCCGCGGTCAAGTGGTCGACGACAATCGCCGAGCAGGTGCGCACTCTGCTGGGGACGCCGAGCGTCGACCCGCCTCTGGAGGTGGACGCGAACCTGCGACCCGAGGGCCGCAGCGGCGCGTTGGTCCGCACCCTGGGGTCGTACGCCGCCTACTACGAACAGTGGGCACAGCCGTGGGAGATCCAGGCGCTGCTGCGCGCACACGCGGTCGCCGGTGACGCGGAATTGGGACAGCGGTTCTTGCTGATGGCCGACACGACCCGGTACCCGGCCGACGGGGTGTCCGCCGAGGCGGTGCAGGAGATTCGCCGGATCAAAGCCCGCGTCGAGTCCGAACGGCTGCCGCGCGGCGCCGATCCCAAAACCCATACCAAGCTCGGTCGCGGGGGACTGGCCGACGTCGAGTGGACGGTGCAGCTGCTGCAACTGCAGCACGCGCACGAGATCCCGGCGCTGCACAACACCTCGACACTGGAATCGCTCGACGTGATCGCCGAGACCGGGCTGGCGCCCGAGGACGAGGTGGACCTGCTGCGCCAGGCCTGGCTGACCGCAACGCGAGCCCGCAACGCGCTGGTGCTGGTGCGGGGCAAGCCGACCGACCAGCTACCGGGTCCCGGACGTCAGCTCAATGCGGTCGCGGTCGCGGCGGGCTGGCACAACGACGACGGAAGTGAGTTCTTGGACAACTATCTGCGGGTAACGCGGCGTGCAAAAGCGGTGGTGCGCAAGGTGTTCGGGACTTGAGTCAGGGAGCAGGCGCGTTCGACGCGATGTTCGAGGTGCTCAGCGCCGCAGAAGCTGATCGAGTGACGGGGCTCTACGCTCCGTTGGCCGACGCGGTTCGCGAACTCATCGACGCCACCATCCGGACCGAGGCCGACGACGAGATCGTCCACCAGGCGCGTGCCCAGATCGAGGCGGTCACTGCGCAGCTGCGTCAACGGATCCGGCCGGTCGGAGTCACCTTTCGGCTCGGCGATCGTCCGCTGCCGTTGGGTAACGCCGCGATCGGGTTGTGCAATCCGATCGCCCCGCCGGTCGTCGTCCACCACGACGGTGACGGGCGCTGCTGCAGTGAGTTCGTGCTCGGCTCGGCCTACGAGGGCCCGCCCGGCCGGGTGCACGGCGGCGTCAGCGCGCTGGTCCTCGACCACATGCTCGGCGAGGCGGCCAGCGAGGGACTGTCCAGGGCCCGTTTCACCGGAGCTATCACCGTGAAGTACCTGCGCGGCACTCCGTTGGGCCCGCTTCGTTGCGACGCCTGGATCGACCGCACCGAAGGCGCGAAAGCCTTTGCTAAGGGCAGCATTTCGGATGCGGAAGGGGTGACCGTGGAGGCAGAGGGCGTCTTCATCGAACCGGCGTGGGCGCGAGATATCCGATGAAGTTCTACATCAGCAGCGCGTTCCTCAACACCCGGGAGATCATCGAGATCGCCAAGGCCGCAGACGAACTCGGCTACGACGGCATCGGTATACCCGATCATGTGGTGAACCTGGAGACTCTCGACACGCCGTACCCGTACACCAAAGACGGGGCACGCCGCTGGCAGCCTTTCACCGACTGGCCCGACCCCTGGGTGCTGGCCGGTGCCCTGGCCCAGGTCACCAGCCGGCTGCGGTTCGTCACCACGGTCTACATTCCCGCGATGCGCAACCCCTACTCGGCAGCCAAAGCCATTGGCACCGCGGCGGTTTTGGCGTCCGGACGCATCGAGCTCGGCGTCGGCGTCGGCTGGTGCCGCGAGGAATTCGCGCTGATGACCGAACAGTTCGACGCTCGCGGCAAGCGCACCGACGAGATGATCGAGCTGATGCGGGCACTGTGGGCGCCGGGCTGGACGGAGTTCGACGGCGAGTTCTACCAGACGCCGCGGCTGGAGATGCAGCCGACGCCGCCGCCGATTCCCGTCTACGTCGGTGGGCTCAGCGATGCCGCGTTGCGCCGCGCCGCTCGGAACGACGGCTGGATCGGCGACCTGATCAAGACCGAACACGCCATCGAGGCGGTGGGCAAGCTGCGCGAGCTGCGCGCTCAAAAGGGTTTGACCATGGACGATTTCACCATCCTGACGCCGCTGACCGATGCCTTCACCACCGCCGACTATCGGCGTGCCGCGGATGCCGGTATCACGGGCATCATCACGATGCCGTGGATGTTCTACTCCGGACCCGATGCGACGCTGGACGACAAGATCGACGGCATGCAGCGCTTCCGTAAGGATCTCGCGCTAGACGGGTAGACGGGTCGCGGCCATACTCGAACGCATGCCCTTCACGGTTGTGTTCAGCAACGGCGAACCGCGCGACTACGGCGCATTCGACAAGTACCAAGTCACGGATGCGGGCGTGTTGATCATCGACATGCATCGCGAGGACGTCAACCGGCACTACATCGCTCCCGGCAGTTGGCTGGAGGTTGTCGATATGGCCGACGCGCAGCCCGCCGGCGCCTCACGGGGGATTCTGGCCGTTAGACCCGTTCGCTAGATCCGCCCGAAGATCGTCAACAGGGGCGCGGTACCGAAGCCCCCGCCTGCACGCCGCATCACTAATCGGTATAGTCATACCGTATCGGAATACCGGTAATGAGTGAGAGGGATCGGGCGATGGAATCGTGGCGAAACAATCTTTCCGAACTACGGGGCCTGCTGCGGGGGCCTGTCTTCACGCCTGACGACGCGGGATACGACCGCGAGGTAGCGGTGTTCAATATGGCGGTGCGGCACCGGCCCGCGCTCGTGGTCGGCGCTACCGGCGCTGCGGACGTATCCGAAGCGGTCAGGTTCGCGGCACGCAACGGCCTCAATGTCGCCGTCCTTAACACCGGTCACGGACCGACCGTGGGCGCCGAGGCCGACACGTTGATGATCACGATGAGACGCATGTCGGGAATCACTATCGATGCCGAAAGATATTGGGCGCGAGTCGATGCCCGAGTTCGTTTCGGACAGTTGGTCGATTCTGCCGCACTGTACGGGCTGGCTCCGCTGCCCGGTTCCTCGTCAGGGGTGGGCGTCGTCGGCTACACGCTGGCCGGCGGGGCGAGTTCGACGATGGGGCGCAAGTACGGCTGGGCGGCCGATCATGTCACTGCCATGGATGTGCTGACTGCAGACGGCGAATTACGTTGTGTGTCACCAGAATCTGAATCCGATCTGTTCGGCGCGTTACTGGGTGGCAAAAGCAACTTTGGGGTTGTCGTCGCGATGGAGTTCACACTCTTTCCGGTGACCCAGCTGTATGCCGGAGCGCTCTTTTACTCCGGGCAGTACACGCGGCAGGTGCTGCAGGCTTACCGAGAACTCACCGCGTCGGCGCCCGACGAGCTGACGACTGGATTCGCGCTGCTGAATCTTCCTCCGTTACCCAGCCCGCCGCCATTTATGCAGGGGCAGTTGACCGTATCGGTACGAGTCTCCTATGTCGGTGACGCACACACCGGCTCGGCTCTGATCGACCCACTGCGCCAGGCGGCCCCCGCGCTGGGCGATGCTGTAACCAGCATGCCGTACACCCAGTTCGCCAGCATCAGCAACGACCCGACCGATCCCGCCCCGCCGTCGAGCATTTCGGGCTGCTTCGAGAACTGACCGATGACACGATCAACTCGATCGTCGACACGGTCGGCCCCAATTCCGGTAGCACGATCAATATCGTCGATATCCGGCATCTACAAGGAGCTTTCAGCGAGCCGGCGCCATTCCCCAACGCAATCGGCGCCCGCGACGCGGCGTTCGCCATGTTCGGCCTGACCGTGGTGCCGCCCGGACAAGAAGTGGCGGACTATCGCGACTCGGGCCGTGAACTCCTTGGGGCACTGCGTCCTTGGCTGCACGACATGACCAACCCAAGCTTCGTGGGCCCAGCCGACACGCTCGACGATCGCGTCAAGCGGGTCTATGAGCCCGCGGTTTACGACACATTGCAAACGGTCAAGGAGCGCTACGACCCGCACAACAGGTTCCGGCTCAACCACAACATCCCGCCGCGTTTCGCCGCGTAGGGCCGAGGGTGAGTGGCTTGATCGGTATCGGTTTTTTCGTACCATATCGAAATGGCCGTTGAACGTCGAACCCGACGAGCCGGTGGTGCACGCCGCACCGCGGCGGTCGAGGCGGCCGCCGCGGTGCTGGCGGAGCGGGGGTACGAGAACGCCCGCTTCGCCGATGTCGCGCAAGCAAGCGGCACGGCGATCAGCACGCTGCAGAACTACTTCGGCTCGCGCGAGGACATGCTGATCGAGGCGATGCGATACACCACCGAGGCCGAGGTGAACGCCTTCGAGACGGTGGCCGATGCCGAGAGCGACCCATGGAATCGTCTGGTAGCCATGATCGACCGGAACCTGAACACCCCGGTTCGTAATCACCAGTTGCTGCTCGAGTTCTGGCGCTCGGGCATCCGCGATCCGGAGTTGCGCGATTACGGCGAAGAGGGCTGGGCCCGCTACCGGGCGCCGTTCGTGCGGACCGTGATCGAGGGTCGCGACGCCGGTGTCTTTGCGCCGGTGGTCGCGCCCGAGGACGCCGTCGATCTGCTGTTTGCCACGCTCGTCGGCGCCATGATTCCGCGGGCGTTGCGCTTTCCCAGCCCGTCGGCCGACCGCTTCCGGACCGCGTTGCTGCGGCAGCTCGCGGCAACGCTCGGGCGCCCCGGGTACGAGTAGGCCGCGGGTCCGGTCCGCTCCAAGGCAACGGCTCCGGCCCCGGTAGTGGGGCTTTCGCTAGTTCGTGGCGTTCGATTGGACGGCGTCGACCAGGGCGGTGGCGGCGAGGTGCCCTAGGTTGTTCGACGCCAGGGGGCTGTCACCGGTGAGCAGCTTGCGGTCCTGATGGACTTTGCCGGTCATGTCGTCGTTGACGACGGTCAACCCCTGCTTGCGGAGTGTGTCGGCGACCAGCCACTGCATATGCCCTGGGAGGTAACCGATGTCGACGTTGAATCCCTCGTCCAACGCATCGGGGAACACGCAGAGCGAGTATCCCTTGAACGGTGACTCTGTTTTCGCCCCGGCTAACGGACAGCAATGCCGCGGGACCGTGACACGAAACCACCCGCGCGGAAATCCGTGCGGGTGGTTTCGTCTGCTGTGCGTTTACACGTCGTAGTACAGCGCGAACTCGTACGGGTGCGGCCGAACCTGAACCGGCAGGATCTCGTTTTCGCGCTTGAAGCTGATCCACGTCTCGATCAAGTCGGGCGTGAAAACGCCTCCCTCAGTGAGGTATTCGTGGTCCTCTTCCAGGCGGTCGATCACCGCGGACAGCTGAACCGGCGCCTGCGGGATGTTGGCGGCCTCTTCGGGCGGCAGCTCGTAGAGGTCCTTGTCGACCGGCGCCTGCGGCTCGATCTTGTTCTTGATCCCGTCCAGCCCGGCCATCAGCATGGCCGCGAACGCCAGGTACGGGTTGCCCGACGAGTCGGGGCAACGGAATTCGAGCCGCTTGGCCTTCGGGTTGCTGCCGGTGATCGGGATACGCACACACGCCGAGCGGTTGCGCTGGCTGTAGACCAGGTTGATCGGGGCCTCGAAGCCGGGCACCAGGCGCTTGTACGAGTTGACCGTCGGGTTGGTGAACGCCAGCAGCGACGGCGCGTGGTGCAGCAGGCCGCCGATGTAGTGGCGGGCGGTGTCCGACAGGCCGGCGTACCCGGTCTCGTCGTACATCAACGGGTTGCCGTCTTTCCACAGCGACTGGTGGGTGTGCATGCCGGAGCCGTTGTCGCCGAACAGCGGCTTGG
Organism: Mycobacterium stomatepiae; assembly: GCF_010731715.1. Lineage (NCBI taxonomy): Bacteria > Bacillati > Actinomycetota > Actinomycetes > Mycobacteriales > Mycobacteriaceae > Mycobacterium > Mycobacterium stomatepiae. Next base: position 155,928 of record NZ_AP022587.1, read on the forward strand.
GCATGAACGTGACGGTTTTGCCCGCCTGCCACGCGGTGTTCTTGACGATGTACTTGTACAGCTGCATGTCGTCGGCCGCGTGCAGCAGGGTGTTGAACTTGTAGTTGATCTCGGCCTGACCACCGGTGCCCACCTCGTGGTGGCCCTTCTCCAGGCTGAAGCCGGCCTTGATCAGGTTCTGCAGCATCCTGCTGCGCAGGTCGACGTAATGGTCGACCGGCGCGACCGGGAAGTAGCCACCCTTGGGGCGCACCTTGTAACCGCGGTTGGGGCTGCCGTCCTCTTCGGTGGGCGAGCCGGTGTTCCACCAACCCGAGATCGCGTCGACCTCGTAGAACGAGCCGTTGGTGCGCGAGTCGAAGCTCACCGAGTCGAAGATGTAGAACTCGGCCTCGGCACCGAAGTAGGCGGTGTCAGCGACGCCGGTGCTCTTCAGGTAGTTCTCCGCCTTGCGCGCGACGTTGCGCGGGTCGCGTGAGTACGCCTCGAGGGTGAAGGGGTCGTGCACGAAGAAGTTGAGGTTCAGCGTCTTGGCTTCAGTGAACAGGTCGATCTGCGCGGTCGCCGGGTCCGGCAGCAGCAACATGTCCGACTCGTGGATCGACTGGAAACCGCGAATCGACGAGCCGTCGAACGCCAAGCCATCGTCGAAAACGCTTTGGTCGAAGAACGAAATCGGGATCGTGAAGTGTTGCATGATGCCGGGCAGGTCACAGAACCGCACATCGACAAATTCGACGTTTTCGTCCTTGGCGAGCTTGAAGACGTCGTCGGGCGTCTTTTCCGTCACTGAAAGCTCCTTTGCTTGATAATCCGCGGCCTGACGCTATGGAGATGATGTTGCCCGCTCATCAACCCCGTGTTGCGCGGAGGTTACTTGACCACGCGTCCCACAATTCGAGGTGGTGCATCGGCGGGTTCTATTGTGAGACCCATGGACCGCAAAATCGTATCTGGTCGGCCCTGCGGGCGCAGCAGCCTGTCCCGGCCTTTTGCCGCGACGAACTGATGTCGGATTCGCGCCCGGCATACCCCGGCGAGACGCTCGGCTTGCCGCAGAGCGGCCCCGGATCGTTGGCGTCGATGGGACGCCGGCTGGCGGCATTGGCGATCGACTGGCTGATTGCCTACGGTCTGGCGGCACTGGCCATGGCGTTCGGCATGTTCTCCGAACGAATGCTGTCGACGGCGGTGTTGGTGATCTGGTTTCTGCTCGGCGTTGTGGCGGTGCGGCTGTACGGATTCACGCCCGGTCAGCTGGCGCTCGGCGTGCGGGTGGTCGCGCTGGACGGACGGCTCGGCGTGGGCCGCGTGGCGGCGCGCGGGCTGCTGGTCGCCCTGGTGGTCCCGGCGTTATTCAGCGACTGGGACGGGCGGGGGATTCAGGACCGGGTGACCAACACCGCGGTGGTACGCCGCTGAATCTGATGGCGTCGACCCGCCGCGCCCGGCTTCGCCGCGCTTACGATCGCCGCTGATTACTTGCGGCGCACGGTGCGCTGCACGCCGCGCATCTTGCCGGCGTTGGGCATCGGCCCCTTGGGCATGACGGCGGCACCGGCCCGCGACCCCAGCGCGGCCAACCGCGACTCCAGCGTGTCCATCTGCTTGACGCTGATGTTGGCCGGAAGCCGGGTCAGATGCCGCTCCAGCTTGGACAGCGGAATTTCGCCGTCACCGTTGCCGACGACGATGTCGTAGATCGGTATGTCGCCGACCAGCCGCGCGGTGCGCTTCTTCTCTTGGGCCAGAAGCGGTTTGACGCGGGTCGTCGATCCCTCTCCGACGAAGATGACGCCCGGTCGGCCGATCACCCGATGCACCGCGTCGAAGTGGCCGGTGGCCGCGACCCCCGGCGTCACCCGCCACTTGCCGCGCAGGTTGTCCAGCACCCAGGCCGCCGCGCCGGTCTGCCCCTCGGCCTGGCGGTAGATCGATTTCTGGGCCCGCCGGCCGAAGATGATGAACGCCACCAGCGCGCCCAGCATCACGCCGAGCGGGATCAGGGTGAACATCGTGAACCCACCAACCAGCACGCCCACCGTCACGGAGACCGCCACGATCAGGACGAAGGCACCGATCATGTACGGGAGCAGGCGCTTGTCCTGTTTGCGCTGAACATTGAACGCCTGCCACAGCTGGCCGCGGCGCTCCTTGGCCGCCGCCTTGCGTTCGGATGCCGCCGCTGCCCGGGCGGCCTTGTTCTCGGCGGTACTGCGGGGTTTAGCCATAATCACCAAGGATACGAGGCGGCCGCCCCAATTACCCCAGGGCGTCCGAAGCGCGGCTGCGTACGACCTGCTCGTAGAGCCGCCCGGCCCGATACGACGAGCGCACCAACGGCCCGGCCAGCACGCCCGCGAAGCCCAGACCCTCGGCGTACTGCGCGAACTCGTCGAACTCCTCGGGCTTCACCCAGCGCTGCACCGGGTGGTGGCGCGCCGACGGGCGCAGGTACTGGGTGATGGTGACGATGTCGCAGCCGGCGTCGTGCAGGTCGGCCAGGGCGGTGCGCACCTCGTCGGTGGTCTCGCCCATGCCGAGGATCAGGTTGCTCTTGGTGACCAGCTCGGCCTCGCGCGCCGCGGTGAGCACCCCCAGGCTGCGTTGGTAGGTGAACGCGGGCCGGATTCGCTTGAAGATGCGCGGCACCGTTTCGACGTTGTGCGCCAACACTTCCGGGCGCGATTCGAAAACCTCCGCGAGCCGGGCCGGCTCGCCGTTGAAATCGGGGACCAGCAGCTCGACACCGGTCGACGGGTTGAGTTCCTTGATGGCGCGCACGGTTTCGGCGTACAGCCACGCCCCGCCGTCGGGCAGGTCGTCGCGGGCGACGCCGGTGACGGTGGCGTACCGCAACCCCATCGTCTGCACGCTCTCGGCGACCCGCCGGGGCTCGTCGCGGTCCAGCTCGGCGGGCTTACCGGTGCCGATCTGGCAGAAGTCGCAGCGGCGGGTGCACTGGTCGCCGCCGATCAGGAAAGTGGCTTCCCGGTCTTCCCAGCACTCGAAGATGTTGGGGCAGCCGGCCTCTTCGCAGACGGTGTGCAGACCCTCGCGCTTGACCAGGCTTTTGAGCTCGGTGTACTCCGGTCCCATCCGGACCCGTGTCTTGATCCAGGGTGGCTTGCGCTCGATCGGGGTCTGCGCGTTGCGCACTTCCAGCCGCAGCAATTTGCGGCCTTCGGGAGCGACAGTCACATCGCTGATGCTACGCGGGTGGTGTCGTGTGCCCCCACCGGTAAGACGCCGTCGAGGGCGTCGCACACGGCCGCCGCGACAGCCGGGCGGACCTCGTCGACGGTAACGGTGCGCCCGAGTTCGGCGGACAACGACGTCACCCCGGCGTCGGTGATGCCGCACGGCACGATCGCGGCGTAGGCGCCCAGGTCGCAGTCGCAGTTGAGCGCGAACCCGTGCAGCGCGGTCGCCCGGGAGACCCGGACGCCGATCGCGGCGATCTTGCGGGCGGGCCGCCCGGGCAGCCACACGCCGGAGCGGCCGTCGACCCGGCCCGCGTCCAGGCCCACATCGCGGCACACCTTGATCAGCGATTCCTCAAGGCGCCGAACGTAATTCACCACATCGAGGGGTTCGGCTAGCCCGATGATGGGGTAGCCGACCAATTGCCCCGGGCCGTGCCAGGTGATCTTGCCACCGCGGTCGGTGTCGACGACAGGCGTACCGTCCGCGGGTCGCTCGTGCGGCTCGGTGCGCCGTCCGGCGGTGTAGACAGCGGGGTGCTCGAGCAGCAGCAGGGTGTCGCTGCCGCCGGCGACACGGGCGTCGGCCAGGTCGCGCTGCAGCTGCCAGGCGGTGCGATATTCGACCGTCCGCAGTTGACGGACGTCGATCGCGGCGGTCTGCGACCGGATAGAGCTCATGACCGCGAGATTACTCGGGTGCTGCCCAGCGGCCCGATCGGCCGGATAGGGATGCGTCTATATGCCCGCCTTTGAGCGACAATCGCCATCAGTGCACACTCGTGAAATCCCTTGTGTCACTTATGTTTCAGTGGTCTCGCGGCGAAGGTTTCTGTCGGTGGCCGGGTCTAGTTTCGGGGTATGAGTTCGATTGTCATCGCCGACGCGCCAGCTTTCACGGCGGCTTTTGATGTGGTCGACACAGTGCTGAAATCCATCGTCGAAGGCAACACGGCGATGTTGTGCACCGAAGAGCGACTCGAGGCTTTGCGACGCTACGAAAACGTGCGACGTACTCTCTCCGCCGGCGAACACCCGTTGATCAATGAATTGCAGCAGGAGGCCACGCCGGCGGAGTTGGGCGGCAAACTGTCGCATGCGATCGCCGACGCGACTTTAATCAGCCGCGCCGACGCCGGCAGGCGGGTCCGCGAAGCCGCCGACCTCGGTGAGCGGCGCGCTTTGACCGGTGAACCGTTGCCACCGGTGTTGGCCGCGACTGCTACCGCGCAGCGAGCCGGAAAGCTGGGTCGTGAGCATGTGGCGGTGATTCGGCGCTTCTACCATCAGCTCCCGGGCTGGATCGACATCGAGACCCGCACCGCCGCCGAAGCCGACCTCGCCCGACTAGCCACCCAATACCGCCCCGACCAGCTGACCGGGTTCGCCGAACACATCGCCGATCTGCTCAACCCCGACGGCAACTACAGCGACGACGACCGGGCACATCGCCGCGGCCTCACCCTGGGCAACCAGCAAGCCGACGGCATGTCCGCACTCAGCGGCTGGTTGACCCCGGAACTGCGCGCGACTGTGGAGGCGGTGTTGGCGAAGCTCGCCGCGCCGGGCATGTGCAATCCCGCCGACGAGACTCCGTGCGTGGATGGTGCGCCTTCCCAGGACGCCATTGATCACGATCCCCGTAGCGCCGCGCAGCGCAATCACGACGCCCTCAATGCCGCGCTACGTGCGCTCTTAGCGTCGGGGGAGTTGGGTCAGCACAACGGACTACCGGCGTCGATCATCGTGTCCACCACCCTGGCCGAACTGGAAGCCGTCGCCGGAAATGGCATCACCGGCGGCGGGACGAGACTGCCCATCTCCGACGTCATTCGCCTGGCCCGCCACGCCCACCATTACCTCGCCGTGTTCGACAACGCCAAACCCGTGGCTCTTTATCACTCCAAACGCCTGGCTTCAGCGGGGCAACGAATCGTGTTGTACGCCAAGGATCGTGGCTGCAGCGCACCCGGCTGCGACGTCGGCGGCTACTACTGCGAAGTCCACCACGTCACCGACTACTCCGTCTGCCACACCACCGGCATCGACAACCTCACCATGGCCTGCGGAACCCACCACCGGCATCGACAACCTCACCATGGCCTGCGGAACCCACCACCGGCTCCTACAACCGAGCGGCTGGACCACCCGAAAACGCGCCAATGGCGACACCGAATGGATCCCGCCACCCCACCTCGATAGCGGCCAACCCCGCACGAACGCCTACCACGACCCCCACAAACTCCTACGCAACTAAGACGACCAGGCGACGTAGGGATCAACTTCCGGGCGCGGCGGGCCGCTGGCATGCCTACCGCTACGCGAACAGCTGGGGATTTGCCGCGACGTACTGCTCGACGCTCAGTGCGGGCTGGCCGGTGATGCGCTCGACGTCGTCGGTGGCGCGTGCATTGTCGTGGTGCACCATCGCGCGCACCTGTGCTCCCCGGGAGCGCAACTCCTCGACCACGGATCGGCTGACGCTGCCGATACCCCCACCCGCCCCGGTAATCAGGTACATGTTCAGTCCTGGTCGCGCTGAGCCGTGGCGTAGGCCAGCGCTTCGCCAATGGTGTTGTGGTGGAACTGGAAACCGGCGCGCTCCAGCGCCGACGGGATGGCGCGCTGGCCCGTCAGCAGCCCCTCGTCGGCGAATTCTCCGAGTGCGGCCCGTATCGCGAAGGCCGGCAGCATCATCGGGGTCGGACGGTTGACCGCGCTGCCGAAGGCGGTGGTGAACTCGGCGTTGGTGACGGGCGCGGGCCCGGTCATGTTCACCGGGCCGGACAGCGACGGGTGTGAAATCGCGAACAACAAGGCCCGTACCTCGTCCTCGAGGCTGATCCACGACATGTACTGACGACCGCTGCCCAGCCGGGCGCCCAGACCCACCGCGAACAGCGGGCGCATCCGGCGCAGGGCACCGCCCGCCGCGGCGATCACCAGGCCGGTGCGGGCCAGCACCACGCGGGCACCGCGGTATTGGGCCGGCAGCGTCGCGGCCTCCCAGTCTTCGCAGAGCCGGGCGAGGAAACCCGTTCCCGCCCGGTCGTTTTCGTCGACCACGCGGTCTTTGGTGTTGCCGTAGTAGCCCACGGCGCTGGCGTTGATCAGGGTCTCGACGCCGGCGTCGGCGATCGCGGTGGCCAGCACCTCGGTCGGAGTGATGCGGCTGTCGCGCAGGCTCTGCTTGAACGCGCCCGACCACCGGCGCCGCCCGACGTTGACGCCGCACAGGTTGACGACGGCGTCGACCTCGGTGAGTGCGTCGGGATCAAAATCCCCACTCTCCGGATTCCAGTGCAGCTCATCGGGATTCGACGGGGTGCGGCGCACGATGCGCAATACCCGATGGTCGGCGGCGCGCAGAGCCGCAGCCAAGGCGGAGCCGATCAGGCCGGAGGAACCCGCAATCGCGACGACGGGCTTGGCCAATTCGCTAAGCCTCTCTACAGCCCTAGGTCGGCCTCGAACGCTCCCTCTTCAAGCCGGTGCTTGATCGTGGTGAGGAATCGTCCGGCATCGGCCCCGTCGATCAGACGGTGGTCGTAGGTCAGCGGCAGGTAGCAGATCGAGCGCACCCCGATGGATTCGTTGCCGCCGTCGTCGACCACCACGCGTGGTCGCTTGACGATCGACCCGGTGCCCAGCATCGCGGCCTGCGGCGGGACCAGGATTGGGGTGTCGAACAACGCGCCCTGGCTGCCGATGTTGGTGATCGTGAAGGTGCCGCCGGACAGCTCGTCCGGTTTCAGGTTGCCCGTACGGGCGCGCTCGGCGATGTCGGCGATCGCGCGGGCCAGCCCGGCCAGCGACAGGTCGCCTGCGTTGTGGACCACGGGGGAGAGCAGACCCTGATCGGTGTCGACGGCGAAACCGAGGTGCTCGGCGTCGTAGTAGGTGATCTCCTTGGAGTCCTCGTTGTAGCTGGCGTTGACGTTCGGGTGAATCTTCAGCGCGTCGATCACCGCCTTGGCGATGAACGGCAGGTAGGTCAGATTCACGCCCTCGCGCTCGGCGAACGACGTCTTGGCCTTGGCACGCAGCCCGACGATCTTGGTCATGTCGACCTCGTGGGTCTGGGTGAGCTGCGCGGTGGCTTGCAGGGATTCGCGGGTCTTCTTCGCGGTGATCTGACGGATCCGGTTGGCCTTCTGCGTGGTGCCACGCAGGTGAGCCAGCGCAGGCGCCGGACTCGGAGCCGCGGCAGCCTTGGCGGCTGGAGCCGCAGGAGCAGGCGCGGCCGGAGCGGGCGGCTTCGCGGCCTCCTTTTTCTTCTCGGCTGCGGCTAGCACGTCCTGCTTACGGATGCGGCCACCGACGCCGGTGCCTGTTACCGCGGCAAGGTCGATGTTGTTTTCGTTGGCCAGCTTCCGTACCAGCGGCGTCACGTACGGGCTGCCGTCACTCTGGGCCTCGGCCTTGGGCTGGGCCGGTGCTTGCGGAGCCGGCGTCGGCTCGGGCGTGGGTTGCGGGTTGGGAGCAGGCGGGGCCTCCGGAGCGGGTGTGGGGGCCGGCGGGGCCTCGGCCTTGGGCTGGGGCGCCGGTTCGGGCTTCGGTTCGGGCTTGGGAGCCGGCGGCGGGGCGGCCGCAGCGGAGCCGGAGCCGATCCGGGCCAGCTCGCCGCCGACCGGCACGGTCGCGTCCTCGTCGGCGGTGATGCTGAGCAGGACTCCGGCCACCGGTGACGGGATCTCGGTGTCCACCTTGTCCGTGGACACTTCCACCAGCGCCTCGTCGACCTGAACCGAATCGCCGACCTTCTTGAGCCAGCGGGTGACGGTGCCCTCGGTGACCGATTCGCCGAGTTCGGGCATCAGGACCGGGGTCGCGCTGCCATCGCCCTGCGGGGCGGTCTGGGCGGGCGGTTCGGGCTCCGGCTGGGCCTCGGGCTCGGGCTCCGGGGCGGCCTCCGCCGCCGGTTGGCTGGGCGCTTCGGCGGGCGGTTCCGAGGCGCCGTTCTCGGAGGCGTCGCCGATGACGGCCAGCTCACCGCCGACCTCGACGGTGTCGTCTTCCTGGGCGACGATCTTGGTCAGCACACCCGCGGCGGGCGACGGGATTTCGGTATCGACCTTGTCGGTCGACACCTCGACAAGCGGTTCGTCGAGCTCGACCGTGTCGCCTTCCTGCTTTAGCCAGCGGGTGACCGTCCCCTCGGTCACGCTCTCACCGAGTGCCGGCATTTGGACGGAGAAGGCCATCTCTATTGACTCCTCGATTGCTCGTGGGTCCGCGCAGGTCGACATCTGACTTACCACACGGCGGTGTACTGCAAGTTGATGTCAAAACTATCCTGTCATTGCCTCGGCGCCGGCACGCAGCCAGGGCTGACCCGCTTGCTACGGTGTGCCGAATTGCCACGGGCGATCAGCGCCCGATCGCGGGGAGGCGGAGGTCGATGCCGGCAACACAGCGGTTCGTCGTCAGCGCGGACGGTGTCCGCATCGCCGTCTACGAGGAAGGCAACCCGGACGGTCCCACGGTCGTGCTGGTGCACGGCTGGCCCGATTCGCACGTGCTGTGGGATGGCGTCGTCCCGCTGCTGGCCGAGCGGTTCCGGATCCTGCGCTACGACAACCGCGGCGTCGGACTGTCGGGGGCGCCCAAGAAAGTCTCGTCGTACGCGATGGCTCGCTTCGCCGACGACTTCGCGGCGGTGACAAGCGAACTGAGCCCCGCCCAGCCGGTGCATGTGCTGGCCCACGACTGGGGTTCGGTGGGCATCTGGGAGTACCTGAAACGCGCGGGCGCAGGTGACCGGGTCGCGTCGTTCACGTCGGTGTCCGGCCCGAGCCACGAGCAGCTGGTCGAGTACATCTTCGCCGGCCTTCGCCAGCCGTGGCGGCCCCGCCGGTTTGCCCGCTCGATCAGTCAGGCACTGCGGCTGACCTACATGGTGTTCTTCTCGGTCCCGCTGCTGGCGCCGCTGCTGATTTGGGCGGCTTTCTCGGTGCGCGCACTGCGGCGCCGTGTCGTCGATAACATTCCCGACGAGCAGATCCGTCACTCCGCCAACATCGCCGCGGACGCGGCCACCTCGGTTAAAACCTATCCCGCCAACTACTTTCGTTCATTCTCCGTGCGCGGCCAGCCCATCGGTGTCGTCGACGTGCCGGTGCAGCTGATCGTCAACACCCGCGACCGCTACGTCCGGCCGTACGGCTACGACGAGACCGCGCGCTGGGTGCCGCGGCTGTGGCGGCGCGACATCAGGGCCGGCCACTTTTCGCCGATGTCGCACCCGCAGGTGATGGCCGCCGCGGTGGGTGACTTCGCGGACCTCGCCGCCGGCAATCCGCCCAGCCGCGCGTTGCTGCGCGCGCAGGTGGGCCGCCCGCGCGGGGCCTTTGGCGACACCCTGGTGTCGGTCACCGGCGCCGGCAGCGGAATCGGGCGCGAGACCGCGTACGCCTTCGCTCGGGAAGGCGCCGAGCTGGTCGTCAGCGACATCGACGAGGCCGCCGTCAAGGAGACCGCCGCCCAGATCGCCGCGCGCGGCGGGATCGCGCACGCCTACGTGCTCGACGTGTCCGACACCGACGCGGTCGAGGCCTTCGCGGAGCGGGTCAGCACCGAACACGGTGTGCCGGACGTCGTGGTCAACAACGCGGGCATCGGTCAGGCCGGGCAGTTCCTGGACACCCCGGCCGAACAGTTCGACCGGGTGCTCGACGTCAACCTCGGCGGCGTGGTGAACGGCAGCCGGGCGTTCGGGCGGCGCCTGGTCGAGCGCGGCACGGGCGGGCACATCGTCAACGTGTCGTCGATGGCCGCCTACGCCCCGCTGCAGTCACTGAACGCCTACTGCACCTCCAAGGCGGCGACCTACATGTTCTCCGACTGTCTGCGCGCCGAACTCGACGCCGCCGGCGTCGGGCTGACCACGATCTGTCCGGGTCTGATCGACACCAACATCGTCAACGCCACCCGGTTCGACGCGCCCGCCGGCAAGCAGGACGGGCAGGTCGACGACCGGCGAGGTCAGCTGGGCAAGATGTTCGCGCTGCGCCGCTACGGGCCCGACAAGGTCGCCGACGCGATCCTGTCCTCGGTCCAGAAGAACAAGGCGATTCGACCGGTGGCGCCGGAAGCCTACGCGCTCTACGGAGTGTCGCGGCTGCTGCCGCAAGCGCTACGCAGCACCGCGCGCTTCCGCGTGATCTGAGCTCGCTGGGGTCGCGAGTGCTAGCTCACGTTGCCTGCGCACCAACAGCGCGCCGGCGATACCGATCGTTCCCAGCAACGCCAGCGGCACGGTCCAGATGCGCCGGTTCGTCACCGACGTATCGCAGAGCACGCTGTAGTCGGTGCGTGGGACGAATTGCTGGACGATCGGCATGCGCGCCGCGCGCATGTCTGTCGCGCGCATCGCCGCCGTCTCATCGGTGGCGACGGCGTTTCCACACCCAATCGATCCGCCGCCATCCGACACCGATATCGGCACCAGGAGCCCGACGACGCCGGCCAGCAAAAGCGCGGCGCCCACGGCAACAATCATCCATCGTGACATCACGGTTTCCCCCCGTTGAGTACAGAAGTTTCCCCAAGTCGAGTAAAGACGCCGGAGGCCTACCGCGTCAATGTTTTTTCGAATCTAAATTAGAAGAAGGGGACGCATTTTCGGCGATGAATTAGAAGACGGCGCGGTTTCCGAATCTGAGCGGCCACGGCGAGAAATAACCTTCGCACCGTTATGACGCGCCTCGCGTCGATCAGCGATTGCCGGAGAGGCTATCCGGGACGTGAGCGCGCTAAACGCGCGCCGTTTCAGCCGTTTTCGGCGATATCTTCCAGCACCGCGAACATCGTCCGGGTGGGCACGCCGGTGGAACCCTTCGGCGAGTACCCCCACGGACTGCCGGTGTTGAAGGCCGGGCCGGCCACATCGATGTGTGCCCAATCCACGCCGTCGGCGACGAACTCGCGCAGAAACACCCCGGCCACCAGCATGCCGGCGAAGCGCTGCCCGCTGATGTTGGACAGGTCGGCGACCGTGGACTTCAGGTCGTCCTTGAGCTCGTCGGGCAGCGGCATCGGCCAGCCGTTTTCGCCGACCCGCTGCGAGATCGCGGCGACGCGGTCGCGGAACTCGTCGCTGCCCATCACCCCGGGGATGCGGGCGCCCAGCGCCACCGTCTGCGCGCCGGTCAGGGTCGACGTCTCGATCAGGTAGTCCGGCTCGTCCTCACACGCCCGCACGATCGCGTCGGCCAAAATGAGCCGGCCCTCGGCGTCGGTGTTCTGCACCTCGACCGTGATGCCGCCGTACTGGGTGAGCACGTCGCCCGGGCGCTGCGCCGTCGCCGACGGCATGTTCTCGGCCATCGGCACGGTGGCGATCACGTCGATCGGCAGTTCGAGCTGCGCGGCCAGCGTGACGGTCGCGATCACCGCGGCGGCACCGCCCATGTCCGAGGTCATGTGATGCATCGAGGCGGCCGGCTTGATCGAGATGCCGCCGGTGTCGAACGTGACGCCCTTGCCGACCAGGGCCACTCGCTTTGCCTGCTTCGGTTTCTTGGCCAGCTTGGCACCGCGGTGGATCAGCCGGACCAGTCGCGGGGGCCGCGACGAGCCCTGTCCGACGCCGACAATGCCGCCGTAGCCGCCCTTTTGCAGCGCCTTGTCGTCGAGCACCTCTACCTCGAGGCCGACGGACTCGCCCAAAGCCCTTGCGCGCTTGGCGAATTCGGCGGGGAACAAGGCGTTGGGCGGTGTGTTGACGAAGTCGCGCGCGGTGGCGACCGCGGTCGCGACGGCCGCACCGTGCGCGGCCTGCTTCTTGGCCTCCTTCGCCCCCGCAGTTTCCGAGGCCAGTACGGTGATCTTGCTCAGCCCTTTGTCTTTGGGCGCGGTCTTGTCGCTGCGGAACGCGGTGAACCGGTAGCTGCCCAGGATCAGCCCCTCGACCGCGGCGGCGACGCCCTCGCCGGGCAGCTCGGCCAGCGTGGTGATCACCGCTTCGGCCTTGCCCAGCGAGCGTGCGGCCACCCCGGCGGCGCGCCGGATGACGTCGGCAGACCATTCGGATTGCGGCTTGCCCAGACCGATCGTGAGCACGCTGGCCACCGGCAACGACGAGACCACCAGCCGGTGTACCTGCTCACTGCCGCCGGTGGCGTCCAGCGCTCGCAGGCCGGTCAGGATCTCGGCGACCGTCTCCTCGGACAGGAAGGGCTCGACGCCCACGACGGAGGCGCCCGGCCGGTCTTCGTCACCGGTCGAGACGACCGGCACGATCAATACCGACGAACCCACCCCACGTTTGGGCAGCGATGTGGCGACAGTGACAGCAGGGGCCTGGTAACCCGGTTCGGTACTCACGCGTAAACACCCTAGTCACCGGGGGCGGCGTCAGCTCGGCAGTGCCCCCGCACTCAGGTCGAACGCGGTGACGGGCTCCTCAAAACCCTTGAGCGTCAACGGGCTCTGGGCGACCGCGGGCCGGTCGGGCAACTTGTCGTGCAGCTCGGCGGTGGCCAGGATCTGTTCCGGCGCCGCCGCGGCCACCAGTCGGGCTGCCAGGTTGACCGGGTTGCCGAAGTAGTCGCCGTTGATGGCCACGACCGTGCCCCACGCCAGGCCGGCGCGGACCTGCAGTCCCTCCTCGCGCGCCGCGGGATGCTCGACGAGGTCGACCGCCGCCCGCAGCAGCGCCTCGGGCGCCGAACTCACCCACATCACCTCGTCGCCGATGAACTTAACGATTCGGCCGCCGTCGGCATGCACCACGTCGGAGACCGTGCCGGCGAACTCGTTGAGCATGTGCGACAACTCCGCGGGCGTTAGCGCCTGCGTCAAGGCGGTGAAGCCGGACAGATCGGCGAAACCCACGCCGCACACCACCGCCGACGACGTGTCGCGAAGGACACCCTCGAAGTGCGTTCGCGCGCTGATCAGGTGATGGCGGTGCACGATGTCGATCAGTGCCCCGAGCCGCGGGATGATCTCCGCGACCGAGCGGTACGCCTGGGCTGTGGCGAGCTCGTCGTGGGTGTGGTTCATCTGGATGTCCGGCGTTCCGGCGCGGATCATTGTCGCTTCCGCTTCGGCCAGCCGGGCCATCGCGGCCCCGAGCACCCGCAGCAGGCCGAACGCGCCGTCCGCGCCGACCACCGTCTTGAGCGCGAGCCAGGTCGCCAGGGCGTCGACGTCGGCCGGGCTGAGCACCGGAATATCGGCGCCGGCGACGGTCAGGCCGAGCAAGGTCCAGGCACGCGCGACGTCCTCGGCCGCTACCCCGAGTTCCTCCGCCGCGGTCTGCAGTGTGTAGATCGGGCGGCCCGACCAGGACAGCACATCGCCGGCCAGGCCGAACAGCCGGCCGCGGAGCTCGGCTTCGGCCATCTCGTCGGTCGTGAAGCCAAGGCCGTCCAGGTACTTGATCAGGTCAGCCCGCTCGCGGGCGTTGACCACCCCGGCGGCTTCCAGCGCCTCGAAGTCCGGGAAATCGACCACCCACCTGAGTGTGCCAGGCAGGGGTGACGATTAGGGTCGGATCTCGTGAGCGATGCGCCGGAGCTACTCAAGGGACCATTGGAAGACCGTCATCGCGAGTTGGGCGCCAGTTTTGCCGAATTCGGCGGCTGGCTGATGCCGGTGTCTTATGCGGGCACCGTCAGCGAGCACAACGCGACGCGAAATGCGGTGGGCCTGTTCGACGTCAGCCACCTCGGAAAGGCGTCGGTGCGCGGTTCCGGTGCCGCGCAGTTCGTCAACTCCGCGCTGACCAACGACCTCGGCCGCATCGAGCCGGGCAAGGCGCAATACACGTTGTGCTGCACCGAATCTGGTGGCGTCATCGACGACCTGATCGCCTACTACGTCGGCGACGACGAGATCTTCCTGGTGCCCAACGCCGCCAACACCGCGGCGGTCGTAGAGGCGCTGCAGGCGACCGCTGAGGCCGGTTTGGGGGCCGGCCTGACGATCACCAACTTGCACCGCGACTACGCGGTGCTGGCGGTGCAGGGGCCGCGATCGTCCGACGTGCTGGCCGAGCTGGGCCTGCCGACCGACATGGATTACATGGCCTACGCCGACGCGTCGTTCTCGGGGGTGCCGGTGCGGGTGTGCCGCACCGGGTACACCGGCGAACACGGCTATGAACTGCTGCCGCCCTGGAACACCGCGGGTGTGGTGTTCGACGCGATGGTGACGGCGGTGTCCAACGCCGGCGGCGAACCGGCCGGCCTGGGCGCCCGCGACACGTTGCGCACCGAGATGGGTTATCCGCTGCACGGGCACGAGCTGTCGCTCGACATTTCGCCGCTGCAGGCGCGATGCGGCTGGGCGATCGGCTGGAAGAAGGACGCGTTCTTCGGCCGTGACGCGCTGCTGGCCGAGAAGGCGGCCGGACCGCGACGGCTGCTGCGAGGTCTGCGGATGACGAGCCGCGGGGTATTGCGGCCCGGGCTGACCGTGCTGGCCGGGGATAAACCGGTCGGGCTCACCACATCCGGCACATTTTCGCCGACCCTGCAGGCCGGCATCGCGCTGGCGTTGATCGACACCGACGCCGGTGTCGACGACGGTCAGCAAGTCACCGTCGACGTGCGGGGTCGGGCCGCGGAGTGCGAAGTAGTCCGCCCGCCGTTCGTCGAGCTGAAAACCCGTTAGCCAGCGCTGCTTCACGAGGTAAAACCCATTGGTGCGCGCATATACAATCGGCGCATGACGAGCGGCCTTCTCGAGTTCACCGTTCAACGCGCGTCTAATCCCGCGAGTGAGGTAACACGCGACTCCATCCTGGCCGACCCGGGTTTTGGGAAGTTCTTCACCGACCACATGGTTTCGGTCGACTACGACGGGACAGTTCAAGGACAGGGCTGGCACAACGCGCGGGTAATTCCGTACGGCCCGATCCAGCTGGACCCGTCGGCGATCGTGCTGCACTACGCGCAGGAAGTGTTCGAGGGGCTCAAGGCTTACCGCTGGGTCGACGGCTCGGTGGTGTCATTTCGGCCGGACGCCAACGCCGCCCGAATGCGCGCGTCGGCCCGGCGGATCGCGATCCCCGAGCTGCCCGACGAGCTCTTCCTCGAATCTCTGCGCCAGCTTATCGCCGTCGACAACGCGTGGGTGCCCAAAGCGGGCGGCGAAGAAGCGCTGTATCTGCGGCCTTTCGTCTTCGCGACGGAGCCCGGGCTGGGAGTGCGGCCGGCCAAGCACTACCGGTACCTGCTGATCGGTTCGCCGGCCGGTGCGTATTTCAAAAACGGCATCAACCCCGTCGACGTCTGGGTGTCAACGGATTACGTGCGGGCTTGCCCGGGCGGTACCGGCGCGGCCAAGTTCGGCGGCAACTATGCCGCGTCGCTGGTGGCTCAGGCCGAGGCCGCGGAAAACGGTTGCGACCAAGTGGTTTGGCTCGATGCCGCCGAGCGTCGCTTCGTCGAAGAGATGGGCGGCATGAACCTGTTCTTCGTGTTCGGCAGCGGCGGCACCTCGCGGCTGGTCACCCCGGAGCTGTCCGGTTCGCTGCTGCCCGGCATCACGCGGGATTCGTTGCTGCAGTTGGCACTTGATGCCGGATTCGCCGTGGAAGAACGCAAGATCGATATCGACGAGTGGCAGAAGAAGGCCGCCGCGGGGGAGATCACCGAGGTATTCGCCTGCGGCACTGCGGCCGTCATCACCCCGGTTGGGCGGGTGAAGCACGCCGACAGCGAGTTCACCATCGGCGACGGCCAGCCGGGCGAAGTGACGATGGCGCTGCGCGACACGCTGACCCGTATTCAGCGGGGGACCTTCGCCGACACGCACGGCTGGATGACCCGGCTCGGCTAGTCTGCACGCCCGTTCGGGCCCGACAGTAACCGGCTAGCAGCGGACCAGTGCCGCAAGCGTGACCGCGCTGACCGTTGTGGTCAGCTCGATTGCGGCGCCCAGCACGTCGCCGCTGATGCCGCCGAAACGGCGCACGCAGTGTCCGACCAACACCGCGGCGCAGCACAATGCCAACGCCACGGCCGCCGGTCCCTGCCACGGTCGCGGGCCGGCCGCCAGCGAAACCGCGAGCAGCACCACGACCCAGCCGGCGACGACGCCGGCGGGTTGGGTACCGGCGACCTGGATGCCCAGCGCGCTACCGTCGGCCGTCGGCACCGAGCGGCGGCAGGCCAGCACGGCGCTGACCCGGCCGGCGGCGACCGCGACGACGATCGCGACAAGCCCATGGCGCCAGGTTGCGCCGAGCGCCGAAAAAGCCAAGCCTTGCAAGACGATCACCAGCACGACGGCCGCGACGCCGAAGGGTCCCGTCGACCCGTCGCGCATCACCGCCAGTGCGCGCGGCGGCGGCCCGTAGCAGCCCAGCCCGTCGGCGGTATCGGCGACGCCGTCGATGTGCAGCCCCCTCGTCGCGAGCAAAAGTGCTGCCACCGCAAGCAATCCCGGCAGCGGACTGGACGCGCCGAAGGCCAGCGAGCCGCCCCAGGCGATGCCCGCGGCCACGGCTCCCAGCGCCGCTCCGACCACCGGCAGCGCGGTCATGGCGCCGCGGTCCAGCGGAGCGTCGTTCGGCATGGGCAAGACCGTCGAGAATGCGAAAGCCGTTGCCAGCGAACGAATCATGGCGAAGGCGCGGCGTCGTCGCGCCGGTTGGAGACACCGGCCCCGGTGAACGTCGCCATCGACGACAGCGTGGCCACCGCGGCGCGCAATACCGGCAGGGCCAGCGTCGCGCCGCTGCCCTCGCCCAGCCGCATCCGTAGATCCAGGATCGGGTCCAGGTCGAGCGCCGTCAGGGCCAGCGCGTGACCCGGCTCGGTGGAGCGGTGCCCTGCCTGCCACCACTGCCGCGCGCCCGGCGCCAGGCGTTCGGCGACCAGCGCGGCGGCCGTCACCGCCATGCCGTCGAGCAGCAGCGGGGTGTGCCGCACCGCGGCTTGTGCGCAAAAGCCGGCCATCGCGGCCAGATCCGCGCCGCCACACGAGCGCAGCAACGCGACCGGGTCGGGCAGCACCGGCCGCGTCCGGAACAACGCGTCGCGGACCGCGGCCGTCTTGCGGGCCCAGCCGGCGTCGTCGATGCCGGATCCGAAGCCGACCACCGCGACCGGCTCGGCGTTCGTCAGCGCCGCGACCAGAACCGCCGCCGCGGTGGTGTTTCCGATGCCCATGTCGCCGGCGATCAGCAGGTCGGCACCCGCGTCGACCTCTTCGTCGGCGATGCGCCGGCCCGCCGCGATCGCGCGGGCGGTCTCTTCGTCGGTCAGCGCATCGTGGCTGGCGATGTCGCCGCTGGCGCGCCGTACCTTGTGGGCGCCGATCTGCTCCGAGAGCGGCTCGGCGTCCACCGCCACATCGACGACGCGCACCGTCGCGTCCGCGATCGCCGCCAGCGTGTTGATCGCCGCGCCGCCGGCGTCGATGTTGGCGACCATCTGGGCGGTGACTTCCGGCGGGTATGCCGACACCCCGGATTTGGCGACACCGTGATCGCCGGCGAACACCACCACCCGGGCACGTTCGAATTGCCTTGGTGGGCAATGGCCTTGGCACGACGCGACCCAGACGGACAGGTCCTCGAGACGGCCCAGTGCGCCGCGTGGCTTGGTCAGGGTGTCCTGGCGGGCGCGGGCGGCCGCGGCGGCCTCGGCGTCGGGCGAGACGATCGGCGCGAATTCCATCATGTCCCCGACGGTTTGATCGATACTGGCTGACCGGCCACCACCAACACCACTCGCTCGCACAGTGCCGCGACGCGCTGGTTGAGCGAGCCCAGCTCGTCGGCGAACCGGCGCCCGGACGCGGTGGCGGGCACCACGGACAACCCGACCTCGGGACTGACGAGCACCAGCGTGGATTCGAACGCGCCGATGGCGTCGAGCATCTCGTGGACCGGGCCGGCCACCGTTGCGTTCTCCCACGCCTGGTGGCGATCCAGTGTGCCGGTCAGCCAGGCGCCGAGGTCGTCTACGAGGGTCGGAGTATCCGGTGACTGACGCAATTCGGTTGTGATGTCCTGAGTTTCGATCGTCGACCAATGCGCGGGCCGACGGTCGCGATGTTTGGCGATCCGGTGTGCCCAGTCCGCATCGTCGTCGCCGCCCGGCCCGGACGCCAGGTAACGAACCGGCTGACCCGGTGGCACGGACGTGGCGATGGCCCGTTCGGCCCACTCGGATTTGCCCGACCTGATCCCGCCGAGCACCAGCGTGCGCACTGGGTCAGGAGGCTTTCCGGCAACGGTTAGTCGACACTGCTGCCGCGCTCGACTTGGGGCCGCGGTGCCCGCATCCGGCGCATCTGGGAAGCCCTGCCAGCGGCGTAAAGGCCTAGCTTCCACCGACTTTCGGTGTTGCTCGGGAATTTCGCGTCGACCAGTCGGCTGACCTTGCGGCCCAAGACCACGCCGTCGATGCCCATGATTAACGTGATCACCAACATTGCCGGAGAGATGAAGAGCTGCAGCTGGGGGACCGCGAACATGACGAACAGCAGTGCCAGCGTCGACGGCATGAACAGGCCGAGCACATTGCGCCGCGAATCCACCACGTCGCGCACATACCGGCGGATCGGGCCCTGGTCGCGCGGCAGCAGGTACGCCTCTTCGCCGGCCATCATGCGTTCCCGGCCGGCGGTGCGCTCGGCTTTGCGCTCCTCGCGGCTGAGTTTCGGGCCGGCCAGCGTTTTGCGGCGGGCCCGCGCCTCGGCTGCGGTCTTGGGAGCCGGGGCGACGGGGCCCTTCTTCGCGTTGCGGCGAGCGGCTTCGCGCTTGGGTGTGGGCCGGCCCTTGGGGTCGGTTCGGCGTGATCCGCGCGACACCGCGTCCAAGGCTTCGTCGGATGCAACAGGTGTCACAAGGTTGCCATCCGGGACTTCCGCATGGGTTTTCTTACGGCCCAACAACTTCACAACCGCCAGGTTACTTCGCGGCCGGTCCGGTTCGGCCAATGGCCCCGTCAGGCATCGCGATAGCTCTGCGGCGGCACGTTATTTAGACCTACCCTTAACTGTGATGAACGGCTACGGGTGATGGACAACGGCTCGATGGCCTCGGACGATGTTGCCACTGGTCTTTCTCCGGGTCGTTTGCAATTGCCGGCTATGCGGGTGTTGGTGGCCCCGGACTGCTACGGCGACAGTCTTTCGGCGCTGGAGGCTGCCGCCGCCATCGCGACCGGCTGGACCCGGTCCCGCCCGGGCGACCAGTTCATCGTTGCTCCGCAGTCCGACGGCGGCCCGGGTTTCATCGAGGTGCTGGCCAACCGGATCGGGGAGAAGCGGCGAGTCGAGGTCGTCGGGCCGCTGGACACCACGGTGGAGGCCGAGTGGGTCTGGGACCCGGAGACGGCGACCGCTTACCTGGAAATCGCTCAAGCCTGCGGCCTGGGACTGCTGGGCCGGCCGGCCGACCCCGAGACCGCGCTGGCGGCGCACAGCAGGGGAGTCGGACAGTTGATCGCCGAGGCGTTGCAGGCCGGGGCGAGACGGATCGTGGTCGGGCTGGGCGGCAGCGCGTGCACCGACGGCGGCCAAGGCATGATCGCCGAGCTGGGCGGCCTGGAAGTCGCCCGGCACCAGCTGGCCGATGTCGAGCTGATCGCCGCCTCGGACACCGAATATCCGCTGGTGGGGCCCTGGGGCGCGGCGCGGGTGTTCGGACCGCAGAAGGGTGCGGACACGGCGAGCGTCGCGGCGCTGGAAGTTCGCCTCGAGGCATGGGCGCTGCAACTGGAGGCGGTGGCCGGACGCGACGTGAGCTCCGAACCCGGGGCCGCCGCGGCCGGCGGCATCGGCGCAGGCCTGCTCGCGCTCGGCGGCCGCTGCGAGTCGGGCGCGGCGATCATCGCCGAGCACACGCATCTGGCCGACGACCTCGACATCGCCGAGCTGATCGTCACCGGCGAAGGCAAGCTCGACGAGCAATCCCTGCACGGGAAGGTGGTCGGTTCGCTCGCGGCGGCGGCCGGGCCACTGGGAATTCCGGTGATCGTGCTGGCCGGGCAGGTCGGGCTGGAGAAAACCGCGGTGCGGACCGCGGGCATCATGTCCGCGCTGTCGATGGCGGAGTACGCCGGCTCGGTGGGATTGGCGCTGGCCGATGCGGCAAACCAGCTGATGGGATTAGCGTCACAGGTGGCGGCGCGACTCGGGAATAGCGGTCCCGCGAGGTACCGTTGACGCATTGGGTTCTACCCGAGGGGCTCGGGTGCCCGGGCACCTACCCAACAACAGGCATGTAGGAGAAGTAATGACGGTGCAAAACGAGTCGAGCGCCACGACCACTCACGGCGTAATCCTGACCGAGGCCGCCGCCACCAAGGCGAAGTCCCTGCTGGACCAAGAGGGACGCGACGACCTGGCGCTGCGTATCGCGGTTCAGCCGGGCGGGTGCGCCGGCCTGCGCTACAACCTGTTCTTCGACGACCGTGCGCTGGACGGCGACCTGACCGCGGACTTCGGTGGTGTGAAGCTGACGGTGGACCGGATGAGTGCTCCCTACGTGGAAGGCGCGTCGATCGACTTCGTGGACACCATCGAGAAGCAGGGCTTCACCATCGACAACCCGAACGCCACGGGTTCGTGCGCCTGCGGGGACTCCTTCAACTGACCTTCAGCGGTTAGGTACCGGGGGCTAGTACGAGCCCCCGGCGCGCAGCACGTATGAGCACACCAGGATGTCGCCGCGCTGAAACAGCAGCTGCGCGACGCCCTGGACCTGGCCGCGCAACGGGCCGCCGGTCGCGGGTGAGACCTGCATCGTGAACAGCGCCTGCGCCTGGTACTGCGACAGGTAGACGATCTTGTCGATTGAGGTCAGCTGGACCTGCGAAAACTGTTTACGGAACGCGTCGCTGCTCAGCTTGGCCAGCGCCTGGTCGGATCTGCGGTCCTTCACGCCGTCGTAGAGGCCACAGAGCGCGCTGCGGGCAACTTCTTCGGTGTTGCGGTTCTCCAGCGCGTCCAGATAGCCCTGAATCGCCGCTTTGGCCGTCGCCTCGGAGAACGCGGCACCGGTGTTGGCCCCGTTGGTGCGCACGCCGTAGACGATCGCCGCCGTCATCCCGGCGACCAGGGCGATCGCCACCAGCACCCCGATGATCACCCGCCGCGTTGACCGACGCTTCGGGTAGCCGGGCGGCGGCGGGCCGGGGTAGGCGCCGGGCGCCGGTTCGTGGGCTGGCCCGGGCGCGTAGGGCGTCTCGCCGGCCGGGGGATCGTGCGGGAAGTCGACCGGCTCGGTGTAGGGCACAGGTGCGTCGCCGCCGACGGGGTGGTTCGGCGAGTGCGGACCGCCCATTGTGGTTCTCCTACGGTGGTAGACACCGACCTCGAGCGGGCACCGCCCGGGTATTCGGTCCCGGCGACTTAGGTGAGTTCCCTAGGGAGGCTAGCGCACCCCCTCTCGCCGACTGCGGACGCAACGGCCGTCGAAACGCGTGGGTAGGCTGGACGCGCTTACCAATGAAGGGTGGAGATTTCGTGACGATCGCGGTGACCGGTTCGATTGCGACCGACAATCTGATGCGTTTTCCTGGCCGGTTTTCCGAGCACCTGCTGGCCGAGCATCTGCAGAAGGTTTCGCTCAGCTTCCTGGTCGACGACCTGGTGATTCATCGCGGCGGCGTGGCGGGCAACATTGCCTTCGCCATCGGCGTGCTCGGCGGTGACGTCGCGCTGGTCGGTGCGGCCGGCGACGACTTCGGCGAATACCGCGAATGGCTGGAGCGCCACGGCGTGAACTGCGAGAACGTGCTGATCTCCGAGACCGCGCACACCGCCCGGTTCACCTGCACCACCGACGAGGACATGGCCCAGATAGCGTCGTTCTACCCGGGTGCGATGTCGGAGGCCCGCAACATCAAGCTCGCCGACGTCGTGTCGTCCGTCGGCAAGCCCGACCTGGTCATCATCGGGGCCAACGATCCCGACGCGATGGTGGTGCACACCGAGGAGTGCCGCAAGCTTGGCCTGGACTTCGCCGCCGACCCGTCCCAGCAGCTGCCCCGCCTGTCCGGGGAAGAGATCGACAAGCTGATCGACGGGGCCGCGTACTTGTTCACCAACGACTACGAGTGGGAGCTGCTGCTCAACAAGACCGGCTGGTCGGAGAACGACGTGCTGGGCAAGGTCGGTCTGCGGGTGACAACGCTGGGCGCCAAGGGCGTGGACATCGTCGATCGCGACGGCACGACGACGCATGTCGGCGTGGTGCCGGAGAACAGCCTCACCGACCCGACCGGCGTCGGTGACGCGTTCCGGGCCGGCTTCCTGACCGGTCGCAGCGCCGGGCTGAGTCTGGAGCGCTCGGCGCAGCTGGGCTCGCTGGTCGCCGTGCTGGTGCTGGAGTCGACCGGCACCCAGGAGTGGACGTGGGACCCCGCCGTCGCCAAGACGCGGCTGACCGATGCCTACGGCGACGAGGCGGCTGCCGAGATCGCCGCGGTGCTGGTCTAGCCGGCGTCACGTCGTCGAGTGTGAACTCGCGGCGGCGAGTGTGCAGGCGGTTTCCAGGAGTCACACTCGACGCGCCGGGCAGCACCTAGAGCTGGACGGGGTACACCGGCTCGCTGATCTGCGGCACCACGGTGTGCTCGACGAAGATCGCGTGCCAGAGCATCAAGATCAGCACCGTCCACAGCCGGCGGCTGTGATCGCTGACGCCGCTTCGGTGTTCGTCGAGCATCCGGCGCACGGCGGCGGTGTCGACGAGATAGCCGGCCTGCGAGGCGTCCACCATCGCGTGCGCCCACTCCAGCAATTCGCCGGCGCGCAGCCAATGCCGGATGGGCACCGGGAACCCGAGCTTGGGCCGGTGCAGCACGTGCGCCGGAACGATCGGTTCCAGCGCTCGCCGCAGCGCGTACTTGGTGGTGGTGCGGGTGATCTTCGCCTCGACGGGCAACCGGGACGCGACGGCGAACACCTCGGGGTCCAGGAACGGCACCCGCAGCTCCAGCGAGTTGGCCATCGTCACCTTGTCGGCCTTGACCAGAATGTCGCCTCGCAGCCAGGTGAACAGGTCGATGTGCTGCATGCGGGCCACCGGGTCCCAGCCCGCCGATTCTGCGTACAGCGGGGCCGTCACGTCGGTATGCGTCCACTCCTCGCGGAACCCGGCCAGCACGTCGCGCAGC
The DNA here is from genome assembly GCF_010731715.1 of Mycobacterium stomatepiae. NCBI lineage: Bacteria > Bacillati > Actinomycetota > Actinomycetes > Mycobacteriales > Mycobacteriaceae > Mycobacterium > Mycobacterium stomatepiae. The sequence goes on from NZ_AP022587.1 coordinate 179,221, forward strand.
TGCGCGTCCGAGAAGCTGCGGGCGTTGCCGTAGTAACGCTCCTCGAGGGTCAGCGACCCGCGATGCAGCAGGCTCTTGCCGCGCATCCCCTGGGGCAGTGGCCGCGACATCTTGCCCATCGAGCGTCGAACCGGCCGTGGCAGATAATCAAAGGGCTTGAGCGACAACGGTTCCCGATAGATGGTGTAGCCGCCGAACAGCTCGTCGGCGCCCTCGCCGGACAGCACCACCTTGACGTGCTTGCGGGCTTCGCGCGCGATGAAGTACAGCGGCACCAGCGCCGGGTCGGCGACCGGCTCGTCGAGGTACCAGACGATCTCGGGCAGGGCGGCGACGAACTCGGCCTGGTTGACCACCCTCGTCACATGCCGCGCGCCGATCGCCTCGGCCGAGGCCACCGCGACGTCGACCTCGGAGAATCCCTCGCGCTCGAATCCGGTGGTGAACGTGATCAGCCGCGGGTTGTGCCGGATCGCCAGCGCCGCGATCGCGGTGGAGTCGATGCCGCCGGACAGGAACGCCCCGACGGTGACGTCGGCCCGCATGTGCTTGGCCACCGAGTCCTCGAGTACCGCGGTGATCTCGTCGTAGCGCGCCTGCTCGCTATCGCGGGTCAGCGGCACCGCGGCGAACCGCGGCACGAAGTACCGGGTGACCTCAGGTCGCTGTCCAGGGCGGATACGGGCGTAGCAGCCCGATTCCAGCCGGCGCACCCCGCGATGCAGCGTCTCGGGCTCGGGCACGTACTGCAGCACGGTGTAGTGCTGCACGGCGCGGCTGTCGATCGCGGTGTCGAACCCGACCAGGTCGACGAGATCCAGCAGGCACTTCTTCTCACTGGCCACCGCCGTGCCGCCGGTGCTGGTCGCCATGAACAGCGGCTTGATGCCGAAAGGGTCACGGGCGCAGAGCAATTCGCGGGTCACAGTGTCCCACAGCGCGAAGGCGAACATGCCGCGCAGCCGGGTCAGCACGTCGGTGCCCCAGTGGTGGTAGCCGGCGACGATGGCCTCGCCGTCACCGTCGGTGGCGAAGGCGGCGCCGTGCCGCGCGCTCAGTTCGTCGCGTAGCTCGAGGTAGTTGTAGATCTCGCCGTTGAAGACCAGGACATAGCGGTCGGGCGCCTCGGGCGGCCCCCAGCGCAGCGGCTGATGCGAATGCGCGATATCGATGAACGACAGCCGGTTGAAGCCGAAGACAACGGCTCCGTCGGCGTCCGGGTCGAACAGGCCACCGGGCTCGTCGGGCCCGCGGTGGCGCATCAGGTGCAGCGAGCGGGTTATCGCGCCGCCGGCCCGCGCCGCGTCCGTCTCGACGCCGGCCGGGTCGGCGAGAAAGGCCAGCAGTCCACACACGGCCACCAATATGCCGTACTTCGGCGAGGCTTGGGGGTGCCGCACCGGCCGATCTCGACGACGCGACGGCCGACCGGCCGGGGTTTAGTCGCCGGGCGCAGCGGCGTGGTCTACGCTGCGTAGTATTCGACGTTCGAGCAGGAGGCGCCAACGTGACACCCGGCGGGCAGTTCCGTTCGCAGCGTTTGTCGCAGGGCATATTTCAGCGCCGTTCGCCAGACGCACCTAGGGGTCTTTCCCGTCGTTTTCGACCGCTGGCACTGGCCGCGACGCTGGGCGTGCTGGCGGTTACCCTCAGCGGATGCAGCTGGCAGACGGTGTTTGCTCTCGGCTGGCCCGAGGGCATCACCCCGCAGGCTCACCTCAACCGGGAGCTGTGGATCGGCGCGGTGATCGCTTCGCTGGTCGTCGGTGTCATCGTGTGGGGCCTGATCTTCTGGTCGGCGGCCTTCCATCGGAAGAAGGCGACGGACACCGAACTGCCCCGGCAGTTCGGCTACAACATGCCGCTCGAACTGGTGCTGACGGTGACGCCGTTCCTGATCATCTCGGTGCTCTTCTACTTCACCGTCGTGGTGCAGGAGAAGATGCTGCACCTGGACAAGAACCCCGAGGTTGTGATCGACGTCACGGCCTTCCAGTGGAACTGGAAATTCGGCTATCAGAAGGTCGATTTCAAGGACGGCACGCTGAGCTATGACGGTGCCGATGAGGCCCGCAAGAAGGCGATGGTCTCCAAGCCCGAGGGCAAGGACGAGCACGGCGAGGAGCGCGTCGGCCCGGTGCGCGGAATCAACACCGAGGACCGGACCTACCTGAACTTCGACAAGGTCGAGACCCTCGGAACCCCGCAGGAAATTCCGGTGCTGGTGTTACCGGCCGGCAAACGCATCGAATTCGTATTGAATTCGGCCGATGTCATCCACGCTTTCTGGGTTCCGGAATTCCTCTTCAAGCGCGACGTGATGGCGTACCCCAAGCAAAACAACTCGGTCAACGTCTTCCAGGTCGAAGAGATCACCAAGACCGGGGCATTTGTCGGCCACTGCGCGGAGATGTGCGGCACGTATCACTCGATGATGAACTTCGAGGTCCGCGTCGTTGAGCCCAACGACTTCAAGGCTTATTTGCAGCAACGGATCGACGGAAAGACGAACGCCCAAGCGTTGCAGGCGATCGCTCAGTCCCCGCTAGCGGTGACCACCCATCCGTTTGACACTCGCCGCGGCGAACTGACCCAACCAGTAGGTTAGGACACGCAATGCATATCGAAGCGAGGCTGTTCGAATTCTGCGCGGCGTTCTTCGTCCTGTGCGCGGTGCTCTACGGGGTACTGACCGCGCTGTACGCCACCGGCGGCGAGGAGTGGGCCGGTACCACCGCGTTGGCGCTGACTGGGGGCTTGGCACTGATCACGGCCACCTTCTTCCGCTTCGTGGCGCGTCGCCTCGATACCCGGCCCGAGGACTACGAGGGCGCTGAAATCAGCGACGGTGCAGGGGAATTGGGATTCTTCGCACCGCACAGCTGGTGGCCGCTGATGCTCGCGTTGTCGGGCTCGGTCGCCGCGGTCGGCATTGCGCTGTGGCTGCCCTGGCTGATCGTCGCGGGCGTGGTGTTTATCCTTGCTTCCGCGGCCGGACTGGTCTTTGAGTACTACGTAGGCCCCGAGAAGCACTGATTTGCGTCTCAAAGGTAACAATCCGGGCATCAGTTGAGCCGTCGCCCGTTTGCCAAGACTTCTTTGCGCTACCCGGTTCGGTAGGGTTTGCGCAGGCACATGAGAATCCCCCGAGCACGTGCGACACGAGGTACCCCTGATGTCCCGTGCACAGGCGATGCAGTTGGACAGGGCAGGCAGACATGAGCGGGCCGAAACCCCCGGGATGGGAACCCGACCAATCCGATTCCGACGATGAGTTCCACCAGGAACCGAATTCCGGCACCGAGCCCAGCGACGAATTTGACGAGCCCGACGACGAATTGGACGAATTGGCTGCCGGCGGGGAACTCGAACCCTTCGAAGACAGCGGCGCAATACCGGCAGAGCAGACCGGCGAGACGGACGCCTATTCGCGTGCCTACTCCGCACCCGAGTCCGAGCATTTCATCGGCGGTGCGTATGTGCCTGCCGATCTGAGGCTCTACGACTACGAAAGCTACGACGACTCATCCGACGACGACGATGACGACGACGGCACCCCGCGCTGGCCGTGGGTGGTCGGCGTCGCCGCCATCGTGGCCGCGATCGCGCTGGTCGTCTCGGTGTCGCTGCTGTTCGCGCGCACCGACACCAATCAACTCGCCAATCCGGGCACCAGCACGTCGTCGACGCCGCCGGTGCAGGACGAGATCACCACGACCAAGCCGCCGCCCCCGCCGACCACCACCGAACCGCCGCCACCACCCCCACCGCCCCCGACAGCTACGGAGACCCAGACAGTGACGGTGACGCCACCGCCTCCTCCGCCACCACCACCGCCCGCGCCGACCACCGCGCCGCCGGCCAGCACGTCGGCAACCGCGGCCCCGCCTCCGCCACCACCACCGACCACCCCCGCCGGTCCGCGCCAGGTCACCTATTCGGTGACCGGAACCAAGGCGCCGGGCGACATCATCTCGGTGACCTATGTCGACGCGTCCGGCCGCTCACGCACCCAGCACAATGTCTACATCCCGTGGTCGATGACGGTCACCCCGATCTCGCAATCCGACGTCGGCTCCGTCCAGGCGTCCAGCCTTTTCCGGGTCAGCCGGCTCAATTGCTCGATCACCACCAGCGACGGAACGGTGTTGTCGTCGAACAACACCGACCAGCCGCAGACGGCTTGCTGATGGTCAGCAGATACTCCGCGTATCGGCGCGGGTCCGACACCGTTCCGCCCGACGTCATCGATCGACTCCTGCTGGGCACGTGCGCCGTGATCTGGCTGCTGCTGCTGGGCGTCAGCGTGGCCGCTGCCGTCGCGCTGGCCGATCTGGGCCGGGGCTTCCACAGCGCGGCCCGCAATGCGCACAGCACGCCGTGGGTGTTGTACACCGTCATCATCGTGTCCGCGTTGATCATCGCCGGGGCCGTTCCGGTGCTGCTGCGCGCTCGCCGGATGACCAAGGCCGAGCCGCCGATCGTTCGGTCGACGGCCCTGCAGGGACGTCCACCGGTCCGGCAGTCGGCCACCCGGACCGTGGTCGAACGGGTGCGTCCGCAGCGGGCCCAGACGGCCGGCGCGGCCGGGGAGTGGTCCGGCGAGGCCGTGGACCGGATCTTTTTGCGCGGCGCTGTTGTCCTGAGCGGCACGATGGGCATCGCGCTGATTGCCGTTGCCGCCGCGACCTATTCGATGGCCGTCGGCCATGACGGTCCATCGTGGGTCGGCTACGGGCTGGCCGGTGCCGTCACCGCCGCGATGCCGGCGATCGAGTGGCTCTACGTTCGGCAGCTACGCCGCGAAGTCGCCGCGGCGAGTTAGTCGGTCGCGGCGCCCGACGGTTTCACGATGCTTTGGCGTACCGGCGAACCAGCTCGTCGTCCCGGAAGGTGCTGGTGTGCTGCAGGCCCTTGGCGTCACGGCAGAAGAATGTCCACTTTCCCGGACTCTTCTGCGGCGCACTGATCAACTTGACCGTGTATTGCAGACCGGTGGGTAAAAGCGTGCCGATGACGTCGCCAACCCGGATCTCGGAGGGACGAATCTCGGGCGCGTCACTCCAGTTTTGTGTCGCCATGGTTGGCATCCCCACTTCCGTTGCCCCAACCCTACGTGGGATGTGCGATGTATATCCGTTATCGATGGTGCTGGTGGTAACCGTCTGCCCGTGGCGTAGCCTCAACCGTGAGTTGTTCTCTTTGTCAGCGGTGGTACGCCGCATCGGCGCGGATGACACCTAGCTCTGCCGCTCACAATCGTGAGGCGGTGCCGATAGCGAAGGGAACCGCGTGAATCGTGTAGTCCTCAGCGTCGCTGGCCGGCGACGTCCGCGATGACCCGTCCGTTCCGTGCCGATCCCGTCCGGTTGTCGGTGGCGCGCAAGCTCGGGCGCGTCATCGACGGAGCCTGGTGGCCGCGCGCAGACCGCATCACCAACGAATTGCCTGCCGTTGTCGCGATGCTGACGCCCTTGTTGGGGGACATCACTGCGATCAACGTCAATTGGCAACCGCTGCAACGGCCACCCGACATCAACTGGCCGGGCCCGGAACAAAAGCGCCACCACGTCATGACCATCAGCGGCGAAGACGCTCACGCCAACCTGCTGATCATCCCGTACGCTACCAACAGCCCGCTCGCGCTGATGGTGCTGCGCTGCGCGGCCAACCTGCCGGTCGGAGCCGCCGACCGCGAGAAGTCCACGTATGTGACCGCGGGCTCGATCCTGCGGGCCGCAGAACAGCAGCGCGCCGCCAGCTGACGCGGGCTAGTGCTCGCCGTTCGAGGAACCGTTGGTCTCTTGGCGCTCCCGCAGCGCGGTCAGCGCGCGCTGCTCGGAGGCGTGGGCCGCCTCGCGCAACGCCGCATCCTCGGACGGCGGGTCGGCGAACAAGAAGCTGCCGCTACCCGGCGAACCGGCCGAGCCCAGCTTGTTCATCTTGTTGGGCACCGGCGCCCCCTGGTACTCCAGCGGGAGCGGGTGGCCGTGGTCGTCGACCGGGCCGAGCGGCTGGTGCAGCTCGATGTAGGCACCGTGCGGCAGCCGCTTGATGATGCCGGTCTCGACGCCGTGCTCGAGCAGCGCGCGGTCGCTGCGCTGCAGCCCAACGCACCATCGATAGCTGATGAAGAAGACGAGCGGCGGCAGGATCACCATGCCGATACGCCCGATCCACGTCGTCGCGTTCAGCGAGATGTGGAACGTGAACGCGATGATGTCGTTCATCGCGCACAGCGTCAGCAGCATGTAGAACGCGATCGCCATCGCGCCGATCGAAGTCCGCACCGGGACGTCGCGCGGGCGCTGCAGCAGGTTGTGGTGGGCCTTGTCGCCGCTGAACCGTTTCTCCAGGAACGGGTAGACGACCAGCAGCCCGAAGACGCCGCCCATGATCAGCGCCACCCAGACCGCCGCGGGGATGGTGTGGTGCCAGAAGTAGAACTCCCACGGCGGCCAGATACGAGCCAGGCCTTCCGTCCACATCATGTAGAAGTCAGGCTGCGAGCCGGCCGACACCTGAGAAGGCTTGTAGGGGCCCAGGTTCCAGATCGGGTTGATCTGTAGCAGGCCGCCCATCAGGCCCAGCACACCCACGATGGCGGCGAAGAACGCGCCGGACTTGACCGCGAACACCGGCATCACGCGCACGCCGACGACATTGGTCTCGGTGCGACCCGGGCCGGGGAACTGGGTGTGCTTCTGGAACCACACCATGGCCAGGTGCAACCCGATCAGGGCCAGGATGATGCCCGGAATCAACAGGATGTGCAGCGCGTACATGCGGGGGATCAGGATGGTGCCGGGGAAGTCGCCGCCGAAAAGTGCCCAGTGCAACCAGGTTCCGATGACCGGCATGCCCAGCGTGATCGACGAGAGCGCGGCGCGCAGACCGATACCGGAGAGCAGGTCGTCGGGCAGTGAGTAGCCGAAGTAACCCTCGAACATCGACAGGATCAGCAGCAGCGAGCCGATGACCCAGTTCGCCTCGCGGGGGCGGCGGAACGCGCCGGTGAAGAAGATGCGGGCCAGGTGCACCATGATCGAGGCGGAGAACATCAACGCGGCCCAGTGGTGGATCTGGCGGACGAACAGGCCACCGCGGACCTCGAACGAGATGTCGAGCGCGGACTGGTAGGCCCGCGACATCTCGACGCCGCGCAGCGGCTGGTACACGCCGTTGTAGGTGACGTCGACCATCGACGGGTCGAAGAACAGCGTCAGGTACACGCCGGTGATCAGCAGCACGAAGAAGCTGTACATCGCGATCTCACCGAGCAGGAACGACCAGTGCGTCGGGAAGACCTTGTTGAGCTGCCGGCGGACCGCGGCCGACGGGTGATACCGGGTGTCGATGTCCTCGCCTTGGCGGGCCAGGACATCACCGATCTTCGGGGGACTCAGCTTCGGACTCATGTTGTCGTCCTCTCCCAGAATGCAGGACCGACGGGCTCGATGAAGTCGCCGTTGGCAACCAGATACCCGTTTGAGTCGATGGTGATCGGCAGCTGCGCCAATGCACGCGCCGCCGGGCCGAAGATCGGCTTGGCGAAATGCAATGCGTCGAACTGCGACTGGTGGCAGGGGCACAGGATTCGGTAGGACTGCTGCTCGTACAGCGACGACGGGCAGCCCAGGTGCGAGCAGACCTTGGTGAAGGCGAAGAACTCGCCGAAGTTGAAGCTCTCCTGGTTCTGGCGCTTGACCACCCGCTGCATGTCGGTGGGTCGAATCCGGATGAGCATCACGGGATTACGGGCACCCATCTTGATGCCGATCAGCTTCTCGTGCGACTCCACCGTGGTGCCGTCGCCGTCGGACTCGCGCCATGGGAAGACGGTCTCCATGCCGCCGGCGTCGATGTCCTCGGGGCGCATCTTGACGAACGGCGCACCGTCGGTGGCACCGGTGGCGCGTGCCAGGTAGATGGTCTCGCCGTGGTAGCGCGGGGTCCAACCGGACGTCCACAACACCGCTTTCATGCCGTCGGCGGTCGGCACGACCGGCTTCCACGGGTTCTTGATCAGGCCGCCGGCAAAAGCCACCAAGGTGCCGAGCCCGAACGCGCCCATGCCCAGCCCGAACGATGCCCCGATCAGCTTGCGGCGCCCGATCGTCGACGTCTGGTAGGCGTCGGTCAGGTTGGCGACGACCGTCTTGCGGTCGATGTCGCGGGAGGCGCCGTCGTGGCGGTCCTGAATTGAAATCTCTTCCGGGATAAAGCGTTTCTGGTACAGGATCGCGCCGATGGCGATCGACAGGACGGACATCCCGAACGTGAAGCCGTACAGCGGGGTGGTCAGCGAGTACATGAAGTTACCCGCCTGCTCGTTCGACTTGTACTCCCACGGCCAGAACAAGAAGATCAGCAGCAGCGCCAGCCCGAAACCGCCGCCCAGCAAAAGCCACAGGGCGACGCCGCGCTCGGCACGCTTCTCGGCCTTGGTGCCCTCGACCGGCCAGCGCGGCTCCTTGAAGACGGTCTCGACGCCGTCGATCTTGCCGCCCAGTTCGAGCAGTTCCTGGTTGGACATCGCGGCCAGTGCGGCCTCGTCCGGCTCTTTACCGACGCCAGTGCTTTCCGAGCTCATGCTCGCGCCCCAATCCACAGTGCCAACGCGATGGCCGCGACCATCCCGATGATCCACGCCGCCATGCCCTCGGGCGCGGGTCCGAACCCGCCGAGGCCGTAGCCGCCCGGCGAGCGCTCCTCGGTGACGCTCTTGACGTAGCCGATGATGTCCTTCTTGGCTTCGAAGGACAGCTGGCGATCGGCGAACTTCGGCATGTTCTGCGGGCCGGTCAGCATCGCGGTCAGGATCTGCTGCTCGCTGGCCTCACCGAGGTCGGGCGCGAACTTGCCCGACGACAGCGCGCCGCCCTTACCGGTGAAGTTGTGGCACGAGGCGCAGTTGAGCCGGAACAGGTCACCGCCGCGACCGAGGTCCTCGCCGCGCAGCGAGTGCATCGCGATGGTGCCGTCGGGGTTGCGCACCACCGTGGGCCCGCCGCCGTTGGCCTGCACGTAGGCCCCGAGCGCGTCGGTCTGGGCCTCGTCGAAGATCGGCGCTTTACGCGGGGCCTGCGCCTCACCGCGCATGGCCGGCATGCGACCGCTGGACACCTGGAAGTAGACGGCGGCCTCGCCGACGCCGATCAGGCTGGGTCCGTGGTCGGGCACGCCCTGCAGGTTCGCGCCATGGCACGACACGCACGAGGTGTCGAACAGCTGTTTGCCGTTGCGCAGCAGCGCCGAGTTCGACTCGTCGGCGACGGCGACCTGGGGCGTGGGGGTCAGCACGGCGGCCAGCCCACCCGAGATGGTCAGCGCGATCATCAGCAGCAGGCCGCCGGACAGCCGGCGGCGAAGACGCCGCCGCGACTGCTCTTTCCGCGGTTGGCTCTGCGGCTTGCGGCCGCGGGATCGGGTGAATCCCAGTTTCTTCAACCGAGCACTCCTGTTCATTCCTCTTTGAAAGCGCCGGCCTTCAGCGGATGAAATAGATCACGGTGAACAGCGCGATCCACACGATGTCGACGAAATGCCAGTAGTAAGACACGACGATGCTGGCCGTCGCCTGCGCCGGGGTGAACTTGCTCATCCCGGTGCGGGCCAGCAGGAATATGAAAGCGATCAGCCCGCCGGTGACGTGCAGGCCATGGAAGCCGGTGGCCAGATAGAACACGCTGCCGTAGGCGCTGCCGTGGATGGTCGTCCCGTGGGTGGCCAGGTGGTAGTACTCGTAGGCCTGCCCGAGGACGAAGAACAGTCCCATCAGGAAGGTGATCACATACCAGCGGCGCAGGCCGAAGACGTCGCCGCGCTCGGCGGCGAACACGCCCATCTGGCAGGTGAACGACGACGCAATCAACACCAAAGTCACCGGCACGGCCTGATACAGGTTCAGCTCGGTGGGCGGCGGTGGCCAGTTCCCGCCGGCCTGCGCCCGCGCCGTGAAATAGAACGCGAACAGGCCAGCAAAGAACATAAGCTCGCTCGACAGCCACACTATGGTGCCGACACTGACCATGTTGGGCCGATTCAGCGAATGAACTCGCGACGTGATCGCGGTCCCCGAGGTCCCTACAGCACTCGTCACATCCCCAAGTATGACGCTTTGTAGTTGTTGAACTCTACCCGGGGCGGAAATTCGCCCCCGCGAGTCGTTTTGGCGGGAACTTTCAGCGCCCCGGAAACGACGGTTGGCCCGCGTGGGACCATCGGCGCGTGGCTGCATCATCTGAGGCTCTGGTGCCCCGGGCGTTTTCCGCGACGGCTCCCGGGGCCACGCCGACCTGGCCGCAGCTGCTGGGCCGGCTCACCGACGGGCAGAACCTGGCCCGCGGTCAGGCCGCGTGGGCGATGGACCAGATCATGACCGGCAACGCCCGTCCGGCCCAGATCGCGGCGTTCGCGGTCGCGATGAAGATGAAGGTGCCGACCGCCGCCGAGGTCAGCGAGCTGGCCGACGTGATGCTCAGCCACGCGCGCCGCATCCCCGCCGACGCGATCCGCGACGACGCTGTCGACATCGTCGGCACCGGCGGCGACGGCGTCAACACCGTCAACCTGTCCACGATGGCCGCCATCGTGGTCGCGGCCGCGGGGGTGCCGGTGGTCAAACACGGCAATCGCGCGGCGTCGTCGCTGTCCGGCGGCGCCGACACGCTCGAGGCTCTGGGTGTGCGCATCGACCTGGGACCCGACCAGGTCGCCCGCAGCCTCAGCGAGGTCGGCATCGGGTTCTGCTTCGCGCCGGCGTTCCATCCGTCCTACCGGCACGCGTCGGTGGTACGCCGCGAGATCGGCATACCGACGGTCTTCAATCTCCTTGGACCGCTGACCAATCCGGCGTTACCGCGGGCGGGGCTGATCGGTTGCGCGTTCGCCAACCTGGCGGAGGTGATGGCCGGGGTGTTCGCCGCGCGACGGGCCAGCGTGCTGGTCGTGCACGGCGACGACGGGCTGGACGAGCTGACCACCACCACCACGAGCACGATCTGGCGCGTGCAGGCGGGCACGGTGGACAAGCTGACGTTCGACCCCGCGGGATTCGGGTTCGCCCGCGCCGAACTCGACCAACTGCTGGGCGGCGACGCCTACGCCAACGCCGAGGAGGTGCGCGCGGTGCTGGGCGGTGTCAAGGGCGCCGTCCGCGACGCCGTCGTGCTCAACGCCGCCGGCGCGATCGTCGCCCATGCGGGCCTATCCAGCCGCGCTGAATGGCTGCCGGCGTGGGAGGACGGGCTGGAGCGCGCCACCGCGGCCATCGACTCCGGGGCCGCCGAAGAGCTGCTCGCGCGTTGGGTGCGGTTTAGCCAGCAGGTCTGAGCCCGATCCGCGCGCCTGCTCCGGGTCTTGCTGCGAGGCCAGCCGTGCCGAGCGGGCCGCCGCCGCCCATCCCGCCCAGGCGCCGGCCGATCCCAGCGGCGAGGCCCAGCCGATCTCGCCGGCGACCCGAACGATGCGTACTCCCGGGGCGACCAGCCAGCGCGCGATCAGCGCCGTCTCCTCGACCAGCGCGCCGCCGAGCGGTGCTGCCTCCGTCAAAATCGCTTGTGCGCCCGCATGAATCGCGTCGACGACCGGCATCGGCGGCACCCCGCGCCGGGCGGTGCCGGCCGCGGCGAGCTGGCCATAGCGGATGACGGCGAGGTGATAGCCGCCGCTGCCGTCCGGGGCCGCGGCGATCAGCTCGGGCAGCGCGGCCAGCGCCCGCAGCCGTTGGCCCCGCCACAGCACCTCGACGGCGGTGGCGATGCGGTCGCGCAACCGCGCCGCGCTCTCGAAGTGGCGATCGGAGGCCAGCGCGGTGACCTGGCCGACGGCGGCGTCCAACGCGCTGTGGTCGGCGCCGTCGATCAGGGCCGCGGCGCGCTGGGTGGCCTCGGCGTACTGTGCCGCGGTCAGATCGCGGGCGGCCGGGCAGGGCGACACCTCGACCTCGGGACAGGCCGGACCGTGGCGGGCCGAACGGCCGAGTCGCGCTGTGCAGGTGCGGATTCCGGTGAACCGTGCCAGCAGCCGCGCGGTATCGGCGGCGTCGGTGCGGGACCGAAACGGCCCGATCGCACGGTCGTGCCGAGGGGCCCGCACCACCGACAGCCGCGGGAACGCCTCGTCGCTCAGGGCCACCCACCACCAGCGCTGCGGGAACCTCGAGCGGCGGTTGTACGGCGGCGCGTGCGCGGCCAGCATCCGCAGCTCCCGCACGCCGGCCTCCAGCGCGTGGGCGCACTCGACGTGCTCGACCGCGCCGGCCAGGCTGACCATCTCCTTCATCCGGCCGCGGGGGTCGGCGCCGGTGAAGTACTGGCTCACCCGGCGGCGCAGGTCCACGGCGGTGCCGACGTAGAGCACCTCGCCCGACGGCCCGCGGAACAGATAAACCCCGGGCCGGTGCGGCAGGGGATCGGCGAGCACGCGCTTGCGGCGCTGGGCCGATGTCACGTTGGGCAGGTACGCGCGCAGGTCGGCGTAGGTGTGCACGCCCTGGTTGCCCACCCGCTCGATCAGCGCGTGTAACACGTCGACGGTGGCGCGGGCGTCGTCTAGCGCCCGGTGGGTGGGTTGGGTGGTGACGGCGAACAGCCGCGCCAGCTCGGCCAGCCGCACGCTGGGTGCCTCTTCACGGCTCAGCACGCGGCGCGCCAACCGGACCGTGCAGAGCACTTGCGGTCGTTGCCAACGGATTTCGCAGTGCTCGGCGGCGGCGCGCAGGAAACCGACGTCGAATCCCGCATTGTGCGCAACGAGCACCGCTCCGTGCTTCAAGCCGGCGAACTCCAAGAACATCGGCAGCACGGCGTCGATCGTCGGGGCGGCGCACACCATCGCCGTCGTGATGCCGGTGAGCTGCACGATCTGGGGCGGGATGCTGCGCCGCGGATCCACCAGGGTGCCGAATTCACCAAGAACGACGCCGCCGCGGACCTTGACCGCCCCGATCTCGGTGATGGCGTCGGCGGGTGCCCCGTCTTTCGCGCGGCTGCGTCCGCCGGTCGTCTCCAGGTCCACCACGACGAAGGTGGTCTCGCGCAGCGGGGTCTCGTCGGCGGGCGCCCAGGTGGAGTCCCCGCTCGTTTCGAGGTCGGCGAAACTCAGTTGAGTCCCACCAGTCACACCCATGGGCCTGACGTTAAGCATCGGGACCGACACCGGCGGTGCTCGGCCGCCGGGGTCGCGCTCGGCAAAAGCTGTCGGTGCCCGCGGTTAGCGTTCGGGTCAGCACGACCAAGCCGGATGAGAGGACCGATTCCGATGGCCCACAGCAGCGGACCCGACAGCAAAGACGCCGCGGCGTCGGCACCGGGCGCACCGGTGGTGATCGACTGCGACGACTGCGCGGCGCGCGGACCGGGATGCCGGGATTGCGTGGTCAGTGTGCTACTCGGGGTACCGGAAACTTTGTTGCACGACGAGAGGGCTGCACTCGAGGTGCTCGCGGAAGCCGGGCTGGCGCCGCGGTTGCGGTTGGTGCCGATTCATCGGAATCGTGGCTCCGGTGTAGCTTAATGACCCTGAGTATCAAAACCCCTGGCCGCCACTTGCCTGGTCACCTGACCGGTCTCGTTCACATAGCTATGACAGAAATCTTTCCAATTTCTTAACGATCTGGTTTGGACAAACGCCTTTATCGTTTCGTAACCTGTTTGAGACCTAAACCCAGCTCGACCTCGATTGTCGATGGAAGTTTAAGGAAGCAATACTTTGAGTTTCGGCTCCGCGCATTCGATCTCGCGTGTCATCACACGGTCAGTCATCGGGACGCTGGCAGGCCTCACGGTCTTATCGGGTGTCTGTGCCGCCAATGTGGCGGCCGATCCGGCCGACGATGCGCTGGCAAAGCTCAGTGAGCTGTCGCGGCAGGCCGAGCAGACCACCGAGGCCATGCACAGCGCGCAGCTCGACCTCAACGAGAAGCTCGCGGCCCAGCAGGCCGCCGACAAGAAGCACGCGGATGACCAGGCCGCGGTGGACGGGGCGCGGGCCCGGCTGGCGAGCTTCCAGAACGCCGTCAACAAACTCGCCGCCGCGACCTACATGGGTGGCCGCGTCGACGGCATGGAGGCCATGCTGACCGCGCAATCGCCGCAGGGCCTGATCGACAAGATGGCCGTCCAGCGCGTGATGGCGACCCAAATGTCTACGCAGATGGCGAGTTTCCGGGTTGCCGGTGAGCAGGCCGCCAAGGCCGAGCAGGAATCGGCCAAGTCCGCCGCCGACGCCAAGAGCGCGGCCGAGCAGGCCGCCGCGGTGCGGGCCAGCCTGCAGTCCAAGCAGAGCCAGCTGCAGGTTCAGATCGCCGTCGTGAAATCGCAGTACGTCTCCCTGTCTCCGCAGCAGCGCACCGCGCTGGCCGACCCCGGGCAGGTGCCTGCCGCAGCTCCGGCTCCCGGTGCGCCCCCGCCGGACGCGCTGCCGCCCGGTGCCCCGCCGGCGCCCGGCGCGCTACCGCCCGGTGACGCTCCGCCGCAGAATGCGATGTTCCCCGGACTGCCCGGAATGGCGCCCGGTGGTCCCAGTGGCATCGGCGGTGATCGCGCCAGCGTCGTGCAGGCTGCGCTGACCCAGGTCGGAACGCCGTACTCGTGGGGCGGCGCCGCACCGGGCGGGTTCGACTGCTCCGGACTGGTGATGTGGGCGTTCCAGCAGGCCGGCATCTCGCTGCCGCACTCCAGCCAGGCGCAGGCGCATGGCGGCCAGCCGGTGGCACTGTCGGACCTGCAGCCCGGCGATGTGCTGACCTTCTATTCCGACGCGTCACATAGCGGCATCTACATCGGCGACGGGATGATGATTCACTCGTCGACCTACGGCGTGCCGGTACGGGTGGTGCCGATGAACTCGTCCGGCCCGATCTACGACGCCCGCCGTTACTGATCGTTCTCAGCGCAGCCAGTACCTTCGGCACCGCCGGTGGCTCCCGATCCTGCTGGCCTGGGTCTTCGTTGTTGAGTTCGTTGCGGCCGCCGCGGTGCCGCTGGATGCCCGCGACGGCCCGATAAGACGCGCACGGCTCGTCGCGCCCGCTCAAAGCCACCGGGACGCCGTGCGGGCACCCCTGACCGTCGGCGACCGCGAGGTCGGATTGATCGGCCTCGGTGGCCCTGCCGCCGACCGCCTGCTGGCCCGCATCGCATCGGAGCTGCCCGCCGCGATCACCAAGGTGGAGGCGTTCTGGGGGACCGACTGGGCGCGTGACATCTCAATCGTGGTGGCCGGTTCCGACGACCAGTTTCGCGACGCGGCCGGCGGTGGACCGCCGGCGCAGTGGGTCGATATCGCGGCGGTGACCGTCGCCGATCGCGTCGATCCCGAACATCGGGTGGTGGTCGGCGAGCGCATCGTGTTCGCGCCGGGTGCGGCGGGCATGAGTGACTCGGCATTGCGAATCGTGTTGACCCATGAGCTTTTTCACTATGCGTCGCGCGCGGACACCGCGCTCGACGCGCCGCAGTGGCTGGCCGAGGGCGTCGCCGATTTCATCGCCCGGCCCACCACGCCCGTCCCGGCCGAGGCGCGCTCGCAGCCTGCGTCGGTGCCGTTGGACCTCGAGTTGGCCAGCCCCGGGCCGCAGCGCTCGCTGGCCTACGACCGCGCATGGTGGTTCGCCCGCTTCGTCGCCGATACCTTCGGCACGCCCAAGCTGCGGGCCTACTATCTCGCCGTCTGCGGCGTCGCGCACGCCGACCCGTTCAACGCCGCCCGCGACGTACTGGGCGTCGACCGGGCCGGCCTGCTCGCCCGGTGGCAGCAATGGCTGGTCGACGGGGCTTGATTGCCCGCCTCCCGTCAGACCGCGTCGCGGTCCGCATAGCCGCCACGCTAGCCTGACCCTAGTGAGCCGGGTCCTGCTGGTAACCAACGACTTTCCGCCGCGGCGCGGCGGCATCCAGTCCTACCTGGCCGAGTTCGTCGGCCGGCTGGTGAACACCGGGTCGCATGCGGTGCTGGTGTACGCGCCGCAGTGGAAGGGCGCCGACGTGTTCGACGCGGAAGCGGCCGGCTACCGGGTGGTGCGCCATCCGGGCACGCTGATGCTGCCCGGGCCGGCGGTCGACGCCCGGATGCGCCGGCTGATCGGCGACCACGGCATCGACACCGTCTGGTTCGGCGCGGCCGCACCGCTGGCGCTGCTGGCGGCGCGGGCGCGGCAGGCTGGGGCGACCCGGGTGCTGGCCAGCACGCACGGCCACGAGGTGGGCTGGTCGATGCTCCCGGGGGCGCGGTCGGTGCTGCGGCGCATCGGCAACGACACCGACGTCGTGACGTTCGTCAGCCGCTACACGCGGTCCCGGTTCGCGACGGCGTTCGGGCCCGCGGCATCGCTGGAGTACCTGCCGTCGGGGGTGGACACCGATCGGTTCCGGCCCGACCCGGCCGGACGTGCGGAGCTGCGCAACCGCTACGGACTGGGGGAGCGGCCCACCGTCGTGTGCCTGTCGCGGTTGGTGCCACGCAAGGGCCAGGACACGTTGATCAAGGCGCTGCCGTCGATACGGAAACGCATCGACGGCGCCGCCCTGGTGATCGTCGGCGGCGGCCCGTACCTGGACACCCTGCGCAAGCTGGCCTCCGACTGCTGCGTGGCCGACCACGTGACGTTCACCGGCGCGGTGCCCTCCGCCGAGCTGCCCGCTCACTACGCGCTGGCCGACGTGTTCGCGATGCCATGCCGCACCCGTGGCGCGGGCTTGGACGTCGAGGGCTTGGGCATCGTCTTCCTCGAGGCCTCGGCGACCGGCGTACCGGTGGTCGCCGGCGACTCGGGTGGAGCTCCGGAAGCGGTGCAGCACAATAAGACTGGCCTCGTCGTCGACGGGAATTCGGTGCGCAAGGTCGGCGACGCCGTCGCCGAGCTGCTGGCCGACCCGGCCCGGGCCGCCGCGATGGGCGCGGCCGGACGCGAATGGGTGACGTCGCAGTGGCGCTGGGACATTCTGGCCGCTCGGCTGGCCGGCCTGCTGCGAGCCGACGATGCGGGCCGGGCTGGGGGCACCGCACGCTCGCGGGGGACGGCCGGTTGAGGAGGCGAGCAATCGGATCCTGCGCGGCCACGCTGGCCTGACGGGAGGCTACTCCTTGTCGTAGAGCGCTTCGATATCGGAGGCGAACTTCTCGGCCACCACGTTGCGCTTGAGCTTCATCGTCGGGGTCAGCTCGCCGGTGTCCTCGGTGAAGTCGACCGGAAGAATGCGGAACTTGCGGATCGACTCCGCATGCGACACCGCCAGGTTGGCCTGCTTGACCGCGGCATCGACCTCGGCGACCAGATCCGGATCGGTGGCTAGATCGCCCACCGACGACCCCTCGGCCTTGCTGTTGCGTTGCTTCCAGCCACCGAAGGCCTCGGGGTCGATCGTGATCAGCGCGGCGACAAAGGGTTTGGCATCCCCGACCACCATCGCCTGACTGATCAAGGGGTGCGCCCGCAGCTGGTCTTCCAGCACGGCGGGGGCGACGTTCTTGCCGCCGGCGGTGACGATGATCTCCTTCTTGCGGCCGGTGATCTTCAGGAAGCCGTCTTCGTCGAGCGCGCCCAGATCGCCGGTCTTGAACCAGCCGTCGGAGAACGCCTCGGCGGTGGCCTGTTCGTTGTGCCAGTAGCCGCTGAACACCACGCCGCCGCGCACCAACAGTTCACCGTCGTCGGCGATGCGCATGCTGTTGCCCGGCAACAAGGTTCCGACAGTTCCGATCTTGACCCGGCCGACTTGGTTGACCGTGATGGCCGAGCTGGTCTCCGTCAGGCCGTAGCCCTCGTGGATGGTCAGGCCCACACCCCGGTAGAAGTGGCCGAGCCGGGCCCCTAGCGGTGCGCCGCCGGATACCGACGCGTGGCAGTCGCCGCCCAGCGCGGCGCGCAGCTTGTGGTAGACCAGCCGGTCGAACAGCGCGTGCTTGGCGCGCAGCAGCAGCCCGGGCCCGCGGTTGTCGTGCGCCTCGCTCCAGTCGACCGCGGTCTGCACGGCCCGCGCGAAGATCGCCCCCTTGCCGTCGTTGGCGGCGTTCTGCTCGGCCGTGTTGTAAACCTTCTCGAACACCCGCGGCACCGACACCACCACGGTCGGCTTGAACACCGCCAGCATCGGCAGCAGGTTCTTGATGTCGCTGGTGAACCCGCAGGTCACCTTGTTGGCAAACGCGGACAGGGTCAGCGAGCGGGCCAGCACGTGCGCCAGCGGGAGGAAGATCAGCAGCCGCTGCCCCTCGTTCAGCAGGGTGGGCAGGCACTCCTTGGCGCCTCGGGTTTCATACAGCAGGTTGGAATGCGTGAGTTGGCACCCCTTGGGACGTCCGGTGGTGCCCGACGTGTAGATCAGCGTCGCGGGATCTTCGGGGCGCAGCGCCGCGAGGCGGGCCTCCAACTCCGCCGGGTCGACCGCCGCGCCGGCCTCCTCGAGCTGCTCGAGCGCCTTGGGGCCCGCCCCGTCGATGTGCAGCACCCGGCGCAGGGCGGGGAGTTCGCCGGTGAGCTCGGTAACCGTCGCGGCGTGTGCGTCGGTTTCGGCGAATGCCACGACGGCTCCGGAGTCCTGCAGCACCCAGCGGACCTGCTCTGCCGACGAGGTCTCGTAGATCGGCACGGTGACGGCGCCGATCGAGAGGATGGCCAGGTCGAGGATCGCCCACTCGTAGCGGGTCGCGGAGAAGATTGACACCCGGTCGCCGGCCGCCACGCCCAGCGCGATCAGGCCCAGTGCCGCCGAACGAATTTGCTGGGCGGCCTCGGCGCACGTGACGTCGGTCCACACCCCGTCGATCTGACGTTGGTAGATGACAAAGCTGGGGTCGTCGCGCTCGTGCTCGAAGACCATGGCCGCGATGTTGTCGTGCTCACCGATAGAAAAGCGGGCGGGAACGCTGTACTCACGCACTGTTGACCTCTATTGATCGGGTGACCGGTGGCCGGGTTGCTATGACCCAGACTAATCGCGGCATTCGCGCAGCAACCAAGCGGTGGGTTGGGGCCGCGTCGTGATTGCGGCGACGGTCGCGCGGCGCCGCGGCCGGGTCCGGCTTGGCCTCGGCGGCGCACGGCGGATATTGATATGTGAAGCTGTTACGATGCACAGCATCCAGATCGCCGACCAGGCCTATGTCGCCGCCGACGGCGCATTGGTCGGCGCCGCGATCGGCGATCAGTTGAGCTGGCAACGATGGTGGCCAGATCTGCGGCTACAGGTCGTCGAGGATCGCGCCGAAAAAGGAATCCGCTGGGCGGTCACCGGCGCGCTGACCGGCACCATGGAGGTCTGGCTGGAGCCGTCGCTGGACGGGGTGGTGCTGCACTATTTCCTGCACGCCGAACCGACTGGGGTGGCGGCCTGGGAGCTGGCCAAACTGAACCTGGCGAAAATGACGCACCGCCGCCGGGTGGCGGGAAAGAAAATGGCTTTCGAGGTCAAGACGACACTGGAACGGTCACGTCCGGTCGGTGTTTCTCCGGTAGTTTAACTCCGGTCAAGGTTCGCCCGGAGAGTACCGTTTCGGTCCGAAGGCGGGGTACTACCGGAGATGACCGGGGGTGGACCCCCTTGCGGGAGAGAAGGTAGCGGCCAGGTGGCGGAGAAGACGACCCAGACCATTCACATCGAGGCGGATCCCGGCACCGTGCTGGAGGTGATCGCCGACATCGATTCGTACCCGGACTGGATCTCGGAGTACAAGGAAGCCGAAGTGCAAGAGCGCGGCGCCGACGGCTACCCGAAGACCGTGCGATTCGTGATGGACGCGGGCATCATCAAGGACACCATGGTCATGTCCTACCAGTGGCCGGCGGATCACAAGTCGCTGAGCTGGACCCTGGTCTCCAGCTCGTTGCTGCGGTCGTTGGAAGGCTCATACCGGTTGGCGGCCAAGGGTTCTGGAACCGATGTCACCTATGAACTCTCGGTCGATCTGGCTCTCCCGATGATCGGGTTGCTCAAACGCAAGGCCGAGCGCCGGCTGACCGATACCGCTCTAAAGGATCTGAAGAAACGAGTCGAGGCTGAGTGAGTCCGGTTCATCTACCCCTCCCCTTTCGGAGTCTTCTTCCGAGTCTTTTTCGGAGTCTTTTTCGAAGTCCTCTGCTAAGGCCCGAATCAGTCTCTTTGTTGGGAAGGGCGGGGTAGGAAAATCCACCCTCGCTTCTGCCACCGCGGTCTGTGACGCGATCGTGGGGCAGCGCGTGCTGGTGGTCTCAACCGACCAGGCGCACTCGCTGGGCGACGTGCTTGGCATCCCGGTCCCGCCGAGCGGTCGGGGCGAGCCGGTCCGGGTGCTGGCCGGCCTGGAAACCGGCGAGGCCACCGAGACGGGCAGCGGCTCGCTCGACGCGATGGCGCTCGACACCCTGGCCCTGCTCGAGGCCCGCTGGCACGAGGTGGTCACCGCACTGGAGCGCCGGTTTCCCGAGTCCGAGCTGAGCAGCATTGCGCCCGAAGAACTCTCGGCGTTGCCGGGCATTCAGGAAGTGCTCGGTCTGCACGCCGTCGGCGAGCTCGCGGCTTCCGGACGCTGGGATCGGGTGGTCGTCGACTGCGCCTCCACCGCGGACGCGCTGCGCATGCTCACCCTGCCCGCCACGTTCGGCCTCTATGTCGAGCGCGCGTGGCCGCGCCATCGCCGGCTGTCCATCACCGCCGACGACGCCCGCTCGGCCGCGGTGGTGGAGCTGATCGAACGCATCAGCTCCAGCGTCGAGCGGCTCAGCGCACTGCTGACCGACGGCGAGACGGTGAGCGCGCACCTGGTGATGACACCCGAGCGAGTGGTGGCCGCCGAGGCGGTCCGGACGCTGGGCTCGCTGTCGCTGATGGGGGTGCGCGTCGAGGAGCTGATCATCAATCAGGTTCTCGTGGAAGACGAGTCGTATGAGTACCGCAACCTGCCCGAGCACCCGGCGTTCTACTGGTACGGCGAGCGCATCTCCGAGCAGCGCGCGGTGCTCGAGGAGCTCGATGCCACGATCGGTGACGTGGCGCTCGTGATGACCCCACACTTGGCGGGCGAGCCGATCGGCCCGAAGGCGCTGGGCGGGTTGCTTGACAGTGCCCGTCTTCGGCGTGGAGCGGCGCCACCAGGACCGTTGCATCCTATTTTGGATCTCGAATCGGGGTCGGGACTTGGGTCGATATACCGGATGCGGTTAACGTTGCCCCAGCTCGACCCCGGATCGCTGTCGCTGGGTCGGGTGGACGACGACCTGATCATCAGCGCCGGCGGGTTGCGGCGCAGGGTTCGGCTGGCGTCCGTACTACGGCGCTGCACGGTGCTCGACGCGCATCTGCGGGGCGGTGAGCTGACAGTTCGTTTTCGACCAGATCCGGAGGTGTGGCCTAGGTGAGCAAGGCACACCCCGATATCGGTCCGGAACTGCGCAAGCTCGCCGAGACGATTCTGAACGGGATCGACCCCGCCGTGCGCATGGCGGCTTCCTTGACCGGTGGCGATGGCCCCGGGACCGGCAAGTGCCAGCAGGTCTGGTGCCCGGTGTGCGCGCTGGCCGCGCTGGCGACCGGTGATCAGCATCCGCTGCTGACCGTGATCGCTGACCACAGCATCGCGTTGCTGGAGGTGATTCGCGCGATCGTCAGTGACGTCGCTGACATCGACCGGTCGGCCCAGCCGCCTCCGGACGATCCGCCCGGCGGCGGCGCGCCGGCTGAGGACGGCTCGGCGGGCGCCGACGCCGTGCGCACTCGCTACCAGCCGATCCCCGTGACAATTGAAGAATGATCCACAGGGGTTGAAAGTGGTCCGCTGGATCGCGGATGGGTACAGTTGGCGCAGAACACCGGCGGGTTTCGGGCGAAAGGGAGGGCCATGTGGTACTGGCTGTTCAAGTACATCCTCCTCGGCCCGTTGCTGCAATTGCTGGGGCGGCCGAAAGTCGAAGGCCTGCAACACCTTCCAACCAACGGTCCGGCGATCCTGGCCAGTAACCACCTGGCGGTGATGGACAGCTTCTACTTGCCGTTGGTGGTGCGGCGGCGAATCACCTTCCTGGCGAAGTCCGAATATTTCACCGGCACCGGAATCAAGGGCTGGTTCAGCCGCTGGTTCTTCACCGCCGTCGGCCAGGTTCCGATCGACCGCGCCAACGCCGACGCCGCGCAGGCCGCATTGGACACCGCCCGGCGGGTGCTTAGCGCGGGCAAGCTGCTGGGCATGTATCCCGAGGGCACCCGCTCGCCGGACGGCCGCCTGTACAAGGGCAAGACCGGCCTGGCCCGGCTGGCGCTGGAGACCGGCGTCCCGGTGATTCCGGTCGCGATGATCGGCACCGACGTCGTCAATCCGCCGGGCACCACGATGCTGCGCTTCGGCAAGGTGACGGTCCGGTTCGGCAAACCGATGGACTTCTCCCGGTTCGACGGGCTGGCCGGCAACCGCTTCATCGAACGAGCCGTCGCCGACGAGGTCATCTACGAGCTGATGGGCCTGTCCGGTCAGGAGTACGTCGACGTGTACGCCGCAACCGTCAAGAACCGCGGCAACGACTCGAACGGTCAGGGACCGGACGACGACGCCACTCGGATCCCCGAGACCGCTGCCGGCTAGGTCGCGACGTTCGCGTCGCGCAGCAGCCGACGGCCGGCGTCGGACTCATTGCCCCCCTGGGCATCCCGAGTTCCGGCCCGCCCGGTGACCGTGAGTCCGGCCGTGACGATCACGGCCAGCGCCCACCATACGTAGGACATCCCGAGCAGTTGATGCCACCAATTGGCGGTTTCCTCGTGGTGCTTGGGCATCAGCTCGAGCGGTGTCCAGTCGATCTCCAGCACCGCCACCCCGACGAGGGTGACCAGGGCCAGCGCGATGTTGCGGCGCCGCCAGCTCAGGATCATCGTCACCAGCAGCGTCGGCAGCACCCACACCCAATGGTGTGACCACGACACCGGCGACACCATCAACCCGAACAGGGCGACGCAGACGACCGCGAGCGTCGTTTCACCGACCCGCAACACCCGTCGCATCGCCCAGACGGTCAACGCGAGGACGGCCAGGCATAGGCCCAGCCACAGCAGGAAACGCAGGTGCTCGGAGAGCCCGATCCGGGCCAGCGCGCCCGCGATGTTCTGGTCGGTGTTCAGCGCCGCGGAACCGATCCGATCGGTGTGGTGCACGGTGTGCGTCCAGTACTCCCACGAGTCGCTCCACGCCAGGATGAAGCCGAGCAGCGTCGCCGAGGCGAACGAGATCACGGCCGTCAACGCAGTGCGGAAGTCGCGACGCACCAGGAAATAGAGCAGGAACACCGCAGGGGTGAGTTTGAGCGCGATGCCCAACCCCAGCAGCAGCCCGCGGGGCCAGGGCGTGCGGCGCGGCACGCAGTCGGCGATCACCAACGTCATCAGCACGACGTTGATCTGGCCGAAGGCGAAGTTCGAGGCGATGGGCTCCAGCCAGATCGAGGCCTGCGCGACGACGACCACCGCCAACCACCACCGCCTCAACCAGGCCGGACCGGGCACCACCGTCGAGGTGTTCCACACGTCGAGGCGGGTTAGCACGATCACCGTCGAGACGATCAGCAGCACCAGGGTCAGCACCGTGATCGCCACGCTGGCCGCCGGCATGTGCAGCCAGGCGAACGGGCAGAACACGATCGCGGCCAGCGGGGGATAGGTGAACGGCAGATTCAGCCCGATGGGTGTGTGGAACAACACGTCACCGGTGTAGAGCGGACGCCCGTCCAGCCAGGTCTGCCCGCCCATTTGATAGATGTCGATATCGATGCGGTACGGCGTGTGCGCAAACAGGCCGCAGGCCGTGTAACCCAGCGCCGCGGCGGCCACCAGCCACAACAAACACCACAACAACGCCCGCCCCGGTCGGCTGCCCACAACGGGCGCCTGCGAAATACTCATGTCGCAGAACAGCGTAATCGGTGTTCGCGACCGCCCGGCGCCGCAGCGCGGCTCCCGCGTCGCGGACAGGTGCGGGCGTAGGTTGCAAGCGTGTTGGGATGGTTCGCGCACAGAGTGGCCCACTGGTTCTCGCATGACATCGTCCACGGCGGCCGGCTTCCCCTGCTCTGCTGCCTGGTCGCCTTCATCCTCACCTTCTTCGTCACGCGAACTTTCGTGCGCTTCACCCGCCACCGTGTCGCCGCCGGACGCTCCGCCAGGTGGTGGCAGCCGCGCAATGTCCACATCGGGGGACTGCACATCCACCACGTGACGTTCGGGGTGGTGCTGGTGATGATCTCCGGGCTGACGCTGGTGACGCTGTCGGTCAACGGCAATGAGCCCGAAAACACAGTTGCTGCAATACTTTTCGGTATCGGTGCCGCGCTGGTGTTCGACGAGTATGCGCTGATCCTGCACCTGTCCGACGTCTACTGGGAGCAGGACGGCCGTACCTCGGTGGACGCGGTATTCGCGGCCGTGGCGGTGGCCGGTCTGCTGATCATGGGGCTGCACCCGTTGATGTTTCTCTTCCCGTTCGCCCCCGGGGCGGTGTCGTCCACCTGGCACGCCGTGGTGGTCGGCGCGCTGGTGATGACGCTGCCGCTGGCGGTGGTGGTGCTGCTCAAGGGCAAAGTATGGACCGGCCTGCTCGGCATGTTCATCGTGGTCTTGCTGGTCATCGGGGCGATCCGGCTGTCGCGCCCGCACGCCCCGTGGGCCCGCTGGCGATACACCCGCCAGCCGGACAAGATGCGGCGCGCGCTGGCGCGGGAACGCAAATGGCGCCGGCCCGTCGTGCAGGCCAAACTGTGGCTGCAGTGCGCGATCGCCGGCACGCCGCGCCTGCCCGACGACCGCCTGGTCGATGCCCAGCTCGACCACGACGTCCATCCGGCGCCGCCACCCGAGGGAACCGAGCCCATCCTGAACGGCGGCTAGCCTAGGCTTTATCGGTGCGGTACTTCTACGACACCGAGTTCATCGAGGACGGCCGCACCATTGAGCTGGTCTCGATCGGGGTGGTCGCCGAAGACGGCCGCGAGTACTACGCCGTGTCCACCGAATTCGATCCGGAGCGCGCCGGAGCCTGGGTGCGCGCCAACGTTTTGCCCAAGCTGCCGCCGCCCGCCTCCCAACTGTGGCGCTCGCGCAAGCAGATTCGCCACGACCTGGAGGATTTCTTCGGCATCTCCGGCGGCCAGGCCGCCGAGCCGATCGAGCTCTGGGCCTGGGTGGCGGCCTACGACCACGTTGCGTTGTGCCAACTGTGGGGGCCGATGCCGGGACTGCCGAAGGCGATACCGCGCTTCACCCGGGAGCTGCGCCAACTCTGGGAGGACCGGGGCTCGCCGCGGTTGCCGCCGCGGCACCGCGACGTCCACGACGCGCTGGTCGATGCCCGCGATCAGATGCGCCGATTCAGGCTGATAGTGTCCGGCGACGATGCGGGCGCGCAAGCGACCCGTTAAGCAGCCCCGGCCCGAGCCGGGGTGCCGGCCCGGGGTGCATGACGAATGGCATTGGCCCAGGCTGGCCACGGATATCATGGACCGATGAACTGGACCGTCGACATACCGATCGACCAGCTGCCGGCACTGCCGCCGCTGCCCGCTGACCTGCGGACGCGGCTGGACGCTGCTCTGGCCAAGCCGGCCGCTGAGCAACCGTCCTGGCCCGAGGAACAGGCCGCGGCGATGCGTACGGTCCTCGAGAGCGTCCCGCCGGTGACGGTGCCGTCCGAAATCGCCCGGCTGCAAGACCAACTCGCCCAGGTCGCCAAGGGCGAGGCATTCCTGCTGCAGGGCGGCGACTGCGCCGAGACGTTCGTCGACAACACCGAGCCGCACATCCGCGGCAACGTCCGGGCCCTGCTGCAGATGGCGGTGGTGCTCACCTACGGTGCCAGCCTGCCGGTGGTCAAGGTGGCCCGCATCGCCGGTCAGTACGCCAAGCCCCGGTCGGCCGACATCGACGCGCTGGGCCTGAAGTCCTATCGCGGCGACATGATCAACGGCTTCGCCCCGGATGGCGCTGCGCGCGAACATGATCCGTCGCGGCTGGTGCGCGCCTACGCCAACGCCAGCGCGGCGATGAACCTGATGCGGGCGCTGACGTCGTCGGGCCTGGCGTCGCTACACGGGGTGCACGACTGGAACCGGGAGTTCGTCCGGACCTCGCCGGCCGGCGCCCGCTACGAGGCATTGGCGGCCGAGATCGATCGCGCGCTGAGCTTCATGAGCGCGTGTGGCGTGGCCGACCGCAATCTGCAGACCGCCGAGATCTACGCCAGCCACGAGGCCCTGGTGCTCGACTACGAGCGCGCGATGCTGCGGCTGTCGGAAAGCGAAGACGGCAAGCCCCAGCTGTACGACCTGTCGGCGCACACCGTGTGGATCGGGGAGCGGACCCGCCAGCTCGACGGTGCCCACATCGCGTTCGCCGAGGTGATCGCGAACCCGATCGGCATCAAGCTCGGCCCGACGATGACGCCCGAGCTGGCGATGGAGTACGTCGAGCGCCTCGACCCGCAGAACAAGCCGGGCCGGCTCACGCTGGTCAGCCGGATGGGCAACAACAAGGTGCGCGACCTACTCCCGCCGATCATCGAGAAGGTGCAGGCCACCGGTCACCAGGTGATCTGGCAGTGCGACCCGATGCACGGCAACACCCACGAGTCGTCCACCGGGTACAAGACTCGCCACTTCGACCGCATCGTCGACGAGGTGCAGGGCTTCTTCGAGGTGCATCACGCGCTGGGCACGCATCCGGGCGGCATCCACGTCGAGATCACCGGCGAGGACGTCACCGAGTGTTTGGGTGGCGCACAAGACATTTCGGACCACGACCTGGGCGGCCGTTACGAGACTGCGTGCGACCCGCGGCTGAACACCCAGCAGTCGCTGGAGCTGGCGTTCCTGGTCGCCGAGATGCTGCGCGACTAGTTCCGCACGGTAAGCCGCTCGGGTTGCGGGGCGACCGCGGGTCCGGTTGCGCGCCGCGGCGACCGGGTGAACAGCGCCCGCAGATTGGCCAGCGCGATGCGCGGTATCAGGGCGGGATCCCGCAGCCGCGACGGCGGGTCGATGAAGTTGGAGACCCGGAAGAACCGCTCGGCCAGCACCGCATCGTGGGCGGCGGCGTGCAGCGTTGCCTCCGACATCCGGCGGGATAGCCGCTGCCGCATGGAATTCCGGTCGTGAGTCGGGGAAGTGACCCGCGACCTGGCTTGATTAGCGGCCCATGTTTGGCCGATGTAGTGCGCCGTCGCCCGGAAATACCGTTGCGCCAGGCCGGTTCTGCCCACGCCGAGGCATTCGCGCAGGGTCAGTGCTTCCAGCGCGGCGATCGTCATGCCCTGGCCGTAGGTCGGGTCGAGGCTGCACAACGCATCGCCGATCACCAACAGCCCCGCGGGGAATCGAGGCAGCTGGTCGTAGCGTCGCCAGACCGCGGCGGTGTGGCGATAGGTGACGGCCTCACCGAGGGGCTGGGCATTGCGCAGCCCCTCGGTGATCGCCGGGGGAAGACACTGCTCGGCTATCGCGAGCATTGAAGCGAAATCGGTTGGTGAATCACCGGTTTCGCTATCCTGGCCGATCGCCAGCATCCACATGTCGTGCTCGCAGGCGAGCAATAGGCCGCCGGGCCGGCCGCCTCCGGGGTTGAACACCACCAACCGCTGGGCGATGGATCCGTCGGGGATGCTCAGCTGTTGGCTCGAGTAGCTCAACCGGGCCACCGCCCGGGCTTCGGCCGGACGGTCGAAACCCAGCCTCTCCAAGAATGCGGGGGTCCGCGCGGCCCGGCCGGTGGCGTCCACCACCAGATCGGCATCCAGTGTCGTCAGAAACCCGTTGTAGCGCCGGACGATTCGCACGCCGTTGACGATGTTGGCGGTGGTGACGAATTCGGCCACGTCGTGCCCGTCGAGGAATGTCACGTTGGGCAGTGCCTTGACGCGCCGGCGCAGGTGAAACTCCACAAACGGCCGGCTCGCCATGTGAAGCGCCAGTGCGGCCGGATCCGTGAATCGGCCGGACGTTTTCATCTCGTGGCGCCCGAAGCGCACGTAGAAATTCGACAGCTCACCGTCGTCGACGACAACCGCCCCGGCCCTGGCCAGGTCGTCGAGCAGGCCGGGAAAGAGTTCGTCCAGCACCTGCAGGCCCCGGCTGTGCAAGTTGTGTACATGGCGTCCCTGGGGTATACCCCGGCGATGGCACGGGTAGTCGGGCAGCCTGTCCCGTTCGACCACGCTGACCGAATCGTAGAACTCCGAAAGTACGCGCGCAGCGAGCAAACCCGCGATTCCGGCTCCCAGCACGACGGCGTGTTCGCCGAGCCGGTGGGGCGAGTCGATGAGATGTGTTGTCGAACCCATGCAGCAGTACGCTACACCAAAATTAAGAAAATTAAGCGATTCGTGAGGCGATATTAAGAATCGTGTCGCGAGCGTGACCTCCTGTCGGCAGCTCGTCCCGGGGGAGTTATGCGGTGGTGGCGCCGGTCCGCCACCAGGGCGCGAAGCCGGGTCATGTCTTGGAGCCGATCCGCCGGCGCTGCTGTCACGCAGCGTTTACGTCCATTTGCTGGTTTCTGAATACTATCGGCGCTATTCTCTCGCTGTTGAAAAAATATTCAATGGCGGTTGAAATAAGCGCCGCCGTCCGTGAAGAGGGCTGACGACATGGACTTTGCGTTGCTACCTCCAGAGGTCAACTCCGGGCTCATGTATGCAGGACCCGGGGCAGGTCCGATGCTGGCAGCCGCCGCGGGTTGGGACGCGTTGGCCGCCCAGCTGGAGTCGACCGCCAGCGGCTACGCGGCCGAGCTGGCCGGATTGATCGGTCACGCGTGGTCCGGCCCGTCGTCGCAGCTGATGATCGCCGCGGCCACGCCGTATGTCGACTGGTTGTCTGCTGCGGCTGCGCAGACCGCACAGGCCGGGGTACAGGCCTACGCGGCGGCGGCGTCTTATGAGGTGGCGTTTGCGATGACGGTGCCCCCGCCGGTGATCGCGGCCAACCGGGCGCAGCTAATCGCGCTGATCGCTACCAATTTCTTCGGACAAAACACCCCGGCGATCGCGGCCACCGAAACGCAGTACATGCAGATGTGGGTGCAAGACGCCACCGCCATGTACGGCTATGCGGCCGACTCCGAAGTCGCCAGCACCCTGACCTCCTTTGACGAACCGCCACAGACCACCAACGCGGCAGGCCGCGACGCCCAGCCGCAGTCGGTGACGCAGGCCACCGGCAACGCCACACGGCAGCTGGCCTCGGCCGACGCCACGATGCACACTCTCAACTCCCCTAGCGCCGACTCGGCCGTGCCTGTCGCTCCGGGTCAAACTGTGGCCGCCCCGCCGGGCAGCACCATCGCCATCGGCACCGACACGGGCATGTACGTCAACAGTGGCTCGATCACGATTACCGGCCCCGGCACTAACCTCATCAGCTTCGGCAGCGTAATTGTCAACCCCGGCAGCACAATTCACACGATTATCGACTGTTCCGAGGGCGGTGTGCTGATCCCTGGCGGCGTCGACGTCACTGCCGACTCCAGCCCGCTCATCCTGACCCCCGGGTCCTTCCAGGAGGTTCTGGTCACCCTTGTCAACGGCTCCGCCACACTCCCCGTGGTGGGCGCGCAACAGGTCGCCGTCCAAACAATCGGGAACGCCGCCACCGCCATCGCCGGGCCCGCCGGCGCGTCCATCACCAACGTCTTCGGCGCGGTCACCGTCGCCACCGCTACTCCCATCCCAGGTTCGTCGAGCGCATTGGGGGCGCCTGCAATTGGGGGGCTGGCTGCGCCAGGCCTGGCGGGTGCCGCGGGAATTCAGCCGCAGCTCAACGTGGATGCGCTGATGGAGTGGGCACAAACCGCTTCCGGTTGAGAGATCGGGCGTATCGAACGCCTTGTTTGCGATGACTCACCGATGGCGAGAAGGCTCGCGCCCGATAGCTGAACGCCCGATCGATAGGGGTGTGCGGCCCGCTCGGCGCGGGGCACCGCAGGGCGAGCCAGGCGTTGGCTGCGCGCGATATACGAAGTCCCGCTTAGGCATTCGCCACGGCGCAGCCTTACCCGGCCGCGACCCCAAGGGGTGGTTCGACACTGGCCGCGGGAACGCATCCGGTCGCGGTTGCGGCGGTGAAGGCGAGGATCGCCGCGACGACGACCTTGGTGGCTAGGCGTGACATGACGACTCCGTTCATCTGGTCCTTTGGCAGAACTGTAGCCGGATCGCCCGACTATTTCAATAAGCATTGAAATAAGGAAAGTTTGCGGGCATAGTTGCCGCGTAGAGAGGCGACCGGTCGCGCAGCAGGACTGCCCGGGTGAGCAAGTATCTTTAGGCGCGTCGGCGCCCAGCGTGGCGACGATGAGCGAGAAAGAAAGTAGGTAGTCACTTGACGTCTAAGGTCCCGCCGACCGCGGTTGTGCGAGCCGTTGAACGGGCGCGCCAACAGCTTTCGCGGCTGCGCCAACGCTTCGCTCCGCCTCCGGCGGTGATGCTGGAATTGATACTGAATGCCTGGGTCGCTCAGGCGATCACGACCGCAGCGGATCTGGGCGTGGCGGACGCCCTGGCCGACGGCCCGCTGTCCGGCGATCAGTTGGCGGAGCGCGTCGGTGCCGATCCCGACGCCCTGCGGCGACTCATGCGCGCGTTGATCGGCATCGGGATTTTCCGCCGGCGCAGCGACGGGCGCTACACACTGACCCCGCTAGCCGACACGCTGCGCACCGATGCGCCCGTTTCGATGGCCGGGATGGCGCGATGGGTCGGGTCGCCACAGCATCGCGAGCACTGGAGCCACCTGACCGCCGCGGTCCGCAGCGGGAACGCTGTCATCCCCGAACTTCGTGGCAAACCGATTTTCGAATACCTGGCCGATCAGGCGGAGCTGGCTGGGATTTTCAACTCAGCCATGACCAATATTTCCGAGTTCGCGACCGTGCCGTTGACCGCGGCCTATGACTTCAGTGGGTTCGGCACGATCGTCGACGTCGGTGGCGGGCACGGTCATCTGCTGGCGGCGATCCTGCAGACGGCCCGTGATTCGCGCGGCGTGCTATTCGATCTCCCGGAGGTGGTGGCGGGCGCGCCGGAGTTGTTTCGCAAGTACGCGGTCGACGACCGCGTCCGGATCGAAGAGGGCTCGTTCTTCGATTCCGCCCCGGCGGGCGGTGACGCGTATGTGCTCAAGAACGTCATTCACGACTGGCCCGAGGAAGACGCGGTCCGCATCCTGGCGAACGTCCGTACCGCAGCCCGCACTGGCGCGCGATTGTTGCTCTGCGAGTTCGTCATTCCCGACCACGACCGCGATTTCCACGGCAAGTGGGTCGACCTCGAGATGCTGGTCGTCGCCGGCGCGCGGGAACGCACCGAGGACGAGTACGGCCGGCTGTTCGACCAAGCCGGTTTCCGGTTGAACCGCGTCGTCGACACCGTGTCACCACTGAGCATCATCGGGGCGACCGCGGTGTAGCCAAGGCGATTTCCTTGCCTACAGGGCTATTGCGACGGGAGGTCCAGCCCGAGCTCCTCGGCGGGGGCGACTAAGAATCGGTGCACGGCGGGCCCCACCAACCTGACCACCTCGTCGACCGTCAGCGACGACAGCGGGGGCACGTGCATGATGTAGCGCAGCATCGCGGTGCCGACGAGGTTGGTCGCGGCCAGCATCGCGCGCAGTTGCGCTTCCTCGCCGCCGCCCAGCACGCTGGACACCGCAGCGAGGAGGTAGTCGTGCACGAAACCGCGAAACGCGTCCTTGGCATCGCTGTTCGACGTCGCCGACTGCACCATCGAGGCCATGCTCGCGGCCGTATCGGGGTGCTCCCAGATCCCGAGGTAGGCCCGCACGATGCGGCAGCCTAAGTCGTCGCCTTTCTCGGCGAGCGCTGTTGTCAGTAACTCGGACGGCAGCACCAACTTCATCGATTCGCGAAACAACGCCGCCTTGGAGCCGAACAGATACAGGATCATCGACGGATCCACTCGCGCGTCATCCGCAATCGCCCGCAGGGGCGTCTTGTCATAGCCGTGCATGGCGAACTGGCGCTTTGCCGCGCGAAGGACCGCGTCGCGCGATACCGGCTCGCCTTGGCGTCTGCCCCGCCGCTTTATCGTTTTCCCAGGTGAGGGCACGGGCGAACCCTATCATTTCAACTCATATTGAAAAGGGATCTAGCAGTTGACGAAGGTCGCCGGCCGTCACAGCAGCCCGGTCAGATTGCTGCCGAGCGTCCAGCCCGCCGTCGCGGCCAGGCCGGCCAGCGCCAGCACCAGCGCCACCCAGATCAGCACCATGCGCCGGTTTTGCTGACGCGCGACGGCGAATTCGCTGAGCGCGATGCCGGCGAATTCGCCTGAGGCCGGCTGGTATTCGTATTCCTCGTCGCGTTCGGGGGCGGCCTGGGCCGGCGGCGCCGGCTCCGGCCAGTCCTCGGGTCCGCGCGTCAACTGACGGGTGGGCTGACGGACCGCAGGCTGCGCCGACGGTGGCGGCACCGTTGGGCGCGGCTCGCTGCGCCGGCTGTGGTGCAGCGCCGCCGAGCGGTGCTGGGCGGAGTTGCGTGGCGCCGGGACCCGGAAGTCGGGCAGGTCCAGTTCCTCGGCGATCGCCTCGACGTCGGCGAGCATCTCGATCGCGTCGGCGTAGCGCTCGGCGGGATCGCGCGCCGTCGCGCACGCCACGAAATCGTCGAATTGTGCGGGCACCCCCTCGATCACGCTGCCGGGACGCGGCACGTCGTGGTCCAGTCGCTGGTAGGCGACCGACAGCGGGGAGTCGCCGGTGAACGGGGCGCCGCCGGTCAGCAGCTCGTAGGTGAGGATCCCGGCAGAGTAGACATCGCTGCGCGGGCCGGCGTTGCCGTCGCGCACCTGCTCGGGCGACAGATAGGCCGCGGTGCCCAAAATGACACTGGTCGAGGTGATTCCGGCGGCCGCGACCGCGCGCACCAATCCGAAATCGGCGATTTTGACCTCGCCGTCATCGGAGATCAACACGTTCTCGGGTTTGACATCGCGGTGCACCAGCCCGGCGCGATGCGCGGCGGCCAGCCCGCCCAGCAGTGGGCGCAGCACCGCCGCCACGGCATGGGGCGGCATCGGCCCGCGTTCGACCAGCAGCTCGCGCAGCGTGCCGCCCTCGATGAGCTCCATCACCAGAAACGGGTGCCGCGCGTCCATGCCCTGGTCGTAGACCGCGACCAGCCCCGGGTTCTTCAGCCGGGCCACCGTGCGCGCCTCGAGCTGGAAGCGGGTCAGGAACTGACTGTCGCCCGCGTAGCGCGAATCCATCACCTTCAGCGCGACCGGGCGATCGAGCCGGACGTCCAGGCCGCGGTAGACCGTCGAGGTGCCGCCGCTGGCGATCTTGCCCTGGACCAGGTAGCGGCCATCCAGCAACGTGCTGTCCAGCGGGTCGCCCGCCCCGGGTCTGGTCACGGGGCCATCGTAGGTGCGGGTCGGGGATTGGCCGCGATTGGCGAGGACAACATCCGCTCAAGGCGGCTCCGTACCCGGTTACCACGGCCTACACTTGCGCCGTGGGCAGTATTCCGGCCGGCGACGACGTATTGGATCCCGACGAGCCAACCTACGACCTGCCCCGGGTCGCCGAGTTGCTCGGCGTGCCGGTGAGCAAGGTGCAGCAGCAGCTGCGAGAAGGTCACCTGCTTGCGGTGCGCCGCGCCGGGGGTGTGGTGATCCCGCAGGTCTTCTTCACCAACAGCGGTGAGGTCGTCAAAAGCCTGCCGGGGTTGCTGACCATCCTGCACGACGGCGGTTATCACGAGACCGAGATCGTGCGCTGGCTGTTCACTCCCGATGCGTCGCTGACGGTGACGCGCGACGGCAGCCGTGACGCTCTCTCCAACGCCCGTCCCGTCGACGCGTTGCACGCCCATCAGGCCCGCGAGGTGGTCCGCCGGGCCCAGGCGATGGCCTACTAACGGCGCACTAAGCGGCCAGCGGCTCTTCGGCCTGCTCGGCGGGTGCTACCGGGGCGCGGTACAGCGCACGCCAGGCGATCAGCGCGGCCGCCGTGGCCATCGAAAAGTGCAGCCACGAATACATGCCGTGCGATCCGTCCGGCTTGAAGATCACCATCGCCCAGGTCGAGAGCCCGCCGATGACAGCGATCGCCCGGCGCGACTGCGCCAGCGGCGACGCGACCGCCAGCGGCCAGGAGTAGTACCACGGCAGAGCGGCCGGCACGAACAGCACCACGATCAGCATCGAGCATGCCATACCGGTCAGCGCGCCCCGGTCGTCGCGCCGGAACCGCCACCACAACAGCGGTAGTGACACCGCGATGACCGCGATGCCGATCAACCGGGTGATCCGCAGCGTGGCGTAGAAGTTCACCGGCACAATCCCGTTGATGAGGAAGTGGATCACGTTCGCCGCAGCGGTCGGCACGGTCAGCCAGTTGATGATCTTCACCGATCCGGCCAACGCGGTCAGCCAGCCCAGTCCGACGCCGGCCGCCACCGACAAGACGCCGAACACCGCGACGAAGATCAGCAGGCCCATCGCGGTGGCCGCCGCGAATGCCCGCAACGGCCGATATCCGCGTCGGTCCCGTAGATGGCGCATCCATACCCAGACCAGAAACGGCAATGACAGTGCGGCGGTGGCTTTGACCGCGACCGCGACCGTCACGAGGGTGATGCCCAGACCGTGGCGGCGTGCGAAGGTCAGCGCGATCCCGGCGGTCATCAGACCCACCATCAGCATCTCGTTGTGCACCCCGCCCATCAGGTGGATCAGCACCAGCGGATTCAGCACACAGATCCACAACGCGGTGGCGCCGCTGGTGCCGATGTGATGGGCCAGTCGGGGAGCGGCCCAGATCAACAGCGCCAGCCCGGGCAGCATGCACAGTCGCAGCAGCATGGTCCCGGCGATCACGTGGTTGCCGGCCGCCACCGTGACCAGCTTGGCAATGAGAATAAACACCGGGCCATAGGGTGCGGTGGTAATCGTCCAAATCGGGCTGACGTTGTCCAACAACACATTCGGATTCGCTACCGGGCCCACGGCATAGGGGTCGAAGCCGTCGCGCAGCAGTGCGCCCTGGGCCAGATAGGAATAGGTGTCGCGGCTGAAAACCGGCACGGAGGCCAGCAGCGGCGCCAACCAGAAGCCGGTGGTGGCGCGCATCATGAACTCGGTGGTTTCGCCGGCGATGACGCGGCGGCCCAGCGTCAGCCATGCGACCAGCATCAGCGCCACGCCCGTCCACAGCAGAATCGACGACAGCACCAGCCCGTGGCCAAATCGCAGCCAGGACATGTGGAGCGACTCCAGCAGCGGGTCGTGCGGTTTGGTGCTCCCCGCGCCCAGGCCGCCGGCGGTGATCAGTACCGAACCCACGAATCCCAGCTTCGCCGGGCGGGCCTGCGGCGCGGCGGCGAACACCTTCAGCTCCGAAAGCCGCTGGGCGACAGATCGTTTCGAGCCGGCGTCGATCGATGCGGTCATCGACTCAGGCGGACCGGTCGGTGGCCATCCTGGCCAGTTCCAAGAGTCCGGCCTTGGCCGGCGCGGTGATGGGTGCGGCCGCGAGCGCGTCCAGCGCCCGCTGGGTCAGCTCCGCAATACGTTGCTCCGCCGCCGTCAGGGCGCCCACGGATTCGATGACGTCACGGAGCTCGGCCACCTGCGCGTCGGTCAACGGTTCGCCGATGGAGCTGCGTAACAGCTTGGCCGCCAAGGGATTTGACTTGTCCGCTAATTCCAGTGCCTCGGCCAGCAGCGCGGTGCGCTTGCCGGAACGCAGATCGTCGCCCGACGGCTTGCCCGTCACCGCCGGGTCTCCGAACACGCCCAGCACGTCGTCGCGGAGCTGGAACGCCACCCCGAGATCGGTCCCGAACTGCTGAAAGACCGCTTGCACATCCGGTCGGTCGGCGGCCGCGGCGGCCCCGAGCTGCAGCGGCCGCGTCACCGTGTAGCAGGCGGTCTTGAAGGTGTCGACGGTCATCGCCGACGCGATCGACTCCGCGGCGCTGGCCTCGGCGACGATGTCGAGGTATTGGCCGCCCAGCACCTCGGTGCGGATATCGGCCCAGACGCGGGTGACCCGTCGCCGCGCATCCGGGGGCAGGTCGGCGCCGAACACGATGTCGTCGGCCCAGGCCAGGGCCAGGTCGCCGAGCAGGATGGCCGCCGAAATCCCGAAGCGGTCCGCGGAGCCCCGCCAGTTGCGGTCGCGGTGCAGCGCGGCGAAGCGAACGTGCACCGTCGGCTTACCGCGCCGCGTCGAGGAGTCGTCGATGACGTCGTCGTGCACCAGCGCGAAGGCGTGTAGCAGCTCCAGGGCCGAAAACAGTTGCAGCACTGGCGCGTCGGGTTCGGAGTCGGCCACCGCGCGCCATCCCCAATATGCGAAAGCGGGCCGCAGCCGTTTGCCGCCAGTGAGCACGAAGTCTTCGAGGGCGGAGATCAACGTGGCGTACTCGCCACCGATGTAGGTGGTCTCGTCCCGCCGCGCGCGCAAGTACCGTCGAAGTTGCTCGGCAATCGCCCCGGTCAACTCGACGGTTGCCGCAGCTGCCGGAGTTTTCAGGCTCAGCGCGGCGCCCCTTTCTGCTCGGCATGCCCCGGTGTTATTTAGCCCGGCCAGTGTATTCGCCGCGACCGCGGCGGCCATTTCGACGTAGCCCGCCCGCCAACCTGGGCGGTAACCCCGCGCCCCTATGCTGGCGAGGTGCCGTTCGTCCGAGGGAGAGGAGCCGCGTGACTCTCAACACCGTCGCGCTCGAGCTGGTGCCGCCGAACGTGGACGAGGGTCGAGAGCGGGCACTGGACGAGGCGCACAAGGTATTGCGCTGCTCGGCGGAATCCGGCCTGGACGGGCGCATCCGTCACGTGATGATTCCCGGCATCATCGCCGAGGACGACGACCGTCCGATCGTGATGAAGCCCAAGTTCGACGTGCTGGACTTCTGGTCCGTCATCAAGCCCGAACTGCCCGGGATCAACGGCCTGTGCACCCAGGTCACGGCCTTCATGGACGAATCGACGCTGCGCGGGAGGCTCGCCCAGCTGACCGACGCCGGCATGGAAGGCGTGGTGTTCGTCGGCGTCCCGCGCACGATGAACGACGGCGAGGGCTCCGGTGTCGCGCCGACCGACGCCCTGTCGATCTATCGCGACCTAGTAGTTAATCGCGGCGTGATCCTGATTCCCACCCGCGACGGCGAGCACGGCCGGTTCAACTTCAAATGCGACCAGGGCGCCACCTACGGCATGACCCAGTTGCTGTACTCCGACGCGATCGTGGGCTTTTTGAGCGACTTCGCCAAGAACACCGATCACCGGCCCGAGATCCTGCTGTCGTTCGGCTTCGTACCGAAGATGGAGAGCAAGACCGGGCTGATCAACTGGCTGATCCAGGACCCGGGCAATGCCGCGGTGGCCCACGAGCAGGACTTTGTCAAAAAGCTGGCGGGCTGCGAACCGCCCCAGAAGCGCCGGATGATGCTCGACCTGTACAAGCGGGTGGTGGACGGTGTCGCCGAGCTCGGCTTCCCGCTGAGCGTCCACCTGGAGGCGACCTATGGGCTGTCCGGCCCGGCGTTCGCGACCTTCGCCGAGATGATCGACTACTGGTCGCCCGCCCAGCGTGTCTAACCCGTTCGGCGACGATGCGGGCCGGGACGGCCGCAGCGGCGCACCCCCGGCCGCGCGGCGGAGGCGAGTCGAGCAAATCTAACTGGGCGGCTGATTGCCCGGTGTTGTGAACCGCTCCGAGCGGTCCCGGCTCATCCACGCCAGTAGCGCGACCACACCCGCCGCCGCGAACGACGCGATGCCCAGCCACACCCCGGCGCCGGTGAAGGAGCGGGTGTTCGGATCGGTGTAACGCGCCTGAGCGGTCATCGTGCTCACCACACCCGGCTTGAGCTTCCACGACACCGCGTCCGGGTCGACGCGGTCGCCGTTGGTCGACGTCACGACGCCGGGGAAGGCGACGGTGAGCTCGACGTCGGCGTCCGGATCGGTCAGCGATGTCAGATCCGCACGGCCTTCCAGGATCACCACGTTGCCGTTGCGGCGCAGCGACACATTGACGCCGGCGGCATCGGAATTCATGTTGGCCAGCTGCGGCAATTCGCCGAACGTCAGATCGGAGAACACCGCCTGCGACCCGACGTAGCCGTCGCTGTCGTAGTTCGACACCGCGACCTTCTGGTTGAACGGAAGGTTGTTGGTGTCGAGCTGCGGACCGGTGTCCTTGGGAGTCTTCGGCTTGGCCGCCGCGATGATCTCCCCGGACACCAGGTCGTCGGCCGAGACGGTCAGCGAGGCCCTGGCCCGCAGGCATCCGGTCGCCAGGGGGACCAGCAGCATCAGCATGGCGATGGCTACCACACGAGTGGTTCGACGTGGGGGAGAGCTGGCGCGCACCAGGTCATCGTGCCAGATCCGGTGTCCGACTTGCCCGCGTCGTCGGATTGCGAGTCCGCCGTTCCTTGGTGTCGTCATGCAGCTAGAGCGGCAGCGGTCGGCCCAGGATCGCGAATGCCCGTGGGTCACCGGCGAAGTGGTAACGGCGGATGATGTCGGTGAAGCCCAACCGCCGGTACAACCGCCAGGCGCGATTGGCCTCGCCGTTGGTTTCCGGCGTCGAGAGCAGGACGTTGCGCTCGCAGCGGCCGGCCAGCAGCCGCCGCGCCAGCGCTTCGCCGATGCCGCGACCCTGGGCGCGCGGGTGAATGTGCAGCTCGGTCAGCTCGAAATAGCTGTTCATCAGCTGCGCGATCTCCTGGGGCGGCAGTCCGCCGCGTTGCATCCCCACCATCACCTGTTGCTGCCACCATTGCCCGGGCGCCCCCGGATAGCCGTAGGCCACCCCGAGCAACGGCGCATCGCTCAGTTCCTGCGCCGGCGGCACAGCACCGCCCTCGGCCGCGTCGGCCTCGACCGCGGCGGCCGCCTGCCACCCGCGCCGGCGAATGTGTTCGAGCCACATCGCGGCCCGCTGGTTCTCGGTGCCCCGGGGATAGCGCATCGCGTCGACGTAGACCCCGAGGGCGTCACTGAGCCGGCGCTCCATATCGTTCGGCGGCAGATCGATGAGGAATATCGCCAACTCGCGGTGTCCTCCTCGTAGCAGTGATCGGGCTCATGCTGTCATCGCCGTCAGCCCCGTGCCCGTATCGCCATTATCGGGTCCGAGGCCGATTGGCTGACGGGTGGTGGCGGCAATCGAGCCCACAACTCGCCGACACTCCGTCCGTTTCGGGAAGGGTGTTGTAACGCTTCGTCGTTGCGGCCCGATGATCGTCGGGCAGCAACGGAGATAGAATCGCGGACGAACCAGTGGTACGGGTCTGATTGACCTCGTATCATTTGACTTAGTTGCCCATACAATGGGCATCCGCGTGCTATCGATAGTTACGTGTCAGACTGTCGGCAAGGAGGGACGAATGCCACTCTCCGATCATGAGCAGCGGATGCTCGATCAGATCGAGAGCGCTCTCTACGCCGAGGATCCCAAGTTCGCTTCGAGCGTACGTGGTGGGGGATTCCGCGCACCGACCGCGCGGCGTCGTCTGCAGGGTGCGGCGCTTTTCGTTATCGGTCTGGCGATGCTGGTTTCCGGCGTGGCGTTCAAGGCCACGATGATTGGCAGCTTCCCGATTCTCAGCGTGGTTGGCTTCGTTGTGATGTTCGGTGGTGTGGTGTTCGCCATCACCGGTCCGCGAATGTCAGGGCGCCCGAACCAGTCCGGGCCGGCGCAGGGCGCGCGGCAACGGCGCAACAAGGGTGGCGGGGGCTCGTTCACGAGCCGCATGGAAGACCGATTCCGCCGCCGCTTCGACGAGTAACGAGACCTTCCCAGCACGGACGACCTTAAGGGGTAGCCGCACCGGCTGCCCCTTAATTTTTGGTGCCGCGGCCTGATTCGCTGGCCGAGTCGGCGGTGCGGACGCGAATCAGCGCGTATCCGCGCGGTGGTGCGCAGATTCGACGCCATCGTTGCAGACTCGGACCGACGAATGGGGGTATGAGTCCCCGCCGACTTCCATTCGGGTCCGAATCGAGGCCAATCCGAGCCCCACTGCGCCCCACTTGAGTGCCCCACTTCCCCCCACCGGCCGACTTGGGGTCCTGAAATGCGGTTTCCTGATCTCGCCCGCGAGGCCCGCGACGACCGTTTGCTGCCGCAGAGCGGGGTGTGGTGGCAAATCATTCGCGAAACACCCCGGCGACACCTCTTTTATGGGGCAAAGTGGGGGACTGTGGGGTATGGTGGCTGAAGTGTTTGGGCGAGCCGGGAGCCGGCCTCGACAGGAGGTGAGCAGGTGTTTCTCGGCACCTACACGCCCAAGCTCGACGACAAAGGGCGACTGACGTTGCCCGCCAAATTCCGCGACGCGCTGGCAGGGGGGTTGATGGTCACCAAGAGCCAAGACCACAGCCTCGCCGTCTACCCGCGGGCGGAATTCGAGGAACTGGCCCGCCGGGCCAGCAAGACCTCTCGCAGCAACCCGGAAGCCAGGGCGTTCCTGCGCAACCTGGCCGCCGGCACCGATGAACAGCACCCAGACGCCCAGGGGCGCATCACCTTGTCGGCCGACCATCGTCGTTACGCGAACCTATCCAAGGACTGCGTGGTGATCGGTGCGGTCGACTACCTGGAAATCTGGGATGCCCAGGCCTGGCAGGACTACCAGCAAGAGCACGAAGAGAACTTCTCCGCGGCCAGCGATGAAGCACTCGGCGACATCATCTGAGGCGCATGCCCGTGCATCGTGGCCTCTGCCCGAACCGACCCTGGCGTACTTCCCCAACGCCAGGTTCGTAGCTTCGGACAGGGACCTCGGTGCAGGGGCCTTCCTCAAGGCTGACGTGTTTCTCCAGACCCGGGGAGGTGTTGCGGTGGCGGACAGCGACTTCGGGCATGTGCCCGTGCTACTGGACCGCTGCGTCGAATTGCTCAAACCGGCGCTGACCCGCCACCGGTCCGACGGATCCGGTGCGGTGCTCGTTGATGCCACCCTCGGTGCGGGCGGGCATGCGGAACGATTCTTGACCGAACTTCCGGGCCTGCGGCTGGTCGGGCTCGACCGTGATCCGAGCGCCCTGGACATCGCCGGCTCCCGGCTGGCGCCGTTCGCCGACCGAATCACCTTGGTGCACAAGCGGTATGACGGCATCGTCGAGGCGCTGGCCGAATCCGGTTACGCCGCAACCGAATCGATCGACGGGGTGTTGTTCGACCTGGGTGTCTCGTCGATGCAGCTCGATCGCGCCGAGCGGGGCTTCGCGTATGCACAGGACGCCCCGCTGGACATGCGGATGGACCCGTCGTCGCCGCTGACCGCGGCCGACATCGTCAACACCTACGACGAAGCCGAGCTGGCGAGCATCCTGCACCGCTACGGCGAGGAGCGCTTCGCCCGCCGGATCGCCGCCCATATCGTCCGCCGGCGCGCCCGCGCGCCGTTCACCTCGACCGCCGAGCTGGTCGAGCTGCTGTACCAGGCGATTCCGGCCGCGGCCCGGCGCACCGGCGGGCATCCGGCCAAGCGCACCTTCCAGGCGCTGCGGATCGCGGTCAACGACGAGCTGGACACGCTGAGCCGCGCCATTCCGGCCGCATTGGACGCCCTGGCCGTCGCCGGGCGCATCGTGGTGATGGCCTATCAGTCGCTGGAAGACCGGATCGTCAAGCGCGAGTTCGCCGACGCGGTCGCCTCCCGCACGCCGGTGGATCTCCCGTTCGAGCTGCCCGGCCGCGGCCCGCGATTCCGGTCGCTGACCCGCGGTGCCGAGCGCGCCGACGCCGACGACATCGAACGTAACCCTCGCAGCACCGCCGTGCGACTACGGGCCCTGCAACGGCTGGAACACGAGGGACAACCACAACAGCGGGTGACCAAGAAGGGCGACTCATGAAAGCCAAGGCCAAGCGCGAGACGCCGAAACGCCGCGGCGACCGTCGCGGCGGGCGTGACGTTGCCGCCCGTAAGACCAGGCGCAACGCGGCGGACTCGACGGCGCGGCGCACCCGGCCGGCGCAGGCTACGACGACCGGGCGCGAGGCGCGGGCGTCCAAATCCGGTCCGCAAACCAGCCCCGTTGCCCGGCCGGTCGAGCGGACGTCTCGGGCCAAGAGCGGCGGCCAGGCCAGGGCGC
Organism: Mycobacterium stomatepiae; assembly: GCF_010731715.1. Taxonomy (NCBI): domain Bacteria; kingdom Bacillati; phylum Actinomycetota; class Actinomycetes; order Mycobacteriales; family Mycobacteriaceae; genus Mycobacterium; species Mycobacterium stomatepiae. Next base: position 221,308 of record NZ_AP022587.1, read on the forward strand.
GCGCCAAGGCGCGTAAGGCCAAGGCGCCCAAGGTTATTCGGCCTCGCTTGACCGAGCGGCTGGCGATCCGGCTGTCGTCGATCGACCTGCGGCCGCAGACCCTGCTGGCCAAGGTTCCGTTCGTCGTGCTGATCATCGGTGCGCTCGGCCTCGGGCTGGGGCTCACGCTGTGGCTGTCCACCGATTCCGCCGAACGGTCCTACAAATTGAGCCACGCTCGCGAGCAGACGCGATTGTTGCAGCAGCAGAAGGAGGCGCTGGAACGCGACGTGCGCGAGGCGGAGGCCGCGCCGGCGCTGGCCGAGGCGGCCCGCAAGCAGGGCATGATTCCGACGCGCGACACCGCTCACCTGGTCCAGGATCCGTCCGGAAGCTGGGTGGTGGTCGGCACGCCCAAGCCCGCCGACGGCGTTCCGCCGCCGCCACTGAACACCAAGCTGCCCGACGAAGGCGCGCAGCCGGCCCCCAAGCCGGCGGCGGCGCCGCCGGAGGTTCCGGTGCGCGTGCAACCGGATCCCGGTGCTGTTCTGGTGCCCGGCCGGGCCGGTGGGCCTGAAGCGCTGCTGCGCGCGCCGGATGGCTCGACGACGCTGGGCGGCCAGCATCTGCCGCCGGCCGCACCCCTGGTGCCCGGCGCGCCGGGCGTGCCAGGTGGCCCGGTTACCGGGCAATTCCCGGGTATGCTGCCGACGCCGGGGTTGCCGGCGCAAGGACTGCCGACCCAAGGACTTCCGGCACAGGCGCTGCCGGGTCAAGGGCTGCCCACGCCGGGCCTGCCGATGCCCGGGTTGCCCGCGCCGGGTGGCCCCGCGGCCGCTCCGGTGCCCGCCGAAGTGCCGATACCGGTTGGCGGACTGCCTCTTTCGGTACGGCAGCCCGCGCCGTTGCCCGCGGAGGTCTCGGTGCCGGTGCAGGCTGGTCGGGCTCCGCAAGCCGGTGTCCCGGTGGTGCCCGGACTGCCGGGGCCGCAGGTCGCTGCTCCCGCGTTCGCACCCAGTAATGGCGCGCCGTTCGCGCCGCCCGGCGCTGCGTTACCTGGGCCCGCCCGGTGAGTGCCGGCGACGACGGCCGGACACGGCGGTCGCGACCGACGCGCGGCCCGGGTAAACCGCAGGGAGTCAGGGACGTCCGTCAGCCTAGCCGCACCCGGAAGCCGGAGAAGGCCCAAAAGGGCCGAGATGAGCAGGAATCAAAGGGATTCCGCAAGGCCAAGAAGTCCGACGAGGCCGCGCTCGGCCATTCGGCCCGCCAGCGGCGCACCCGGCAAGTCGTCCCGTCGGGCAACCGCGGCGCGTCGTTTGTCTTCCGGCATCGCGCCGGCAATCTGGTCATCTTGGCGCTGACGGTGGTGGCGGCCGCCCAGCTGTTCGTCCTGCAGGTGACCAACGCGCCGAAACTGCGGGCCCAGGCCGCCGGCCAGCTCAAGGTCACCGACGTCTCAAAAGCCATCCGCGGCAGCATCGTTGACCGCAACAACCAGCAGCTGGCGTTCACCATCGAGTCGCGTGCCCTGACGTTTCAGCCGAAGAAGGTCCGCCAGCAGTTGGAAGAGGCCAAGAAGAAGAACCCGGCCGCCCCCGATCCGCAGGGCCGGCTCCGGGATATCGCCAAAGAGGTTTCCAGCCGGCTCAACAACAAGCCGGACTACGCGACCGTATTGAAGAAGCTGCAAACCGACGACAATTTCGCCTATTTGGCGCGTGCCGTCGACCCGGCCGTCGCCAGCGCGATCTCCGACAAGTACCCCGAGGTCGGCTCCGAGCGCCAAGATCTGCGCCAATATCCGGGCGGCTCGCTGGCGGCCAACATCGTCGGCGGTATCGACTGGGACGGTCATGGCTTGCTCGGACTCGAGGACAGCATGGACTCCGTGTTGTCGGGAACCGACGGCTCGGTCACCTACGACCGCGGCTCGGACGGCGTCGTCATTCCGGGTAGCTACCGCAACCGGCACAAGGCGGTCAACGGTTCGACCGTCCAGCTCACCCTCGACGACGACATCCAGTTCTACGTGCAGCAACAGGTCCAGCAGGCGAAGAATATGTCTGGGGCGCACAATGTTTCGGCCGTCGTGCTGGATGCCAAGACCGGTGACGTGCTGGCGATGGCCAACGACAACACTTTCGACCCGTCGCAGGATATCGGACGTCAGGGCGACCGGCAGCTGGGCAACCTGTCGGTGTCCTCGCCGTTCGAGCCGAGCTCGGTGAACAAGATCGTCACGGCGTCCTCGGTCATCGAGTACGGCCTGAGCAACCCCGACGAGGTGCTTCAGGTCCCGGGCTCCATCAACATGGGTGGTGTCACCATCCACGACGCGTGGGACCACGGTGTGATGCCCTACACCACCACCGGGGTGTTCGGGAAGTCGTCCAATGTCGGAACCCTGATGCTGGCCCAACGCGTTGGGCCGGAACGCTTTTACGACATGGTCCGCAAATTCGGGCTGGGGCAGCGCACCAACGTCGGGCTGCCCGGTGAGAGCGCCGGGCTGGTGCCGCCGATCGACCAGTGGTCGGGCAGCACGTTCTCCAACCTGCCTATCGGTCAAGGTCTTTCGATGACCCTGCTGCAGATGACGGACATGTACCAGACGATCGCGAATGACGGGGTGCGGATACCGCCGCGAATCATCAAGGCCACCATCGCTTCCGATGGAACCCGCACCGAAGAGGCGCGCCCGGAAGGCGTTCGGGTGGTGTCGGCGCAGACCGCGCAGACCGTTCGCCAGATGTTGCGGGCCGTCGTGCAACACGACCCGATGGGATACCAGCAGGGCACCGGCCCGGCGGCCGCGGTGCCCGGCTACCAGATGGCCGGCAAGACCGGCACCGCTCAGCAGATCAACCCGGGCTGCGGCTGCTACTTCGACAACGTCTACTGGATCACCTTTGCCGGGATGGCCACCGTCGACAATCCGCGCTACGTGATCGGAATCATGATGGACAACCCGGAGCGGAACGCGGACGGTACGCCCGGACACTCGGCTGCCCCGCTGTTCCACAACATCGCCGGCTGGCTGATGCAGCGTGAGAACGTCCCGCTGTCGCCCGACCCCGGCCCGCCGTTGACTCTGCAGGCCACCTGAGCGCCACCGGCGGTGCTACCGTCGGACTCGACAGCGTCTAGGGTTCCGGCGTGAAAGCGTGACTGGTCCGAGCGACGCCACCGCAGCTCCCGACGAGGTGCGGTCATCTGAACGGACAAAAGCCTGGAGGATCTGCGGCGGCGCGCCGCGCGTCGTCGAGAAGGTCCGTGATGCTCGCTTTGACCGTCCTGTTTCTCGTCGCGTTGGCTGCCGGTGCCCTCGGCGGTCTGGTGGGCACCGGCTCCTCGCTGGTGCTGTTGCCGATCCTGGTGACGATGTATGGACCACGAATTACGGTGCCCGTCATGGGTATTGCGGCGGTGATGGCCAACGTCGGCCGCGTCGCGGCCTGGTGGCGTCACATTCAATGGCGTCCCGTGCTCGTCTACGCCGTGCCGGGCACTCCCGCGGCCGTGCTGGGTGCGCACACGCTGCTGACCATTTCGCAGACCGTCGTCGACGCTGCGCTGGGCGCCTTCTTCCTGGCCATGGTGCCGTTGCGCCGCATCGTGGCGGCCCGGCAGTGGCGCGTGCGGCTGTGGCAGCTGGCTGTCGCGGGCGCGATCGTGGGCTTTCTCACCGGGCTGATCCTGTCGACCGGGCCGCTCAGTCTTCCGGTGTTCACCGGGTACGGCCTGAGCGGCGGCGCCTTCCTCGGATGCGAAGCGGCCAGCGCACTGGTGCTCTACCTGGGCAAGATGGCCACGTTCGGGCAGATGGGCGCGCTCACCGGGACGGTGGTGGTTCGGGGGCTGGCCATCGGAACGGCTCTGATGGTCGGCCCGTATCTGGTGCGCACGCTCGTGCGCCGGATTCGTTCACACACCTACGCCCGGGTGATCGACGTCGTTCTACTGGTGGCCGCCGCAGGGATGCTCATTGCGGCGTGTCGATGATCGGCCAGGCGATCTCGGTCTGCCATTCGGTGGAGTTGGTGGTGTGGCTGTGATCTCGGTGGTAGTACTTGCGTAGTTGCCAGCCGACGGTGAGTTCGTGCTCGGCGATGTACGAACCCAACTGCGCATAGGCGAGGTCGATGTCGTCGTGGGATCCGTGATGCGTGGTCACCGCCACCTCCGCGGCGGGGACCACCAGCGGTTTGATCCTGCCCAGGTGGCGTGGCGTGGTGACGGGGAGGTAAACGACGGCTTCGCCGGGTTCGTGCTGAAACAGGCATTCGTCGTACAGGCCGCCGGCCGGCCCGGTGACCCGCACGCCGGTCTGGTCGGCTGCGGCGCGTAATTCGTAAAGCGCATCACGCCACCAGTTTTCGATATCCGCTGGGTCGTGGATGTTGGTGGTGATAGCCATCGCCGGATAACTTGATTCGGTCCGCCGACGTACCGGATCGTGGCCGGGCGCGCTGTCGAGCAGGGTACGCAGCGAGTGCACGGCGGCCTGCGTTTTGACGAGCTCGGTCTCGAGCCGATCGATGTGAGCGGCGATCAGGGAGTCGCGCTCGCCGGTGCCGCCCGCGGCGATGACGGCGCGGACATCGGCGACGGGCATACGCAGATCACGAAGCCGGCGAATCAGCTGGGCGGTCGGAAGTTGCTCGAGGGCGTAGTACCGATAACCGGTGTCGGGGTCGACCTCGGCCGGTTCGAGGAGTCCCACCTGGTGGTAGTGCCGGAGCGTCTTGACACTCAGGTGGGTCATCGTGGCGAAGCGTCCGACGCTGACGGTTGCGGTCATGATCGCTCAGTACTGGGGTGTGCGGTTATTCACGATGAACAACGTAGCGATCTTGGCGTCGTGGACCCTGATGTAGTTGGTCATGATCAGCGGGTCGGGCAGCCCCGTCTTGTCGTAGTCGCCGTCGTAGCGGCACCGCACGCACCACATGCCGGCGTTGTCGACCACCTCCACGGGTTCGACCGTGACGTGGGCGCCGGTCAACTCTTTGGTCACGAAAGCCCGGATGCGCTCGGCTCCCCAAAATTCCCGCGAATCGTCATTGACGAGGGCGTTATCGGCGAAGGTTTCCACAATGGCGTCCACGTCGAAGCTGTTGATCGCGGCGATGTGCGAGGCGATCACCGGGTCGAGTGCTGGCTGTGCGGTCATGTTTCCCTCCTGGATCGTTTGTCGACTTCGAATGAGTCACAGCGACAACCGTCTGCCCTCCCCCCAGGGGAGGGTCAAGCCCGCTCGCTCGATCCCGACGCGCGCAAGCCTCGATTGCGCGCGTCGATCTCCTCTTGGCTGGCCGGGACCAGCCGGTCGCCACCGGGCGCCGCGGTCGCCTGGGAGCGGACGGCGTGGGGCCGCTGGTCGTGTTCGTATTGCTCGAGCGCCCTTGTCAGGTCGGCGGGGTTCTCGCGCAGGGCTTGGGCGAGGAACCAAGCACCGGTCAATGCCAGCGCGGTGCCGCGGCCGGAAAGGGGCGAGGCGCAGTGCGCGGCGTCGCCGACCAGGACGACACGGCCATGGCGCCACGTGGGCATATGAATCTGGCTTACCGAATCGAAGTAGAGCTCGGGGTCCGCAACCGCCGCGTCGACCAGCTCCCGGACCCGCCATTCGGTGTGACCGGCGAACGCGTCGTTGAGTATTCGCTTCTATGCCGCGAGGTCGTGATAGTCGTAGTCGATCCACGGCGAGCGAAAGATCAAGACCGCCAACGCTTTATCGTGGTAGGCGGCGATGCCGGCCAGATGCCCCGGGAAGCTGTACATCGGGTTGGTTCGCCCGCTCGCGGAGTAATCCGGCAGGTCTGCGAGTGCGACGTAGAAGCCGAGGTGGTGAAGAAACCGCTGCTCGGGCCCGAAGGTGAGCCGCCGCACCGTCGAGTGCATCCCGTCGGCGCCCACCACCAGGTCGTAGCGATCGACCGCACCCGAGGTGAAGCGGACGTCGACGCCACGATCGCCATCGTCGATCGCGCTGACGGATTCGCGGAACCGCAACTGCACCGAGGGGCCCAGATGGTTGTGCAGGATCTTGGTGAGATCTTCGCGAGGGATCTCGATATCGTCGGAGGAATCACCGATGTCCTCGGGCAATTCGGCCACCACGGTCCCGTCGCGATCGACGAATTGCACCCGTTCGGTCATGTCGATCCGGCGCTCGCGGATCTCGACCAGCACGCCCATCTTGTCGGCGACGGAGATCGAGTCGCCGCGAATGTCGATGGGGGATCCGTTGACCCGCAGATGGTCTGCGCGCTCGACGACGGTGACGTCGTGGCCGTCGGCCCCAAGGTCGATCGCCGCGCTGAGGCCGGCAACTCCGGCGCCGGAAACGAGAATGCGCATCGAACGGATTCCTTCCAGTTTAAGATATGGTCTGTATCCTAGGAAGATAGGTCCGACCGTTAGGAAACGCAATGTCTCTTAAATCACGCGGCGGGCCGCAGCGGCGGCGGGGGCGCGCCCTGGAAGAGGCGCTGCTGGATTCCGCGTGGGAGGAGCTGACCGAGCGAGGTTACGACGCCTTCACCGTCGACGGCGCCGCCGCGCGGGCCGGGACCAGTCGCGCGGTGCTGTACCGGCGTTGGTCCAGCAAGCAGGAGCTGGTGGTCGCCACCTTGGCCTACGTGGCAGGCAAGGACGTGGTGGTAGCCCCCGACACCGGCAGTCTGCGTGGCGACGTCGTCGGGCTGCTGCAACAGGCCAACAAGGTCAGGATCGGGTTGGCGGTGCAGGTTTTCATGCAGCTCGGCAGCCTCTACCGCGAAACCGGTACCAGCCTGGCCGACCTCAGCGCCTTCGTCCGGGGCGGTCGGGACACCGCCATGGAGCAGGCGATCCAGCGCGCCGTCGATCGCGGCGAGATCGATCGCGAACGCGTGACCGAACGCATTGCCCGGCTGCCTGCGGACCTGTGGCGGCACGAGATCTTGACGACGCTGCAACCACTGCACGACGAAGCCATCGAAGAGATCGTCGACACCATCTTTCTGCCGCTGGTGGGCGCGCAGACGCCCGCATCGCCGCCGTGATGTAACCCGCCCGTGCAGCGCGGGAGAACATCGGCGCCGCGGGTGTCTCGGTAGGGTGTTATGGCTGATCATGACGATCGCGCGGTGTCCGGGGAAGGTGGGTGCGGAGTGCAGGTGTCGGATGAGCTGCGCCCCGGCAGGGGCGTGGGCGTGCGACTGCCCGCGCTGGCGGCTCAAGTGTGCGCGGTGTCGGCCGACGGCGGCGCTGTGCCGGACCTGCCGATCACCGGCGTGACGTTGCGGGCTCAGGATGTGCTGCCCGGCGACCTGTTCGCCGGGCTGCCCGGCTCGACCACCCATGGCGCCCGCTATGCCGGGGACGCGATCGGACGTGGCGCCGTCGCGGTGCTCACCGACGCCGCGGGCGTCGGCGAAATGGGCATCTCCGCCGTGCCGACCCTGGTGCACCCCGCGCCGCGCAGCGTGCTCGGCGGGCTGGCGGCCACCGTGTACGGAAACCCGTCCGACCGGATGACGGTCGTCGGCATCACCGGCACCTCCGGCAAGACCACCACCACCTATCTGGTCGAGTCGGGGCTGCGTGCCGGCGGCCACACCGCGGGCCTGATCGGCACCATCGGCATCCGCATCGACGGCGCCGACATCCCCAGCGCGCTGACCACTCCGGAAGCCCCCGCGCTGCAGGCGATGCTGGCCGCGATGGCCGAGCGCGGGGTGGACGCCGTCGTCATGGAGGTCTCCAGCCACGCGCTGACGCTGGGGCGGGTCGATGGAACCCGTTTCGCGGTAGGCGGTTTCACCAACCTGTCCCGCGACCACCTCGACTTTCACCCCACCATGGCCGACTACTTCGACGCCAAAGCGCTGCTGTTCGACCCGGCTTCGCCGTTGCACGCCCGCCGCGCCGTGGTGTGCGTCGACGACGAGGCCGGGCGCGCGATGGCCGGCCGGGCCGCCGACCCGATCACGGTCAGCGCCGAGGGACACGACGCCGATTGGCGCGCGACGGACGTGACACCGATCGGGGCAGGGGGGCAGGAGTTCACCGCCGTGGACCCCGCCGGGGGTCGACACCGGATCGGCATCCGCTTGACGGGTGCTTACAATATTGCGAATTGCCTTGTGGCGCTGGCGATTCTCGATGCCGTCGGGGTATCCCCGGAGCGGGCGTCGGCGGGGCTGCTGAACACCCGGGTGCCGGGGCGGTTGGAAGAAATCGACCGTGGCCAGGATTTCCTGGCCCTCGTCGACTACGCCCACAAGCCGGGCGCGCTGCGCGCGGTGTTGACCACCCTGCTGCGGCCGGGCCGTCGGCTTGCGGTGGTATTCGGCGCCGGTGGCGATCGCGACCCGGGCAAGCGCGCGCCGATGGGCGCCGTCGCCGCCGAGCTGGCCGACTTGGTCGTCGTCACCGACGACAATCCCCGCGGCGAGGACCCCGCGGCGATCCGCAGCGAAATCCTCACCGGCGCAACCGAAGTCGCCGCAAAAGCGGAAGTGGTCGAGATCGGCGACCGGCGCGAGGCGATCCGGCACGCGGTCGGCTGGGCCGGCCCCGGCGACGTGGTGCTGATCGCCGGTAAGGGTCACGAAACCGGGCAGCGCACCGGCGATGTCGTTCGCCCGTTTGACGACCGCGTCGAACTCGCGCAGGCGTTGGAGGACCGCGCATGATCGACCTGACCATCGCGCAGATCGCCGAGATCGTCGGCGGCACCCTCGCCGACATCTCCCCGCAGGACGCCGCCGAACGGCACGTCACCGGCACCGTCGAATTCGACTCCCGGGCCGTCGGTCCCGGCGGGCTGTTCCTGGCCTTGCCGGGTGCGCGCGCCGACGGACACGACCATGCGGCGGCCGCGATCGAGGCGGGTGCGGTGGCGGTGCTGGCCGCGAGGCCGGTCGGCGTCCCCGCCATCGTCGTCGCCCCCGAACCGGGGGACAGCCGCGCCGGGGTGCTCGAGCACGACCCCGACGGCTCGGGCGCGGCGGTGCTGGCAGCGCTGGCCAAACTGGCCAAGGCGGTAGCCGAGGAGCTGGTCGTCGGCGGGCTGACCATCATCGGGATCACCGGCTCGTCGGGGAAGACGTCGACCAAAGACCTGGTCGCCGCGCTGCTCGAACCGCTGGGCGAGGTGGTGGCCCCGCCGGGATCGTTCAACAACGAGCTCGGTCATCCCTGGACGGTGCTGCGCGCGACGCGGCACACCGACTACCTGGTCTTGGAGATGTCGGCGCGCCATCCCGGCAACATCGCCGCGCTGGCGCGCATCGCCCCGCCCTCGATCGGCGTGGTGCTCAACGTGGGCACCGCGCACCTCGGCGAGTTCGGCTCGCGCGAGGCCATCGCACGCACCAAATCCGAACTGCCGCAAGCAGTTCCAGCGTCCGGTGTGGTCATCCTCAATGTCGACGACCCGTCGGTGGCGGCTATGGCGCATCTCAGCTCGGGCTGGGTGGTGCGGGTCAGCCGCTCCAGCGAGACCGACTCGGGACCCAGCGACGTCTGGGCGGAGGGCGTGTCGTTGGACGAATTGGCCAGGCCGCGATTTACCCTGCACGCGATGGACGCGCGAGGCGCTCTCGAAGCCGAGGTACGCCTCGGCGTGTACGGCGAACACCAGGTCAGCAATGCGTTGTGTGCCAGCGCGGTCGCCCTGCAGTGTGGCGCCAGTATCGAGCAGATCGCCGCGGCGCTGGCCGCCGCCGGCCCGGTGTCGCGGCACCGGATGCAGGTGACCAACCGCGCCGACGGGGTCACCGTCATCGACGACGCCTACAACGCCAACCCCGATTCGATGCGGGCCGGACTGCAGGCATTGGCCCAGATCGCCCGCGGCGGACAGAACCAGAGGCGCAGCTGGGCGGTGCTGGGGGAGATGGGCGAGCTCGGCGAGGACGCGATAACCGAGCACGATGCCATCGGTCGGCTGGCGGTGCGCTTAGATGTGTCTCGACTCGTTGTCGTGGGAATGGGGAGGTCGGTAACCGCCATGCACCACGCTGCGGTCCTCGAAGGGGCATGGGGCTCGTGGGGTGACTCTGGAGATAGAGGGGCCGTGCAGGTGGCCGACGGCGACGCCGCCCTCGAGTTGTTGCGGGCCGAGCTGCGACCCGGCGACGTGGTCCTGGTGAAGGCGTCCAACGCTGCCGGACTCGGCGCCCTGGCCGAGGCGCTGGCCGCGGATGACTCGGCGGGCGGGGACCGCCCGTGAGGCAGATCCTGGTCGCCGTCGCGATCGCCCTGACCGTGTCGATTCTGCTCACCCCGGCGCTGATCCGGCTGTTCACCAAGCAGGGTTTCGGCCACCAGATCCGCGAGGACGGCCCGCCCAGCCACCACACCAAACGCGGCACCCCGTCGATGGGCGGTGTCGCGATCGTGGCGGGCATCTGGGCCGGCTACCTGGGCACCCACCTGGCCGGGCTGGCGTTCGACGGCGAGGGCGTCTCCGCGTCGGGTCTGCTGGTGCTGGGTCTGGCCACCATGCTGGGTGGCGTCGGCTTCCTCGACGACCTGATCAAGATTCGCAGGTCGCGCAACCTGGGGCTGAACAAGACGGCCAAGACCGTCGGGCAGATCCTGGCAGCGGTGCTGTTCGGGGTGCTGGTCTTGCAGTTCCACAACGGCAACAACTTGACGCCGGCCAGCGCGGATTTGTCCTATGTGCGCGAAATCGCCACCGTCACACTGGCTCCCGGGCTGTTCGTGCTGTTCTGCGTGCTCGTCGTCAGCTCCTGGTCCAACGCGGTCAACTTCACCGACGGCCTCGACGGGCTGGCCGCGGGCTGCATGGCGATGGTCACGGGTGCCTACGTGTTGATCACCTTCTGGCAGTACCGCAACGCGTGCGCCACCGCGCCGGGCCTGGGCTGCTACAACGTGCGCGACCCGCTGGACCTGGCCCTGGTCGCCGCCGCGACCGCGGGCGCGTGCATCGGCTTTCTGTGGTGGAACGCCGCACCCGCCAAGATCTTCATGGGCGACACCGGCTCGCTGGCGCTGGGCGGCATCATCGCGGGACTGTCCGTGACCAGCCGCACCGAGCTACTCGCGGTGGTGCTGGGCTCGCTGTTCGTCGCCGAGGTCGTCTCGGTGGTGCTGCAGATCCTGGCCTTCCGGACCACCGGGCGCCGGGTGTTCCGGATGGCGCCCTTCCATCACCATTTCGAGTTGAGCGGCTGGGCCGAAACGACAGTGATCATCCGCTTCTGGCTGCTCACCGCGATCGCCTGCGGTCTGGGTGTGGCCCTGTTCTACGGTGAATGGCTCGCCACGGTCGGCGCGTGACATGCCCGGGCTCGAACCTCTGGTGGCGGGTGCGCCCGTCCTGATCGCCGGCGCCCGGGTGACCGGCCGGGCCATCCTGGGTGCGCTGACCCGGTTCGGTGCCGTGGCCACACTGTGCGACGACGACCCGGCCATGCTGAGCCCATACGCCGAAAATGGCGTTCCGACAGTCGATCCCGCGACGGCAATCGAGCAGATTGCCGAGTATGCGCTGGTGGTCACCAGCCCGGGATTCCAGCCGTCGGCGCCGGTACTGGCCGCCGCCGCGGCGGCGGGCGTGCCGATCTGGGGTGACGTCGAGCTGGCCTGGCGCCTCGACGCCGCGGGGAGTTATGGGACGCCGCGCCGCTGGCTGGTTGTGACCGGGACCAATGGCAAGACCACGACGACGTCGATGCTGCATGCCATGTTGATCGCCGGCGGCCTGCGCAGCCTGCTGTGCGGCAACATCGGCGACCCGGTACTCGACGTCCTGGACCAGCCGGCCGACCTGCTGGCCGTGGAACTGTCGAGTTTCCAACTGTTCTGGGCGCCGTCGCTGCGGCCCGAGGCGGGTGTGGTGCTCAACATCGCCGAGGACCACCTGGACTGGCACGCGTCGATGGCCGAGTACACCGCGGCCAAGGCCCGGGTCCTGAGCGGCCGGGTCGCGGTCGTCGGGCTGGACGACGGCCGCGCCGCCGCACTGTTGAGCACCGCGGCAGCGCCGGTGCGGGCGGGTTTCCGGCTGGGCGAGCCGGCCGTGGGGGAACTTGGCGTGCGCGACGGTCAGCTGGTCGACCGCGCGTTTGCCGACGACCTGGCCCTGCTACCGGCCGCGTCCATCCCGGTGCCGGGCCCGGTGGGCGTGCTCGACACCCTGGCCGCGGCGGCGCTGGCCCGCAGCGTCGACGTGCCGGCCGAGGCGATCGCCGAGGCCATCTCGACGTTTCAGCCGGGCCGGCATCGCAGCGAGGTCGTCGCGGTGGCCGACGGAATCACCTACGTCGACGATTCGAAGGCGACCAACCCGCACGCCGCCGAGGCGTCGGTGCTGGCCTACCCGCGGGTGGTGTGGGTGGCCGGCGGTTTGCTCAAGGGCGCATCGCTGGACGCGGAGGTCGCCAGAATCGCATCCCGGCTGGTCGGCGCGGTACTGATCGGCCGAGACCGCCAAGAGGTTGCCGAGGCGTTATCGCGACACGCGCCCGATGTCCCCGTCGTCCAGGTTGTGACAGGCGAGGATGCTGGTATGCATGCGACTGCTGATACTAAAGTGACAAAAGTTGACAGTGTGGGGGATAGTCTCGGCGCTCGTGTGATGACCGCAGCTGTGGCGGCGGCCCGTGATTTGGCCAAGTCGGGCGATACGGTGTTGCTGGCACCGGCCGGGGCCTCGTTTGACCAGTTCAGCAGCTACGCCGACCGTGGTGACGCATTCGCGGCCGCCGTGCGCGCGGCGCTGCGGTAGGCGGGTGTGGGTAGCGCGCTGACCCGGCGCCTTCGCCGGGGCAACAAGAAGATCGAGGCCCCGCCGGCGGTGACGGCGGATTCCGTCTTGGAAGATGCCACGACCTTGGAAGATGCCACGGCCGACGGCGAGGCGCCCACCGACGCGATGGAGGCAACCGAGGCCACCGAGGCGCCCGAGAGCGCCGAGCGCACCGAAATCTCCGACGTCCCCGAGCCGGACGAGGCGACCACGGCCCAGCCGGCCCAGGCGGCAAAAGTCCAGCTCAAGGATCCGCAGCACAGCCCGCGCGCCCGGTTCGGCGCCTGGCTGAACCGGCCGATGACGTCGTTTCACCTGATCGTCGCGATCGCCGGGTTGCTGACCACGCTGGGGCTGACCATGGTGCTGTCGGCCTCGGGCGTGCGGTCCTACGGCGACGACGGGTCGGCGTGGGTGATCTTCGGCAAGCAGGTGTTGTGGACGGTCATCGGGGTGTTCGGGGCCTATGTCTCGATGCGGCTGCCGGTGCGGTTCATCCGGCGGGTGGCCTTCCCGGCCTACGTCGTCACGATCGTCCTGCTGGTGCTGGTGCTCGTTCCCGGCATCGGAAATCTCGCCAACGGCTCGCGGAAGTGGTTCGTCGTCGCGGGCTTCTCGATGCAGCCCTCTGAGCTGGCCAAGATCGCGTTCGCCATCTGGGGTGCACACCTGCTGGCGTCGCGGCGCCTGGATCGGGCCTCGCTGCGCGACATGCTGATCCCGCTGGTTCCGGCGGCCGTCATCGCGCTGGGGCTGATCGTGGCCCAGCCCGACCTCGGGCAGACCGTGTCGATGGGCATCATCCTGCTGGCCCTGCTGTGGTACGCCGGATTGCCGCTGCGGGTCTTCGGGACGTCCCTGCTCGCGGTGTTCATGGCCGGCGCGGTGCTGGCGATGTCGGCCGGTTACCGGTCGGACCGGGTGCGCTCCTGGATCAACCCCGAAAACGACCCGCAGGACACCGGCTACCAGGCCCGTCAGGCGAAATTCGCGCTGGCCCACGGCGGTATCTTCGGCGACGGCCTCGGTCAGGGCACCGCCAAGTGGAACTACCTGCCCAACGCGCACAACGACTTCATCTTCGCGATCATCGGCGAGGAGCTCGGGTTCATCGGCGCGTTCGGGCTGCTGGCGCTGTTCGGGCTGTTCGCCTACACCGGGATGCGGATCGCGCGCCGCTCGGCCGACCCGTTTCTGCGGCTGCTGACCGCCACCACGACGATGTGGATCCTCGGGCAGGCCTTCATCAACATCGGCTACGTGATCGGCGTGCTGCCGGTGACCGGCCTGCAGCTGCCGCTGATATCCGCAGGTGGAACATCGACGGCCGCAACGCTTTTCATGATCGGCATCATGTGCAACGCGGCACGCCATGAGCCGGAGGCGGTGGCCGCGCTGCGCGCCGGGCGCGACGACAAGATGAATCGGCTGCTGCGGCTGCCGCTGCCCGAGCCGTACTCGCCGACCCGCCTTGAGTCGTTTCGCGATCGCAAGCGCGCGCCGCAGCGACCGTCGCGGCCGCCCGCCCCGGCACGCGGCCGCAAGGCCCCCGCCCGCAAAGCCGAGCCACCCGCCCGCAAGGCCGCGCGCCAGCCCGAGCCGCCGCTGCGGCCGGTTTTCCCGCGGACAGCCGCCCGCGCGAAAACCCGCTCAAGGCATCATGGTTCTGATCAGCGCTACCCGAGACAGGGAGCCGGTCAGCGTCAAACACGGCGCGCTCGCGCATTGGAAGGTCAGCGTTACGGGTGAACCACACGATCAAGGAGCCGGCCGGCGGGCAGGGGGTTAGTCCCTCGCCCGCCGGTACCGCATCATCGGCCCGGCCATCGGTCAAGGCCGGCTTGTCGGTCGTGTTGGCCGGCGGCGGCACCGCCGGCCATGTGGAGCCCGCGATGGCCGTCGCCGACGCCCTGCGCGCGCTGGATCCGCAGGTCAGGATCACCGCGCTGGGTACCGCGCGCGGACTCGAGACCAGGCTGGTGCCCGCGCGCGGCTACCACCTCGAGCTGATCACCCCGGTGCCGCTGCCCCGCAAACCCGGCGGTGACCTGGCCCGGCTGCCACCGCGGGTGTGGCGCGCCGTGCGCGAGACCCGCGCGGTGCTCGACTCCGTCGACGCGGACGTGGTCGTCGGATTCGGGGGCTACGTGGCCCTGCCGGCCTACCTGGCCGCCCGCGGCATTCCCGGGATCCGGCGTCGCGTCCCGGTGCTGATCCACGAGGCCAACGCCCGCGCTGGGCTGGCCAATCGGGTCGGTGCCCGGTCCGCGGACCGGGTGCTGTCAGCGGTGCCGGATTCCGGGCTGCGGCACGCCGAGGTGGTCGGGGTGCCGGTCCGGGCGGCCATCACCACGCTGGACCGCGCGGCACTGCGCGCACGGGCGCGGGCACACTTCGGGTTCGCCGAGGACGCGCGGGTGTTGCTGGTGTTCGGCGGTTCGCAGGGCGCGGTCTCGCTCAACCGCGCGGTCTCGGCCGCCGCCGCCGACCTGGCCGCAGCGGGCGTGTCCGTCCTGCACGCGCATGGGCCCAAGAACACCCTTGAGCTGCGCGAACCGGAAGCCGGCGATCCGCCGTACCGGGCAGTGCCGTACCTCGATCGGATGGACCTGGCCTACGCGGCCGCCGACCTGGCGATCTGCCGGTCCGGGGCGATGACGGTCGCCGAGGTGTCGGCCGTCGGCCTGCCGGCCATCTACGTTCCGCTCCCGATCGGCAACGGCGAGCAGCGGCTCAACGCGCTGCCGGTCGTCAACGCCGGCGGTGGCATGGTCGTCCCGGACGCCGCCCTGACGCCGGACGTCGTGGCCCGCGAGGTGGCCGGGCTGCTCACCGACCCGCCGCGGCTGGCGACGATGACCGCGGCCGCCGCCCGGGTGGGGCATCGGGACGCCGCGCTCCAGGTCGCCGAGGCGGCCCTGGACATCGCCCGACAAGCACGCGACAGCGGGCCGCTGTCCGGCCGGAGGGGCGGGAAGACGCCGTGACCGCCGACCAGTTGCCGCCCGAGCTGCACCGGGTGCACATGGTGGGCATCGGGGGAGCCGGCATGTCGGGCATCGCCCGCATCCTGCTGGACCGGGGCGCGCAGGTATCGGGGTCCGACGCCAAGGAGTCCCGCGGTGTGGACGCGCTGCGGGCTCGCGGCGCGCTGATCAACATCGGGCACGATCCGTCGTCGCTGGACCTGCTGCCCGGCGGCCCCACCGCGGTCATCACCACCCACGCCGCGATCCCGAAGACCAACCCCGAGCTGGTCGAGGCCCGCCGCCGCGGCATTCCGGTGCTGTTGCGGCCGACGGTGCTGGCCAAGCTGATCGCCGGGCGCACCACGCTGATGGTCACCGGCACCCACGGCAAGACCACCACGACGTCGATGCTGATCGTGGGGCTGCAGCACTGCGGGCGCGACCCGTCCTTCGCGGTGGGCGGGGACCTCGGCGAGGCCGGCACCAACGCCCACCACGGCAGCGGCGACTGTTTCGTCGCCGAGGCCGACGAAAGCGACGGCTCGCTGCTCGAGTACACACCCGACGTCGCGGTGGTCACCAATATCGAGATCGATCACCTCGATTTCTACGGCAGCGCCGACGCCTACGTCGCGGTCTTCGACTCGTTCGTCGAACGGCTGACCCCGGGCGGGGCGCTGGTGGTCTGCACCGACGATCCGGGGTCGGCGGCGCTGGCCCGGCGCAGCAGCGAGCTGGGCATCCGGGTGCTGCGCTACGGCTCCGGCCCGCCGGGCGAGCCCGGCCGGGAGGCCCCCGCAAGCGGGAGGTACCCCCAGGCCGCCACGCTGCTGTCCTGGGAGCAACAGGGCACCGGCGCGGTCGCTCACATTCGGCTGGGTGACGGGCCGGTGCGGGCGATGCGGCTGTCGGTGCCCGGACGGCACATGGCGCTCAACGCGCTCGGGGCGTTGCTGGCCGCGATCGAGGTCGGCGCCCCGACCGACGAGGTGCTCGACGGGCTGGCCGGTTTCGAGGGCGTGCGCCGCCGCTTCGAGCTGGTCGGCACGGTGGGATCGGTGCGGGTGTTCGACGACTACGCCCACCATCCGACCGAGATCAGCGCCACGCTGGCCGCGGTCCGCACGGTCGTCGAGCAGGGCGGCGGGGGTCGCTCGCTGGTGGTGTTTCAGCCCCATTTATATTCGCGGACAAAGGCTTTCGCGGCGGAGTTCGGTCGCGCGCTGGATTCCGCCGACGAGGTTTTCGTCCTCGACGTGTACGGCGCCCGGGAACAGCCGCTGGCCGGTGTCAGCGGTGCCAGCGTCGTCGAGCACGTCAGTGTGCCGGCACGCTACCTGCCGAACTTTTCCGGGGTCGCCGAGCAGGTCGCCGCCGCCGCAGGTCCCGGGGACGTGATCGTGACGATGGGCGCGGGCGACGTGACGCTGCTGGGCCCCGAGATCATGACCGCGCTGCGGATGCGGGCCAACCGCGGCGCGCCCGGTGCGCCGGGAGTGTTGCGATGACCGAGCCCAACGACACCACACCCACCGACCTGGTCGCCGATTCGGCCGCCGAGCCCGGCGAAACAGGCCCAACCGTCGCCCCTGCCGAGTCGGCCGAGAACGCGATCACCGAACCGATCCCCGTCGACGAACCGCGACGCGCTCAACCCGAGGACGAGCAAGCCGAATTCGAGGGGCCACGCCGCCGGGCCCGCCGCGAACGGGCCGAGCGCCGCGCCGCGCAGGAACGCGCGACCGCGATCGAGCAAGCCCGCCGCGAGGCCAAGCGCCGGGCCAGCGGGCGCATCGGTAGCGGGCCCGACGGCCCGAAAAAGCCCGCGCGTGGCGTCGTCCGGGGCTTGAAGATGTTGCTCGCGACGGTGATGTTGGTGATCGTCGGGGTCGGACTGGCGCTGATCCTCTACTTCACCCCAGTGATGTCGGCGCGCAACATCGTGGTCACCGGCACCGGCGCGGTGACCCGCGAAGAGGTCCTCGACGCGGCGCAGGTGCGAGTCGGCACACCGCTGCTGCAGATCAACACCAACCAGGTCGCCGACCGGGTGGCGGCGATCCGCCGGGTGGCCAGCGCCCGGGTGCAGCGCCAGTACCCGTCGGCGCTGCGGATCACGATCTTCGAGCGAGTTCCGGTGGTAGTGAAGGACTTTCCCGACGGCCCGCACCTGTTCGACCGCGACGGCGTGGACTTCGCCACCGGCCCGCCGCCGCCGGCGTTGCCGTATATCGACGTCGCCAACCCCGGGCCGAACGACCCGACGACCAAGGCCGCGCTGCAGGTGCTGTTGGCGCTGCGCCCCGAGGTCGCGGGCCAGGTGGGCCGGATCGCGGCACCGTCGCTGGCCTCGATCACCCTCACGCTCGGCGACGGGCGCGTGGTCATCTGGGGCACCACCGACCGCACCGATGAGAAGGCCGAAAAGCTCGCCGCCCTGCTCACACAGCCGGGTAAGACCTACGACGTGTCCAGCCCGGATTTGCCGACCGTCAAGTAGCGAACTGCCCTCCGGGCACGCCAAACGTGAAAAAAATGACCAAAAATTGCGCGCGGCGCGTCGGCGCGCCTGCGGGGTTAGTGCGCGTAGTACCCATACCGTTCTGGTTGCGCGGAAGTACTTGACATAACTCTAACTCTATGGTTGAGGTTGAGAGTTTGCCAGGGGGAGCCGCCACTGTACCCGTAAGAACCGAATCCCCACCAGGGAGGAAGACGAGATGATGACCCCCCCGCATAACTACCTGGCCGTCATCAAGGTTGTGGGTATCGGTGGCGGCGGCGTCAACGCCGTCAACCGGATGATCGAACAGGGCCTCAAGGGCGTCGAGTTCATCGCGATCAACACCGATGCGCAGGCACTGCTGATGAGCGACGCCGACGTCAAGCTCGACGTGGGCCGCGACTCCACCCGCGGATTGGGCGCCGGCGCCGACCCCGAAGTCGGGCGCAAGGCCGCCGAGGACGCCAAGGACGAGATCGAAGAGCTGCTGCGCGGTGCCGACATGGTGTTCGTCACCGCCGGTGAAGGCGGCGGAACCGGAACCGGCGGGGCACCCGTCGTCGCCAGCATCGCGCGCAAGCTGGGCGCGTTGACAGTCGGCGTCGTCACCCGGCCGTTTTCGTTCGAGGGCAAACGACGCAGCAACCAGGCCGAAAACGGCATCAACTCGCTGCGCGAGAGCTGTGACACCCTGATCGTGATTCCCAACGACCGGCTGCTGCAGATGGGTGATGCCGCGGTATCGCTGATGGACGCGTTCCGCAGCGCCGACGAGGTGCTGCTCAACGGCGTCCAGGGCATCACCGACCTGATCACCACGCCGGGTCTGATCAATGTGGACTTCGCCGACGTCAAGGGCATCATGTCCGGCGCCGGCACCGCGCTGATGGGCATCGGATCCGCACGCGGAGAAGGTCGTTCGCTCAAGGCCGCCGAGATCGCGATCAACTCGCCGCTGCTGGAAGCATCGATGGAAGGCGCCCAGGGCGTGCTGATGTCGATCGCCGGCGGCAGCGACCTGGGCCTGTTCGAGATCAACGAGGCCGCTTCGCTGGTGCAGGACGCCGCCCATCAGGACGCCAACATCATCTTCGGGACCGTGATCGACGACTCGCTGGGCGACGAGGTGCGCGTCACCGTCATCGCGGCGGGCTTCGACGCGGCCGGGCCGGGACGCAAACCCGTGGTCGGCGCCGGCGCCGACAAGGGGGAGAAGGCCGGCGGTGCACACCGGATCGAGTCGGCGAAGGCGGGCAAGCTCACCTCGACGCTGTTCGAACCGGTCGACGCCGTCAGCGTGCCGGTGCACACCAACGGCGCGACGCTGAGTATTGGTGGCGATGACGACGACGTCGATGTGCCGCCCTTCATGCGCCGCTGAGAACGGCCATGCGCACCCGGCCACCCGACGGGGACGGCCGGCGGGCAACGAAATCTCCGGATACTGGTCCTGTGAGCGTTCGCATTCGACGAGTGACGACCACCCGCGCGGGCGGCGTCTCGAAGCCGCCCTTCGACACCTTCAATCTCGGCGACCATGTCGGTGACGACCCCGCGGCGGTGGCCGCCAATCGTGACCGGCTGGCTCGCGCGATCGGCCTGGGAGCACACCGGGTGGTGTGGATGAACCAGGTGCACGGCGATCGGGTCGAGGTTGTCGACAAGCCGCGGGGTGCCGCGTTCGACGACACCGACGCCTTGGTGACGCGCACGGCCCGGCTGGCGCTGGCGGTGGTGACGGCCGACTGCGTGCCGGTGCTGCTGGCCGACGCGCGCGCCGGGGTGGCCGCGGCGATCCACGCCGGGCGCGTCGGCGCGCAGCGTGCAGTGGTGGCTCGCACGGTCGAGACGATGCTGAAACTGGGCGCGCGGGCCGAGGACATCTCGGCGCTGTTTGGTCCGGCGGTCAGCGGACGCAACTACGAAGTACCCGCGGCGATGGCCGACGAGGTCGAAGCTGCGCTGCCCGGCAGTCGCGTCACCACGGCGAAGGGAACGCCCGGACTCGACCTTCGAGCCGGAATCGCTTGCCAGCTAAAGGATTTGGGCGTTATCTCGATCGACATCGATCCGCGCTGCACGGTCGAGGACCCCGCCCTGTTCAGTCATCGTCGCGACGCGCCGACCGGGCGGCTGGCGTCACTGGTCTGGATGGAGTGACCTCGATGGCGGTTGGAATGTCGGACTTGGGATCGAGTCAGGGCGGCCGCGAAACTGAATTGACTCATGCGTTGGCGGCAATGCGTTCGCGACTAGCGGCGGCCGCGGAAGCCGCGGGTCGCAATGTCAGCGAAATTGAACTACTCCCAATTACCAAATTCTTTCCGGCTACCGATGTCGCGATTTTGTCTCGATTGGGTTGTCGGTCGGTGGGCGAATCCCGCGAACAAGAAGCGGCGGCAAAGGTGGCGGAACTCACTCGCTTGGCAGGGTCTTCGGCGGCTTCCGGGCCGCATCAGGATTCGCGAGAGTTGCACTGGCACATGGTGGGACAGATTCAGCGCAAGAAGGCTCGTGCGCTGGCCCGCTGGGCGCACACCGCCCATTCGGTCGACAGCTCGCAACTGGTAACGGCGCTGGAACGGGCGGTAACGGCGACGTTGGCCGAGGGTGGACGCCAGGATCCACTGCGCGTCTACGTTCAGGTCAGCCTGGACGGCGACGTCTCGCGCGGCGGCATCGACATCGCGGCGCCGGGGACTGTCGACGAGGTCTGCGCGCAGGTCGAACAGTCGCCGGGCCTGGTCCTGATGGGACTGATGGGCATTCCGCCGCTGGATGCCGACCCCGACGCGGCCTTTGAGCGGCTGCGATCCGAACACCTGCGGGTGCTCGAGGCGCACCCGAATGCGCTCGGTTTGTCCGCCGGGATGTCCAACGATTTCGAAATCGCCGTGAAACACGGTTCGACGTGTGTGCGTGTCGGTACCGCGCTAATGGGCCCGCGGAGGCTACCGTCACCGTGAATAGTCACTTTAGTCACGCCTTCATCACAGACAACAGAAATCCCAGGGGCTAGAAGGGGTCGTACGCAATGAGCACACTGCACAAGGTCAAGGCCTATTTCGGTATGGCCCCAATGGACGACTACGAAGACGAGTACTACGACGACCGTGCGCCGTCGCGCGGTTTCCCTCGTGCTCGCTTCGACGAGGGCTACGGCCGCGGTTATGACGGCCCCGACTACGACGACCCACGTGGCGAGCCCGGTGACTACGCGCCTCCCGGTTACCGCGGCGGTTACGCCGACGAGCCGCCGCCGTTCCGCGGCCGCGAGTTCGACCGACCCGACATGGGCCGTCCGCGTCTGGGGTCGTGGCTGCGCAGCGGTTCGACCCGCGGCGCGCTGGCCATGGACCCGCGCCGGATGGCGATGATGTTCGAAGAGGGCCACCCGCTGTCGAAGATCACGACGCTGCGGCCCAAGGACTACAGCGAGGCCCGCACCATCGGCGAGCGGTTCCGCGACGGGACCCCGGTGATCATGGACCTGGTGTCGATGGACAACGCCGACGCCAAGCGGCTCGTCGACTTCGCGGCCGGGCTGGCGTTCGCCCTGCGTGGCTCGTTCGACAAGGTGGCGACCAAGGTGTTCCTGCTGTCGCCCGCCGACGTCGACGTCTCGCCGGAGGAGCGCCGCCGGATCGCCGAAACCGGTTTCTACGCTTACCAATAACCCCATCCGCCCCGCCTGGGCGCGGGGTCAGGTGTTGGGCGCTCGTCTGCCGATGCGGCCCATCTGAGGTGTCCGCTCAACGGCGAGTCGGTACTCTTGCGGTTGCCACGCTGTCGCGCGGGGATTGACATCTCATCGGTAAGGTCGGGCTCTCGTTGGTGCTGTTCTTTCAGATCCTTGGGTTTGCGCTGTTTGTCTTTTGGCTGCTACTCATCGCTCGGGTCGTCGTCGAGTTCATCCGGTCGTTCAGCCGTGACTGGCATCCCACCGGCATCACCGTCGTGATCCTGGAGATCATCATGTCGATCACCGATCCGCCGGTGAAGCTGCTGCGCCGGCTGATCCCGCAACTCACCATCGGGGCGGTCCGCTTCGACCTCTCGATCATGGTGCTTCTGTTGGTCGCGTTCATCGGCATGCAGCTTGCTTTCGGCGCCGCGGCGTGAGCCGTGTTATGTGCCGCGGGCTCTAAGCGACGGTTTGGCCACGGATCGGCCTCGGTTTGATGCGCGCGATTTGCAAATTCTAAGGATTGAGATTTTATGACTCTTAGTGTTTGAAATTGGTTCTTATTTATTGGGCTAATCGGCAACCGCCGGGTCTGGTGTGACAGGATGGGCGGCAGTTGCACAACCGCTGCCACTCCGTTCTACACTTTTGAGAACGTTTGACGGGAACTTGAGGGGACGAAACAATGCCGCTTACACCAGCCGACGTCCACAATGTGGCGTTCAGTAAGCCGCCTATTGGCAAGCGCGGTTACAACGAGGACGAGGTTGACGCGTTCCTCGACCTGGTGGAAAACGAGCTGACACGGCTGATTGAAGAGAACTCCGATCTGCGCCAGCGGGTCGAGGAGCTCGACCGTGAATTGGCCGCCGGTGGCGGCGCCGTCCCCGCTGCGCAGCCCGCTCCTGTTGCCGCCCCCGTCTTCGAACCCGAGCCCGAGCCGGAACCCGTCAAGGCGGCGCCCGCCCCGGTGGCCGCGACCGGCACCAACGAGGAGCAGGCCCTCAAGGCGGCCCGCGTGCTCAGCCTGGCCCAGGACACCGCCGACCGGCTGACCAGCGGTGCACAGGCCGAGTCGGAGAAGCTGCTGTCCGATGCGCGTGCCAACGCCGACCAGATCCTGACCGAGGCCCGCCAGAGCGCCGAAGCGCAGGTCGCCGACGCCAAACAGCGTTCCGAAGCGATGCTGGCCGACGCGCAAACCCGCTCCGAGGCGCAGTTGCGTCAGGCCCAGGAGAAGGCCGACGCCCTGCAGGCCGACGCCGAACGCAAGCACTCCGAGATCATGGGCACCATCAACCAGCAGCGCACCGTGCTGGAAGGCCGCCTCGAGCAGCTCCGCACCTTCGAACGCGAGTACCGCACCCGCCTGAAGACCTATCTCGAGTCCCAGCTCGAGGAACTCGGCCAGCGCGGATCGGCGGCGCCCGTCGACTCCAGCGCGGACGCCGGTGGGTTCGATCAATTCAATCGGGGTAGTAACTAGCCGGAAGCAGTGCCGCACGCCATGTTTGGCACACTGATGTGCACTGGACCTGGCTGGTCCCGCCCTGTGGCTGGAGGATGACCGATGCTGATTATCGCGCTGGTACTGGCCCTGATTGGGCTGGTGGCCCTGGTGTTCGCGGTCGTGACCAGCAACGAGCTGGTGGCCTGGGTGTGCATCGGCGCCAGCATCCTCGGTGTGGTGTTGCTGATCGTCGACGCCCTGCGGGAGCGGCAGCGTCGCGGCACGAGTGACGAAGCCCACGACGAGCAGCCGGCCGAAGACGCCGAAGCCGAGGCGGTCGACTACCCGGAGGAAATCGCGGACGAAAGCGCCGAGACGCCGGCCGACGACGAGACGGTGGCGGCTCGTGGCGAGGACTCGGCCAAGTAATTTCAGCGCGTCGGCGTACTCAGAAGCTGGCGCACCTCCTGATCGCCGACCTGGTGAAAGTCGCCGTACACCTGCCCGACGGCTTCGAATCCGGGCGGCATCGTCGTGCACACAACGTCGTCGGCCACCTGCGCGAGTTCGCGGCAGGCCGACGGCGGTCCGACCGGGACAGCGACGACGATCGACACCGGCGCGGCCGCCCGGATAGCCTGGACGGCGGCCAGCATGCTGGCGCCGGTGGCGATGCCGTCGTCGACCAGGATCACGATCTTGCCCCGCGGGTCGGCGGGCGGGCGGCCACCCCGGTACGCATGCTCACGTCGCGCCAGCTCGGCCGTCTCGCTATCGATGACCTCCCGCACCTGCTCTTCGGTGATATGCAGGCTGGCCACCACGTTGTCGTTCATCACCACACCGCCGCCGCTGGCCAGCGCGCCCATCGCGAGCTCCGAGAAGTGCGGCAGCCCGAGCTTGCGCACCAGGAACACATCCAGCGGGGCGTGCAGGGCCGAGGCGATCTCCCAGGCGACCGGAAGGCCGCCGCGCGCCAGCCCCAGCACTAGCACGTTGCCCTTTTCGCGGTAGGGCATTAGCTGCCCGGCCAGCGCGCGACCGGCTTCGTGGCGGTCCCCGAAGGTTCGCGAGGCTCGCGTAGCCGAGCGGCGAAGGAAGCCGTTCCGTGGGTTCATGGCCAGTGGCACAGTTTACGCGCCGCGGACCCTGCTGATCGAATAGCTTGTGCATCAATGGGATTGGCTAGCCGAAGGCGGGCAAACATTCGCCCCCGGCCAATACACTGCTCTGGTGACGTCACTCGAGGTGGATCTGGCGGTTATCGGCTTCGGCAAAGGCGGCAAAACCCTGGCGGGCGCTTTGGGCAGGCGCGGCTGGCGGGTGGTGATGATCGAGCAGTCGCCGTTGATGTACGGCGGCACGTGCATCAACATCGGCTGCGTCCCTACGAAATCGATGGTGTTCCGCTCCGAGCACCTCGACGCGGCCACCGCCCATCCGGATCGCTACCGCGAGGCCATCACCGCCACCGCGCAGTTGACCGCGTCATTGCGCGACATCAACTATGCGGCGCTCGATCGGATCGAAACGGTGACGGTGCTGACCGGCCACGCATCCTTCACCGATTCACATGTATTGAATGTCAAAACCATTGACGGACAATCGATTACCGTGACCGCGCAATGGATCGTGGTCGGTACCGGCTCGCGCCCGGTGTTGCCGCCGATCCCCGGCCTCGCCGATGCGCCCGCCGTGTACACCAGCACGGATCTGCTCGGCGAGGCCGCGCTGCCGCGGCGGCTGACCGTGCTGGGCGGTGGCTACGTCGGTGTGGAATTCGCGGCGATGTACGCCGCCTACGGGTCGCAGGTGTGCATCCTCGACCGCGGTCCGCGCGTGCTGAGCCGCGAGGACGACGATGTTGCCGACTGCGCCCGGGACATCCTTATCGGGCGCGGCATCGACATGGTCACCTCGGCGGCGGTCAGCGCCGTCTCCGCCAACGCCGGCGGCGGCTCGACCGTTTCCTACCGGGTCGACGGCGTCACGCGAACCGTCGACACCGACGCCATCCTGGTGGCGCTGGGACGCGAACCCGTCACCGACGGGCTCGACCTGGACGCGGCGGGCGTGGAGACGACGGCCGCGGGCGCGATTGTGGTTGACGACCACCTGCGCAGCAGCCAGCCGCATATCTTCGCGGTCGGCGATGTCAACGGCGGACCGCAGTTCACCTACATCTCGCTGGACGACTACCGGGTCGTGCTTTCGCAGCTGGCCGGCGATGGCAGCCGGAGCACCGCGACCCGTATGGCGGTGCCCTACGCACTGTTCATGACGCCCCCGCTGGCGCGGGTCGGCCTCACCGAAAAGGCCGCCAGGGAAACGCACGACGTCAAGGTCGCCACCATGCGGGTTGCCGAGATGGCAACGATGCCTCGGGCGCGGATCGTCGGCGAGGATGCCGGCCTGATGAAGGTCGTCGTCGATGCCGACAGCGATACCATTCTCGGCGCGGCGCTGCTGTCCTACGACTCGCACGAGGTCATCAACACGGTGGCGCTGGCGATCCGGCACGGCATTACCGCCACGGAGCTGCGGGATTCGATCTACACCCACCCATCGATGACCGAGGGGTTCAACGGCTTGCTCGCGGCGCTTTAGTCGCCTCGCATCGCGGCCACCACTTCGGCGGTATCGGCGACGTGATGCGCCAAGAAGGCGTAGTTCACCAGCGCGGCCGGGTAGCCGTCACCGCGGGTCGGATGCCGCGGCCCCGCCGTGGCATCGCGGAAGACGGTGACCTCGAAGCCCTGCTCGAGCAGATCCCGCAGGTGCGATTCCACGCACATGTTGGCGAGCATCCCGCACAGCACGATCTTGGTGATCCGCCGTTTGCGTAGTTGCAGGACGAGGTCATTGGTCTGTGGACCCCACACCTTGTGCGGGCTGGCGACGACGGTAGTCGCGTCCTCGATGAACGGTTTGAGCACGTCGAGCCAGTCGGCACCGGATTCGGCGAACCCGTCCAGGCTCAGCGCGCCGACACGGCCAAAGCTGTTGGTAGCCAGCTCGTCTGACTCGAGTGGGCCGTTGAAGAGCCACTTGTGGTCGGTGGGGTAGAAGTAGTGCGGTGAGACGAACAGTCCATAGCCGTGCGCCTTGGCGGCGGTGAAGATGTCGACCAAATGCTCGACGGTTTTGTTCTCGGTGACGCTGGCCTCCAGGACGGCCCAGTTCACCCCGTTGGGGCTCAGCACGTCGTTTTGCGGATCGATGACGACGACCGCGGTTTCGGCGGGGTCGTATTCCACTACGACTCCTGACTCGCGATTTTGCAAATGTGTCCGAGGGGGGACTTGAACCCCCACGCCCATTAGTAGGGCACTAGCACCTCAAGCTAGCGCGTCTGCCATTCCGCCACTCGGACCAGACCAACGAGAGTTGGCAGCTAAGGCTAGCGGATCGGCCCGCGCGAGCCCAACTTAGCTCGCCGACGAGTCGCCGCGAGAGTTCCGCTGCCTGAACCCGGCAACGGCGGCAGTGGTAGGAAAGGTGGTTGTGACAGTTGAGAACGGAGTTCCCAACCATCCGAGCGACGATGTGGTCGAAGTCGTCAGCAGGCTGATCCGGTTCGACACCACCAATACCGGGGACCCCGAGACCACCCAGGGTGAGGCCGAGTGTGCTCACTGGGTGGCCGAGCAGCTCGCCGAGGTCGGCTACCACCCCGAATACCTCGAATCCGGCGCGCCCGGACGGGGCAATGTCTTCGTTCGCCTGCCGGGTGCCGACCGCTCACGGGGCGCGCTGCTGATCCACGGGCATCTCGACGTGGTGCCGGCCGAGCCCGCCGACTGGAGTGTGCACCCGTTCTCGGGCGCCGTGGAGGACGGCTACGTCTGGGGTCGCGGCGCGGTCGACATGAAGGACATGGTCGGCATGATGATCGTCGTCGCCCGCCAGTTGAAGCAGGCGGGCATCGTGCCGCCGCGCGATCTGGTGTTCGCGTTCGTGGCCGACGAAGAGCACGGCGGCAAGTTCGGGGCACACTGGCTGGTCGACAACCGCCCCGACCTGTTCGAGGGCATCACCGAGGCGATCGGCGAGGTCGGCGGGTTCTCGCTGACCGTGCCGCGCCGCGACGGCGGCGAACGCCGGCTGTATCTGATCGAGACGGCCGAGAAGGGCATCCAGTGGATGCGGCTGACCGCCCGCGGGCAGGCGGGGCACGGCTCGATGGCCAACGACCGCAACGCGGTCACCCTGCTCGCCGAGGCGGTCGCCCGGATCGGCCGTCACCAGTTCCCGCTGGTGCTGACCGACACCGTCGCGGAGTTCCTGGCCGCGATCAGCGACGAGACCGGCCTGACCTTCGACGCCCAGTCCGACGATCTGGACGGCGCGATCGAAAAGCTGGGCCCGATGGCCCGCATGCTGTCGGCGGTTTTGCGCGACACCGCAAACCCGACGATGCTCAAGGCGGGGTACAAAGCCAACGTGATCCCCGGGACCGCCGAGGCGGTGGTGGACTGCCGCGTGCTGCCCGGCCGGCTGGCCGCATTCGAGGCCGAGATCGACAAGTTGATCGGGCCGGACATCACCCGGGAGTGGATCAGGGACCTGCCGTCGTATGAGACGACGTTCGACGGCGATCTCGTCGAAGCGATGAATGCCGCGATCTTGGCTGTCGACCCGGACGGCCGTACGGTGCCATACATGCTCTCCGGTGGCACCGATGCGAAAGCCTTCGCGCGCTTGGGAATTCGCTGCTTCGGCTTCGCGCCGCTGAAGCTGCCGCCGGAATTGGATTTCGCTTCGCTGTTCCACGGTGTCGACGAGCGGGTACCCGTCGATGCGCTGCGGTTCGGCACCGACGTGCTGGCCCACTTCCTGACCCACTGCTAGAAAACTCACCGAAACGAGAGGATCGCCCATGAGTTCGCCGTCCGACCCGTATGACGCCCTGCCCAAGCTGCCGTCGTTCAGCCTGACCTCGACCTCGCTCACCGACGGCCAACCGCTGGCCAAGCCGCAAGTCAGCGGCATCATGGGTGCCGGGGGAGAAGACATCAGCCCGCAGCTGAGCTGGTCGGGATTCCCCGCGGAGACCCGCAGTTTCGCGGTCACCGTGTACGACCCCGACGCCCCGACGGCCTCCGGGTTCTGGCACTGGGCCGTCGCCAACCTGCCGGCCGACGTCACCGAACTGCCTGCGGACGCGGGTGACGGTCGTGAGCTGCCCGGCGGCGCTTTGGAGCTCGTCAACGACGCCGGCATGCGCCGCTTCATCGGCGCCGCGCCGCCGCCCGGACACGGCCCGCACCGCTACTACGTCGCGGTGCATGCGGTCGACGTCGACAAGCTCGACCTCAGCGAGGATGCCAGCCCGGCGTTCCTGGGCTTCAACCTGTTCCAGCACGCGATCGCGCGGTCCTACATCGTCGGCACCTACGAACAGAAGTAGGTGAGCGCTCGCGCGTGCGTGCTCGTCCTACCGGGCGGCCGCGTGCGCAGCGATGAGGCGTCGCGGTGGTGGCAGCCGGCCAACATCCGGATGATGTTGGTCGCTGCCGCCCTGCGGTGGCGGCTGGGCCGCGGCGCCGAGGTGCGCCGGGTCCAGTACCGGCTGCGCGGCTGGAACAGCCCGCGTTACGACCCGGTGGTCGACGCGACCGCGGTGTTCGATGCCGTCCGTCGCCGTTTCGAGCCGAAAAACATTGTGCTGGTTGGCCACTCCATGGGCGGTCGAGTCGCGACTCGACTGGCCGCCGGCGGGCAGGTCGGCGCGCTGGTCGCGCTGGCGCCGTACTGGCCCCGGGACGACGGTGACCTGATCGAGGCGCCGACCCGGCTGCTGGTCGTGCACGGCACCGCCGATACCCGCACCGATCCGCAGGCCTCACGCGTCCAGACGCTGCGGGCCCGTGAGCGCGGGCTGGACGCGCAGTGGGTGGGAATCGAGGGTGCGGGCCATTCGATGGTGCGGCCGTACTTCGAATGGCACCGTCGCACAGGCGATTTCGTCGCCGAATATCTTTCGGGCCGCGCCTAGGCCGCGGCCCTTGTCGGTGGGCGGCAATAGCCTCCGGCCATGCGTTCTGTAATTGATCTGGCCGGGTCCGAGGTTGCCCTCGACGCCGCGCTGCTTGGTATTTCCAAGTTGTCGTTCGAGGGACTTACCACTGCCGAGCTGTGGGAGTTGCTGGAACGCTACGACTTCATGATGGGGAAGCTGGCGGCGCGCAAATACGAGCTCACCAGCCCCTTCTCGCGGCATCGCAACACCTAAATCACTCAAATCACTTGAGTCACTACCGTTTCAGTGGTCTCGCGCAGGACGTTCTTGTCGGTGGGCCTCGGTATCATTCGAACATGCGTTCGAGTAGCCGCGAGGAGATCCAAGCGGATTTCGACGCGCTGCGTGGCGCGGTGTCACGTGTCGTCGGGCATTCGTTTGATGCGTTGACCACTCCGGAGCGGTTGGCGTTGTTGGAGCGCCTCGAACGCGAGACACGGCGGCTCCGGGTACCGGGGCATGAGTTGATCAATCAGGTTGCCGAGCAGGCTACGCCGGAAGAGCTGGGCGGCAAGGTTTCTCATGCCTTGGCCGACCGACTGCGCATCTCTCGTGGCGAGGCCGGCCGGCGAATTGCCGAGGCCGCCGATTTAGGGCCGCGGCGCGCGATCACCGGCGAGCCGCTGCGGCCGCTATTGACCGCGACCGCTGAGGTCCAGCGCGACGGCAAAATCGGCCCATCCCACATCTCGGTGATCCGCCAGTTCTTCGACCGGTTGCCGCAGTCGGTAGACATTGAGACCCGGGAATGCGTCGAGAGGGATCTGGCCGAACACGCCGCCCAGTATCGGCCCGAGCAGCTCGCTAAGCTCGCCGACCGGCTGGCCGCTTGCCTGAATCCCGACGGCAACTACACCGACGAGGATCGTGCCCGCCGACGCGGATTCGTCCTGGGCAAGCAGGACATGGACGGCATGTCCCCGGTGCGGGGCTGGCTGACGCCGGACGCGCGCGCCACCGTGGAGGCGGTGTTAGCCAAGCTCGCCGCGCCGGGGATGTGCAACCCCGAGGACGAAACGCCTGTCATCGACTGCCCGTCCGATGACGCACCACGCGACCTCCGATCGATGGCCCAACGTAACCACGACGGCCTCCACGCCGCGCTACGGGCACTGCTGGCCAGCGGAAAACTCGGACAGCACAACGGTTTACCGGCCACGATCATCGTCACCACCACGCTGAAAGACCTCGAAGCGGCGACCGGCACGGGCCTTACCGCTGGAGGCGCCCTGCTACCGATGACCGACGTGATCCGCCTGGCCCGCCACGCCCATCATTACCTGGCGATCTTCGACGAGGGTGATGCCATCGGGCGGTATCACACCAAGCGATTGGCTTCACCCGGTCAACGAATAGTGCTCTACGCCAAGGATCGTGGTTGCACACACCCCGGCTGCGACGTGCCCGGCTACTTGTGCGAGTTGCATCACGTCGAGGACTGGGCCAGCACGCACCGCACCGACATCGACCAGCTCACCTTCGCGTGCGGTACTCATCACAAACTTCTCGAGACCGGCTGGACCACCCGAAAACGCAGAGACGGTGCGACCGAATGGATTCCACCACCGCATCTCGACCACGGCCAGCCGCTAATCAACACGTTCCATCATCCCGAGAACGTCTTGGTCGACGGCGAAGACGGTGCGGCCTAGCCCGGCGGGGTGCCGGGCAGCCGCTCCGCCGATCCGACCGCATCGCTCAGCGACGCGAAGCCGCCGTCGTGCAGCCGCTTCGCGATACCGTCGTGAATATGCTTGGGCCACAAGCCGCCTCCGTAGATGAAGCCGGTATAGCCCTGCAGCAGTGACGCGCCCGCGGTGATCCGCTCCCACGCGTCGTCGGCGTACTCGATGCCCCCGACGCTGATCAGCACCAGGCGATCACCGACCCGGCGATACAGCCGGCGCAGCACCTCGGCGGCGCGGTGTGCCACCGGCGGCCCGGAAATGCCACCAGGGCCCAGCTCGACGACGCCCGGCGTGCGCAGGCCGGCGCGCGACACCGTGGTATTGGTCGCGACGATGCCGGCTAGCCCCAGCTCGACGGCCAAGTCCGCGATGTCGTCGACGTCGGAATCGGAGACGTCGGGGGCGATCTTCACCAGCACCGGCACCGACGTCTCGGCGAGCACGGCTGACAGGATCGGCCGCAGCGACTCGACCGCCTGCAGATCCCGCAGCCCCGGCGTGTTGGGCGAGCTGACGTTGACCACCAGATACGACGCCAGCGGGCCGAGGAGCCGGGCGCTGGCGCGGTAGTCCTCGACGGCCTCGGCGGCGGGTGTGGCCTTGGTCTTGCCGATGTTCACCCCGATCGGCACATCCGGCCGCTGGCCGGCGAGACGGCCGGCCAGCGCCGCGGCGCCGTGATTGTTGAACCCCATCCGGTTCAGCAGTGCCCGATCCTCGGGCAGCCGGAACAGGCGCGGCGCCGGATTGCCGGGCTGTGGGTGCGCGGTGACGGTCCCGACCTCCGCATACCCGAAACCCAAGGCACCCCAGGTACTGAGCCCCATGCCGTCCTTGTCGAACCCGGCGGCCAGCCCGAGTGGCGCGGGGAAATGCACCCCGAACACCGTGCTGGACAACACCGGATCGGTCGGGCCCAGCAGCCGGTGCAGCAGCCGCCTCAACACCCCGGCGGACGTCGCACCGCGCAGGGCGGTGAACACCAGCGTGTGAATGCGCTCGGGCGGGACCAAGAAAAACAGCCGACGCAGTACGCCGTACAGACCGCTATCCACCGTCACAGTTCCGGCTGATCGGGCCGCCGGTCACTGACACGAGATTTCTTGCGGCGCAACAATACCCGTCTGCTGCCGTCGTTATACAGTCGCACTCGGGTCAGCTCCCAGCCGCGGTACTCCGCCTCGATGGACAGCCGGATCGAGGCGGTCAGCCTGGTCACCTCCGGCGGCAGGCGCAGCGGCACCCACTCGTAGTCGTCCGACATATCCGCGACCCAGCCCGCCGGCAGCCGACTCCACCGCGGCGCCGTCAACGTGTTCCCGCCGCGCGCTCGATGACCTGGACCCCCGCCCCGGACCCCGACACCACGTACAACGTGTCCGAAGCCTCGTCAAAGGCCAACGAGTTGGGTTGCTGCACAGTTGGGTAACGCACCTTTTCGACGGGAATTCCGGTTGATAAATCGTAACCAATAACAGTATTCGATGCGGTTTGAGACACCCAAGCCAAATCGCGCGAGCCCGCCAATCCATGCGGGGCCTGCCGCACCGGGTAGGCCTGCCGCAGGATCAGCGGGTCGACGCCGTACACCAGCAGTTCGTCGCCGCGGGTGTCGGCCACCAGGACCCGGCCCGCCGGATCGGCGGCCATCGTGGTCGCGCCGGCGCCGGCTCGCAGCGACTGCGCGACCCGGCCGTCGGCGCCGATCGTCGTCACCGAGGTCTGACCGCGATCCAGTACCACGGTGGTATTGCCTTGCGTGACAAGCCAATCGACCCGGGCGAAGATCTTCGTCCGGTTCTCGACGGCACCGCCAGACGAACCCAACGTGTACACGGCGCCGTCGGCGCTGCCCAGCACCAGCTTGCCGTCGGCACGGCGCGCGATCGCGGTGAAATCCACGTTCTCGGCGACATGCACCCGTGCAACATGGCCGTCGGCCAGATCCAGCACGACGTAGCCGCCGCGGGTGGCCAGGTAAACCGTGCCGTGGCCGTCCCTGGTCAACGCCCCAGCCGGTCCCGGCAGGCCGATCACACGCGGCGTGACCTGCCCTGGACCGAATATCGCGACGCTCGCGGAAGCCGCGGGATCGCCGCCGGGGGTCAACACCGCCAGTTGGTGAGTGCCGCCGTCGAACACCGTCGCCGTCGCAGCCCCGGCCAACGGACGCACGGTGCCGACCGGGTGCTGCGATGCCGGCGGCGACTGGGCGGGGCGCGCCGCTTCAATGGTCGGCGGGGCGCTTGCGAGCGGATTCGATGAACAACCGGCGATCAATATCAGCAAAGTGACAAGGCCAACAAAACATCGCTGAACTGTAAGTTTCTCGCGCTTAAGCCGTGATAGCAACAACCAACCTTGATTCGCCGGACGTGGAATACAAATTGTAAGGAACGGTTCCGCATCCAATAGGCCGATGTTGTCCACATCCGCCCGTACTGGAGAGGTATGGTCGAATTATGACCGTCACCGCAGACCGGCATACCGCGGACAATGAGTTTGCTGTCGAGGACATTTCGACAGGAATCTTCGCGAGCGGATATGGGCAAGTCGGTGACGGACGCAGCTTTTCGTTTCACATCGAACATCGTTCGCTTGTCGTCGAAGTTTACCGGCCCTGCCTTACCGGGCCCGTTCCGCAGGCTGAGGACGTGGTCGCGACGGCGGTCCGCGGTCTGGTCGACATCGATGTCACCGACGAGCGCAGTCTGACCGCCGCGGTGCGCGACTCGGTCGCCGCGGCGATTCCCGTCCCGCGCTAGTCGCTTCGGGTAGCGGCCTACCACACCAGGTACGGTCGTCGTCGTGGCAGCGGTTTCGGTGATGTCGTGGTGGCAGGTCACTGTGCTGTCGGTAGTCCAGGGTTTGACGGAGTTTCTTCCGGTCTCGTCGTCCGGACACCTGGCGATCGGCACGGTGGCGGCGACATGACCGTCATCCTGTTGCGCCACGGCCGCTCGACGTCGAACACCGCCGGCATCCTGGCCGGCCGCTCCGAGGGGGTCGACCTCGACGACAAGGGCCGCGAGCAGGCCATGGGGCTGATCGACCGGATCGGCGACCTGCCGATCCGCGCGGTCATCACCTCGCCGCTGCTGCGCTGCCGGAACACGGTCGCGCCGCTGGCCGACGCGCTGTGCCTGGAGCCGCTCGTGGAGGACCGGCTCGCCGAGGTGGACTACGGCGACTGGACGGGCCGCAAGATCGGCGAGCTGACCAACGAGCCGCTGTGGCGGGTGGTGCAGGTGCACGCCAGCGCGGCGGTGTTTCCCGGCGGTGAGGGCTTGGCGCAAGTGCAGTCGCGCGCGGTCGCCGCCGTGCGGGAACACGACCGGCGGCTCGGCGAGGAGCACGGCGGCGACGCGCTGTGGTTGGCTTGCACTCACGGTGATGTCATCAAGTCGTTGATCGCCGACGCGTGCGGCATGCATCTGGACGGGTTCCAGCGCGTCACCGCCGACCCGGCGTCGGTGAGTGTGATTCGATACACCCCGCTGCGGCCGTTCGTGGTACACGTCAACCACACCGGTGGACGGCTGGCCGCGGCGTTACGCGCGGGTCCGCCGCCCAAGACCGACGCCGAAAGCGACAAATCAGAAGAGCCGCAACAACAACCGGCCGAAGCGACGCCATCGAGCGACGCGGTCGTCGGGGGAACCACTGACTAACTCGGTTGCAGCAACCGAATCGAATCGCCTTGCGACGGCAACAGCCGGTATTTTGGAGGTGCCATGGCTCGCGCAATCCATGTATTCCGTACACCCGACCGCTTCGTGGCCGGGACCGTTGGTCAGCCCGGAAATCGCACGTTCTACATCCAAGCGGTGGGCGATTCGCGAGTGGTGTCCGTGGTGCTGGAGAAGCAACAGGTCGCCGTGCTCGCCGAGCGCATCGGTGCACTGCTGCTCGAGGTGAACCGCCGGTTCGGCACACCTGTCCCACCGGAACCGGCCGAGGTCGACGATCTCAACCCGCTCATCACGCCCGTCGACGCGGAGTTCCGGGTCGGCACGATGGGCCTCGGCTGGGACTCCGAAGCCCAGACCGTCGTCGTCGAACTGCTTGCCGTCACCGATGCCGAGTTCGACGCCTCGGTGGTGCTCGACGACACCGACGAAGGCCCCGACGCGGTGCGCGTGTTCTTGACCCCGGAGTCGGCGCGGCAGTTCGCCACCCGATCCAATCGCGTGATCTCGGCGGGACGCCCGCCCTGCCCCCTGTGCGAGGAACCGCTGGACCCCGAGGGCCACATCTGCCCGCGCGCCAACGGCTATAAGCGCAGCGCGCTACTCGGATCCACCGATGACCCCCCGGAATAACGAGCATGACGATCGCGAGGTCTTGCGGGACGGCGAGCTGACGGTTCTCGGACGGATCCGCTCGGCCAGTAACGCCACCTTCCTGTGCGAGTCCACGCTCGGCGACGCCAGCGTGCACTGCGTCTACAAGCCGATCTCCGGGGAGCAGCCGCTCTGGGACTTCCCCGACGGGACGCTGGCCGGCCGCGAACTCGCCGCGTATCAGGTCTCGACGCGGCTGGGCTGGAACCTGGTGCCCTACACCATCATTCGTCATGGGCCGGCGGGCCCGGGCATGTTGCAGCAGTGGGTGCAGCAGCCCGGTGACGCGGTGGACAGCGATCCGCGACCGGGCCCGGATCTGGTGGATCTGTTTCCCGCCGACCGGCAGCAGCCGGGTTATCTGCCGGTGCTGCGGGCCCACGACTACCGCGGCGACGAGGTCGTCCTGATGCACGCCGACGACATTCGCTTGTGGCGGATGGCGGTGTTCGACGTGCTGGTCAACAATGCCGACCGTAAGGGTGGGCACGTGCTGCGCGACCTCGAGGGCCACGTCTACGGCGTCGACCACGGCGTATGCCTGCACGTCGAGAACAAGCTGCGCACCGTGCTGTGGGGATGGGCCGGCAAGCCGATCGACGAAGACACCCTGGCCTCGGTTGCCGGCCTGGCCGACGCGCTCGGCGACGGATTCGGCGATGCGCTGGCCGGCCAGATCACCCGCACCGAGATCGCGGCGCTGGGCATGCGGACGCACGCGTTGCTGGACAACCCGGTGATGCCCACGCCCAATCGGCATCGCCCCATTCCCTGGCCCGCGTTTTAGGGTCCGGCTTCGCCGTCGGCGATACTGAAGCGGTGAGCCCGGCCGCCCCCAAAACGCGCAATGAGATGACTGACGCCGAATTGGCCGCCGATCTCGCCGCCGACGCGGGGGAACTGCTGCTGAAGGTGCGTGAGGAGGTCGGGTTCGGCCATCCCTGGATGCTCGGCGACGCCGGCGACAGCCTGGCCAACGAGTTGATCCTGCGCCGGCTGCGGGCCGAGCGTCCCGACGATGCGGTGCTCAGCGAGGAAGCCTACGACGACCTCGAGCGGCTCAAGCACGACCGGGTCTGGATCATCGACCCGGTGGACGGCACCCGCGAGTTCTCCACTCCCGGGCGTGACGACTGGGCGGTACACATCGCGCTGTGGCAGCGCTCCTCCACCGGCCAGCCCGAAAAGAATGGCGAAATCACCGACGCCGCAGTCTCTTTACCCGCGCGCGACAACATCGTGTATCGCAGTGACACCGTAAACGACAGCCAGGCCCGGGTCGGGATTCCGCACACACTGCGGATCGCCGTCAGCGCCACCCGGCCACCGGCCGTGCTGCACCGTATCCGGCAGTCGCTGGCGATCCAGCCGGTGGGGATCGGCTCGGCGGGCGCCAAAGCGATGGCCATCATCGACGGCGACGTCGACGCCTACCTGCACGCCGGCGGCCAATGGGAGTGGGATTCGGCCGCGCCGGCCGGGGTGGTGATGGCCGCGGGCATGCACGCGTCACGGCTGGACGGCTCGCCGATGCGCTACAACCAGGAAGATCCGTACCTACCCGACTTCGTGATGTGTCGTGCGGAGGTGGCGCCGATCTTGCTCGGCGCCATCCGCGACGCATGGCGCTAACCGGCCCGGCCTAGCCTGGATTGCCCGCCTTCTCAGCCGCCCGCTGCGCGGGCCGCATCGTCGGCGGGCCTAGAGTCGACAGCATGCAGTCGTGGTCTCCCGCACGGGTTCCGGTGGTGCCCGGACGCGGCCCGGAACTACGGCTCTACGACACCTCCGACCGCCAGGTCCGGCCCGTAGCGGCGGGACCCACCGCGACCATGTACGTCTGCGGCATCACCCCGTACGACGCCACGCATCTGGGACACGCGGCGACCTATCTGGCGTTCGACCTGGTGCACCGGCTGTGGCGAGATCTGGGGCACGACGTGCACTACGTGCAGAACGTCACCGACGTCGACGATCCGCTGTTCGAGCGGGCCAGACGCGACGGCATCGACTGGCGTGAACTCGGCGACCGCGAGGTGGCGCTGTTCCGTGCGGACATGACCGCGCTGCGGGTGTTGCCGCCGCGCGAGTACGTGGGGGCGACCGAAGCCATTGCCGAAGTCGTGGAGCTCGTCGAGAAGATGCTGGCGTCCGGGGCGGCGTACGTCGTCGACCCGGAAATCGGGGAGTATCCGGGCGTCTACTACCGCGCGGACGCCACACCGCAGTTCGGCTATGAGTCCGGCTACGACCGCGACACCATGCTGCGGCTGTTCGCCGAGCGCGGTGGCGACCCGGACCGCGCCGGCAAGACCGACCAACTCGACGCGCTGCTGTGGCGCGCCGAGCGGCCCGGGGAGCCGAGCTGGCCGTCACCGTTCGGCCCCGGCCGGCCCGGCTGGCACGTCGAATGCGCGGCGATCGCGCTCAGCCGCATCGGCAGCGGCCTCGACATTCAGGGCGGCGGCACCGATTTGATCTTCCCGCATCACGAGTTCACCGCCGCGCATGCCGAATGTGTAAGGGGCGAAAGGCGATTCGCTCGGCACTACGTGCACGCCGGGATGATCGGCTGGGACGGGCACAAGATGTCGAAGAGCCGCGGGAACCTGGTGCTGGTGTCGGGGCTGCGCGCGCAGGGCGTCGAGCCGGCGGCGATTCGGCTCGGCCTGCTGGCCGGGCACTATCGCGCGGACCGGTCCTGGAGCCAGCAGCTGCTCGACGAGTCGGCCGCGCGGCTGCAGCGCTGGCGCACCGCGACGACGCTACCCGCCGGTCCGGATGCGACCGACGTCATCGCCCGGGTGCGCAAGTACTTGGCCGACGATCTCGATAGTCCCAAAGCCATTGCGGCACTTGATGGTTGGACTGCTGACGTGCTCGAGTACGGCGGACACGACGAGGAAGCGCCCAAGCTGGTGGCCACCGTGATCGATGCGCTACTCGGCGTGGAACTGTAATCGCTGCGAAAGGTAGTAGACGGCCGTGACATCACTGCAAGACAAAGTCGTTCTGATCACCGGAGGCGCGCGCGGAATCGGCGCTGAGGTCGCGCGCCGGTTGCGCGCCTTGGGGCCAAACTCGTCCTGACCGACCTCGACAAGGCCGCGCTCGACACGATCGCCGTCGAACTCGGCGGCGACGAGCAGGTGCTGACCGCGGTCGCCGATGTGCGCGATCTGCCCGCCATGCAGGCCGTCGTCGACAACGCGGTGGCACGCTTCGGCGGTCTCGATGTCGCGGTGGCCAACGCCGGCATCGCCAGCTACGGGTCGGTGTTGCAGGTCGACCCCGAGGCCTTCAAGCGGGTGCTGGACGTCAACCTGCTGGGCGTCTTTCACACCGCCCGCGCCGCGCTGCCCGCGCTGATCGAGCGGCGCGGCTACCTGCTGATCGTCTCGTCGCTGGCCGCGTTCGCGGCGGCCCCGGGGATGGCGTCCTACGACGTGTCCAAGGCCGGTAATGAGCATCTGGCCAACGCGCTGCGCCTCGAGGTCGGCCATCGCGGCGTCGGCGTCGGTGTGGCGCACATGTCCTGGATCGACACGGCGCTGGTGCGCGACACCAAGTCGGACCTGGCCTCGTTCGGCGACTTCCTCAAGGCGCTGCCCTGGCCGTTGAGCAAGACCACCTCGGTGGACAAGTGCGCGACGGCCTTCGTCAAAGGCATCGAGGGCCGCAAGGCCCGCGTCTATTGCCCGGGCTGGGTGGTCGCATTCCGCTGGCTCAAGCCTTTGATGTCCAGTGCCGTCGGTGAACTTCCCGTTCGCAGAACTTCCGCCCAACTGGTGACCCAGATGGATGCCGAGGTCGCCGCACTCGGGCGGTCGACGAGTGCTTACAACGAGGACCTGGGCAAGGCCTAACTCACCAGCGCGCGGCGGACGCCGCCACCCGCTTACGCACCAGGAACCAACCCCCGATCAGCGCCGGGACGATGACGATCAACGCGGCGACGCTCGAGGTGCCGGCGGGCTCGTCGAATGCCATCAGCACCACAATGCCGACCAGGAAAACCAAGGTGATGTAGCCGCTGTAGGGCGTGAACGGCATCCGGAAGCCGGGGCGCTGCAGGGCCCCCTCTTGTGTCCGCTTGTAGAACCGAAGCTGACACAGCACGATCATTCCCCAGGACGCGATGATGCCCAAAGCGGCGTCGTGCAGCACGATTTCGAAGGCTTCACCGGGGTTGAAGGCGTTGAGCGCGATACCGCCGAGGCAGATGACGGCGGTCATGGCGATACCCCCATAGGGCACACCGCGTTTCGTCATTCGCATCGCGAATGTCGGGCCGCTGCCGCTCACCGCCAGCGAATGCATGACGCGGCCGGTCGAATAGAGCCCGGCGTTCAGGCTGGACAGCGCCGCGGTGAGGACCACGATGTTCATCAGATCACCGGCCCCGTGGAAACCAATATTGGAAAAAAACGTGACGAACGGGCTTTCGCCTTTCTTGTAGGCGGTGTAGGGCAGCAGCAGCCCCAGCAGCAAGACCGATCCGACATAGAAGATTGCGACGCGGAGGATCACCGAGTTGATCGCGCGCGGCATGATCTTCTCCGGCTCGGCGGTCTCGCCGGCGGCAATGCCCACCAATTCCACACCGGCGTAAGCGAATACCACTCCGGAGGCCGTCACCAGTAGCGGTACCACACCGGTCGGGACCAGGCCGCCATGGGAGTCCCAGATGCCGGGTCCGGTCTCATGCCCGTCGATGTGGAATCGCCCGGCCAGGAACACAATTCCCACGATCAGGAAGGCGACCAGTGCCACCACCTTGATCAGCGCCGCCCAGAATTCGAACTCGCCGAACCATTCGACGGAGATCAGGTTCATCGACAGCACCGCCACCAACGCGATGAGCGCGAGCACCCACTGCGGGATCGGCCCGAACGCGGCCCAGTGATGCAGGTAGGTGGCGATCGCGGTGGTGTCGACGATCGACGTCATCGCCCAGTTCAGGAAGTACATCCAGCCGACGGCGTAAGCGGCCTTCTCGCCGAAGAATTCGCGCGCGTAGGACACGAACGAACCCGACGACGGGCGGTGCAGCACCAGCTCGCCGAGGGCCCGCAGCATGAAGAACACGAAGATCCCGCAGAACGCGTACACCAGGAAAAGCCCGGGGCCGGCCTTGACGAGTCGGCCGCTGGCGCCGAGGAAAAGCCCGGTTCCGATTGCGCCGCCGATCGCGATCATCTGCAGCTGCCGGGGCTTGAGCCCCTTGTGGTAGCCGGCTTCTTCGTTGAGGGTGGCGGGTGGCTCCGCGCCCGGTTCGGGCTCGGGCGTATCGGGCACGGCGGCCATGGTGGATCCAATCGTCGTCGTTCGCCCAACCCGCTGGGCTGCCCCGGATCGGGTGCTGCTTATCCGGTTGGTTCGCCAGCGATCTTTTCGCAGTCGGCCGACGAGGGCAACAGGAGCAGACGCGCGGCTACCGGCCGAATCCGGGGCGACGACGGCGCAGGTAGCGCTCGAACTCCGCGGCCAGCGCGTCGCCGTCGATCTTGCCCAGGGCTTCGTTCACATCGACCTCGGCGTCGCCGCGTTGCTCCAGCGACTGGACATATTCGGCCAGGTCCTCATCCTCGGCGGCCATCTCGGTGACCGCCAGCTCCCACTCCTCGGCCTGGGCCGGCAAATGGGCCAGCGGAACCTCGATGTCGAGCACATCCTCGACGCGGCGCAGCAGGGCCACCGTCGCCTTCGGGTTCGGCGGGTGAGACACGTAATGCGGCACCGCGGCCCAGAACGTCACCGCGGGGATTCCGGCGGCCACGCAGGCGTCCTGGAACACCCCGGCGATCCCGGTCGGTCCCTCGTAGCGGGTCTCCTGCAGGCCGAAACGTTCGGCGGACTCGGGGGAGTAGGCCGCACCGGAGACCGGCACCGGCCGCGTGTGCGGAGTGTCGGCCAGCAGCGCACCGAGGATCACGACCGTGTCGACGTTGAGCTTGTCGGCGATCGCGACCAGCTCGGCGCAGAACGTGCGCCAGCGCATGTTGGGCTCCACGCCGTGCATCAGCACGATGTCGCGGTCGCTGCCGGGGGGCCGGCAGTGGGTGATCCGCATCGCCGGCCACACCAGTTCGCGGGTCACGCCGTCGACCTGGCGGATGACCGGGCGATTCACCTGGTAGTCGTAGTACGCCTCGTCGTCGATCTCCACGATCGGGTGGGCTTCCCAGATCGCGTCGAGGTGCTCCAACGCGTCGCTGGCGGCGTCACCGGCGTCATTCCAGCCCTCGAACGCGGCCACAACAATCGTGTTGTGGAGGTCGGGGAGCGCAGAGGCTTCCGGGCCACGATCCGGCGGAGTCACAGAATCAGCCTAAGGCCTGCCCGCTCGGCGACGGGCCTCAGCTGCGCGGTGGCCAGCGCACCAGGGCATTTGCATAGAACGACTATCCTTGTGGCGTGATTGCTGCGAGCGCGCTCGACTCCACGACCGGCGTCGACGCGGTCAAGACGAAATAGGTTCGACTGCAATCTGGTTAGACTTGTTAACTACTACAGTGCCGACAGGATCCGCCAGCTGGTATTCAAGGGCAACGGTCGCCAAGCGGGTCGGGTCGAGCTGGGCGTCCAGACGTGGGGTGACGACGTAGACTTTTACGTCGAGAGGCGTTGCAACGGCTATTTGGCGGGTCCTGGGCCCGCCCGGTATCCGCCACGCTCGGCAGAGTCAAGGACGCCTTCCGTCATGGAAGGAATGCATGTGACTGCCATCGAATCGCAGGTTTTCGCGCCGAACATCCGCCCCGACTGCACCGCCGAACTGACGGCAGCGCTGCGCGAGCGGATCATGGTGATCGACGGCGCGATGGGCACGGCGATCCAGCGCGACCGGCCGGACGAGGCGGGCTACCGCGGCGACCGGTTCACCGAGTGGCCGACCGCTCTGCAGGGCAACAATGACCTGCTCACCCTGACGCAGCCGCAGATCATCGAGGGCATCCACCGCGAGTACCTCGAGGCGGGCGCGGACATCGTGGAGACCAACACGTTCAATGCGAACGCGGTCTCGCTCTCCGATTACGACATGCACGAGCTGGCCTACGAGCTCAACTACGCCGGCGCCGCCCTAGCCCGTAAGGCCGCCGACGAATTCAGCACCCCGTCCAAGCCCCGCTACGTGGCCGGCGCGATCGGGCCGACCACGCGGACCGCGTCGATCTCGCCAGACGTCAATGACCCCGGGGCCCGCAACGTCTCCTACGACCAGCTGGTGGCCGCCTACCTCGAAGCCGCCAACGGCCTGGTCGACGGCGGCGCCGACCTCCTTATCGTCGAGACGATCTTCGACTCGCTGAACGCCAAGGCGGCGGTGTTCGCCGTCGAGACGCTGTTCGAGGAGCGCGGCCGCCGCTGGCCGGTGATCATCTCGGGCACCATCACCGACGCTTCCGGACGGACGTTGTCCGGTCAGGTCACCGACGCGTTCTGGAACGCGATCAGGCACGCGAAGCCGATCGCGGTCGGCCTGAACTGCGCCCTGGGTGCGCCGGAGATGCGGCCCTACATCGCCGAGATGTCCCGAATCGCGGACACCTTCGTCTCCTGCTACCCGAATGCCGGGCTGCCCAACGCCTTTGGCGAGTACGACGAGACCCCGGAGCGTCAGGCCGGCTACATCGCCGACTTCGCCGAGGCAGGCCTGGTCAACCTGGTCGGTGGTTGCTGCGGGACCGCGCCGCCGCACATCGCCGAGATCGCCAAGGTCGTCGATGGCAAACCGCCGCGCGAACTGCCGCAGATCGAGGTGGCCACCCGGCTCTCGGGCCTGGAGCCGCTCAACATCACCGAGGACTCGCTGTTCGTCAACATCGGTGAGCGCACCAACATCACCGGGTCGGCCCGGTTCCGCAACCTGATCAAGGCCGAGGACTACGACACCGCGCTGTCGGTGGCCCTGCAGCAGGTCGAGGTAGGTGCGCAGGTCATCGACATCAACATGGACGAGGGCATGATCGACGGCGTCGCCGCCATGGACCGGTTCACCAAGCTGATCGCGGCCGAGCCGGACATCAGTCGCGTCCCCGTGATGATCGACTCCTCCAAGTGGGACGTCATCGAGGCGGGCCTGAAGAACGTGCAGGGCAAGCCGATCGTCAACTCGATCTCGATGAAGGAGGGCGAGGAGAAGTTCATCCGCGAGGCGCGGCTGTGCCGCAAGTACGGCGCGGCCGTCGTCGTGATGGCCTTCGACGAGCAGGGCCAGGCCGACAATCTGGAGCGCCGCAAACAGATTTGCGGGCGCGCCTACCGGATCCTGACCGAAGAGGTCGGGTTCCCGGCCGAGGACATCATCTTCGACCCCAACTGCTTCGCGCTGGCGACCGGTATCGAGGAGCACGCCACCTACGGGATCGACTTCATCGAGGCGTGCGCCTGGATCAAGGAGAACCTGCCCGGGGTGCACATCTCCGGCGGCATCTCGAACGTGTCGTTCTCGTTCCGCGGCAACAACCCCGTCCGCGAGGCGATTCACGCGGTGTTCCTGTTCCACGCCATCAAGGCCGGCCTGGACATGGGCATCGTCAACGCCGGTGCGCTGGTGCCCTACGACTCGATCGACCCCGAGCTGCGGGACCGGATCGAGGACGTCGTCTTGAACCGTCGCGAGGACGCGGCCGAGCGGCTGCTGGAGATAGCCGAGCGTTTCAACAAGTCGGAAGGACCCGAAGACTCCAAGGTTGCGGAGTGGCGATCCTTGCCGGTGCGCGAACGGATTACGCACGCGCTGGTCAAGGGCATCGACGCGCACGTCGATGCGGACACCGAAGAGTTGCGGGCCGAGATCGCCGCCGCGGGTGGTCGCCCGATCGAGGTGATCGAGGGCCCCCTGATGGACGGCATGAACGTCGTCGGCGATCTGTTCGGCTCCGGCAAGATGTTCCTGCCCCAGGTGGTGAAGTCGGCCCGGGTGATGAAGAAGGCCGTCGCGTACCTGCTGCCGTTCATCGAGAAGGAGAAAGAGCAGAACGGCACCGCAGCCGCAAAGGACACCAACGGCACGATCATCATGGCGACCGTGAAGGGCGACGTCCACGACATCGGCAAGAACATCGTCGGGGTCGTCCTGCAGTGCAACAACTTCGAAGTGATCGACCTCGGCGTGATGGTGCCCGCCGAGAAGATCCTGGCCGCGGCGAAGGAACACGACGCTGACATCATCGGGCTGTCCGGGCTGATCACCCCGTCCCTGGACGAGATGGTCAATTTCGCCACCGAGATGGAACGCGGCGGGCTGGAGATCCCGCTGCTGATCGGTGGCGCGACCACCTCGCGCGCCCACACGGCCGTCAAGGTGGCGCCGCGTCGCAGCGGCCCGGTGGTGTGGGTCAAGGACGCGTCGCGCTCGGTGCCGGTGGCCGCGGCGCTGCTGGACGACAAACAACGACCAGCCTTGCTGGAGGCCACCGAGAAGGATTACGCCTCGCTGCGGGAACGGCACGCCCAGAAGAACGAACGGCCGATGCTGAC
The DNA here is from genome assembly GCF_010731715.1 of Mycobacterium stomatepiae. Lineage (NCBI taxonomy): Bacteria > Bacillati > Actinomycetota > Actinomycetes > Mycobacteriales > Mycobacteriaceae > Mycobacterium > Mycobacterium stomatepiae. Next base: position 266,208 of record NZ_AP022587.1, read on the forward strand.
GTTGGAGAAGGCCCGCGCCAACCGGACGCCGATCGAGTGGGACGGCTACACGCCGCCGGTGCCCGCACAAGGACTCGGCGTACGGGATTTTCAGGACTACGACCTCGCCGAGCTGCGCGAGTACATCGACTGGCAACCGTTCTTCAACGCCTGGGAGATGAAGGGCCGCTTCCCCGACATCCTCAACAACCCGGCCACCGGCGAGGCGGCCCGCAAGTTGTACGACGACGCCCAAGAGATGCTCGACACCGCGATCAAGGAGAAATGGCTGACCGCCAACGGGGTGATCGGGTTCTTCCCGGCGAACGCGGTCGGTGACGACATCGAGGTGTACACCGACGACACCCGCACCGAGGTGCTGACCACGTTGCACAACCTGCGCCAGCAGGGCGAGCACCGCGACGGCATCCCGAACCGGTCGTTGGGCGACTACATCGCCCCCAAAGAAACAGGTCTGGCCGACTACGTCGGCGCCTTCGCCGTCACCGCCGGGCTCGGCAGCCAGGAGAAGATCGCCGAGTTCAAGGCGGCCCTCGACGACTACAGCGCGATCCTGCTGGAGTCGATCGCCGACCGGCTGGCGGAGGCCTTCGCCGAACGCATGCACCAACGGGTCCGCAAGGAGTTCTGGGGATTCCAGCCGGACGAGCAGCTGGACAACGAGGCGCTCATCGGGGAGAAATACCGGGGAATCCGCCCCGCGCCGGGCTACCCGGCCTGCCCGGAGCACACCGAGAAGGTGACGCTGTTCAAGTTGATGGACGTGCAGGAGCGCACCGGCATCGAGCTGACCGAGTCGATGGCGATGTGGCCCGGCGCCGCCGTCAGCGGCTGGTACTTCTCGCACCCGCAGTCGCAGTACTTCGTGGTCGGCCGGATGGCCCAGGACCAGGTCGCTGACTACGCCAAGCGCAAGGGCTGGACCCTGGCCGAAGCCGAGCGCTGGCTGGGCCCCAACCTCGGTTACAACCCGGAGGATTAAGCCTTAAGCTCAAGGGAACATTCGGGGGAGGGATGTTCATGCTGGAGCAAGAGTTGAATCGCGTCGCCGTTATCGCTGCGGAAGCCGTCGACGTCACGGTACTGCATGTCCGGCGCATCGCGGCGGAGCTGGGCACCGCGCTTGACCGGACCAAGCGCGAAGTCAGCGACTTAGCCTGGGACTATACCGAATTGGCGGGAAGCGTGCGGCGCAGCAGCAGCGTGATCAGCGCGGCGACCGATCAGCACGTTGCCGACGTGATCTCGATCGACCTGCGTCGCCGGCAGGCCAACTGAGTTCAGCCGCGAGCGTCTGCCCGGAAAATGGCCGTGATCTCAGCGACTCGCGGATCGTCTCGCAGTTGTTCGAGCGTCTGCGGCAGCGGCAACCGCCAGTTCGGATACTCGTCGATGGTGCCGGGCAGGTTGGGTTGTCGCGGTTCGGCCACGACGTCATACGGCGAGATCAGTTTGAGCCGGCTCGGGGTCGCCGCCAGGTAGCGATGCATTGCCGAGATAATTGCCGTCTCGTTCGGATCGGCGGGCAGTAGCCCTTCGGATCGCAGTAGGTCGAGCCACTCTGCTTTTTCTTTAGCGGCCGAGGCTTGCTCAGCCGGCACTTCCACGAGCAGGCCGAGATCCGCACGAACCCGAACATGCTCAGCACGAAAGAAACCCGCCGCCGTGGGCAGGTCGTGTGTCGACAGGCTAGCGGCCGCCTGCGTCGGCCACTTCGATGCGGGCAGCAGCGGTTGTTCGGGGATGGACTCGTCACGGGTAAACCAGGACACCGCGCAACCCAGCATGCCGTTGTCGCTCAGCGCCTCGGTGACTTCTGGCTCTACAGTGCCCAAGTCCTCGCCGACGACGATCGCGCCAGCCCGGTGTGCTTCCAGCGCGAGCACCGCAAGCATCACTTCCGCGTCGTAGTGCACGTAGGTACCGCGGTCGGGGGTATCGCCCGGAGGGATCCACCACAGCCGCCACAAACCCGCGACATGGTCGATTCGCAAGCCGTCAGCATGAATAAGTATGGCGCGCAACATGTCTCGCAGCGCAGCGTATCCGGTGACCGCGAGCCGGTCCGGCCGCCACGGCGGTAGTCCCCAATCCTGGCCTCGCGGGGTGAAGTTGTCGGGAGGAGCGCCCACGTGTACTCCCGCCGCCAGTACGTGCGCCAGCGCCCACGAGTCGGCGCCATCGGAATCGACGCCTACCGGCAGGTCGTGCAGAACCCCGAGTGCCATCCCGGCGTTGCGCGCGGTGCCGCGCACCGCGGCGAGTTGCTGCGCGCACTGCGCTTGCACCCACGCGTGAAACGCGATTCGTGGCGCCAGCTCCTGGCGCGCCGCGACGACTGCTGGCCCGTTGACATCTCGTAACGCCTCGGGCCACTTCGACCAGCGCCCGCCGTGCCGTTCAGCCAGCGCGCAATACGTGGCCCAATCCCGCAACCCGGTTGCCGAGGGTGATTCCTCCAGCGGGCTCGGCCGGCTTTCGCTGCGCCAGAGTAATTCCAGCGCCGCGCGCTTGGCCGCCCAGACCAGGTCATGGTCGACCCGCTCGGTATCGGGAGCAACGCGGAGCGCATCCACTTCCGCACGGGTCTGCGGATCAGCCCGAAGGTAAGCGTCAAGATCCACGATGCGCAGCGCCAGAGGGTTGGCGAATCGTCTGCTGGACGGTGTGTACGGCGACGGCTGCACCGGGTGCGTCGGTCCGGGTGCATTCAGCGGGTTGAGCAGGACTGCGCCCGCCCGGTGCTCGGCGGCGGTCCAGTCGATGAACTCGCGCAAGTCCCCTAAATCCCCGATGCCCCACGATCTCTGGGAGCGCAGCGCATAGAGCTGCAGCATCCATCCCCAGGTGGTCGGGGTCTGGGGCACCCGGGGTGGGGCCGCGACCAGGGTGGCCTGCTTGCCGTCGTGGGTGTGCAGTTGGTACCAGCCGGGTGACAGATCTGCGGGCAATTCGTTGCGTAGCTCGCGTTCTGCTCCGTCTTCGCCGACCAAGTTCACCGCGCCGGGAAAGGGACGAGGGCGACCGTCCACGCGGATGGCGACCGTCGGCGCCAAGGCCCTTTCGTGCTCGGCGAGTTTGTCCAATTCGTGACGCCGGTCAGCGTCGGTGGCAGCTTCCACTTCCAGCAGGGCAAGCACTTTGACCACCACGTCGGCATCGACCTCAACCGGCTCACGCCGCTCATTGCGGTAAAAGGTCGCCAGCCCATGGGCTTTGGCGAGTCGGCACAGATCGTCGGGAATCGGGTACACGACCGGGGGTGTACCCACGCTGGCTCCGCTTACACAGTGCGGGCGTCCCAGGTGGTTCAGCCCAGCACGGCCGACAGATAACCGGAGGACCCGCCGAACGAGGCCAGCTCGTCTTGAGGAAGCTGAAAACCGTTGGCGGAGAACGCTTGTTTAGTTGTCAGAATGTCCACCCGCCAACCGCGCTCGCTGAGGTACTCGCCGGCGCTGTTGCGATCCCCGGTGTAGAACAGTTCGGCCAGATTGATCTTGGAGCCGATGCGCCGCGACCGCTCGGTGAGCTTCTCCGCCCAATCCGCCGGAATGCTGCGAAAGTCCATGTGCTCGCAAGCGATCCGGCTGCCCGGCGCCGAGAGCATGACGACGTTGTCGAACAATCGGTCCTGCGCCTCCGGTGGCAGGTAGACCAGCAGGCCTTCGGCGCTCCACGCGGTCGGCTTCGAGGGATCGAACCCCGAGCCGACAAGTGCGGCGGGCCAATCTTCGCGCAGGTCGATCGCGACGGTGCGACGTTGCGCGGGCGGCTTTGCGCCCAGGTCGGCCAGCGTGCGGGTCTTGAATTCGATCACCTCGGGCTGGTCGATCTCGTAGACCACGGTGTCGGCCGGCCATGGCAGCCGGTACGCCCGGGTGTCCAGACCGGACGCCAGAATCACGGCCTGCCGGATGCCCGCGTCCGTGGCTTGGGTGAAGAAGTCGTCGAAGTACCGGGTGCGCACGGTGATCTGCTCGAGCACGGCTTTGCGGTTCATCACGGGATCGTTTGTGTCGCCGAGCTTTCCGTCGATCAGCTTGACGAAGGTATCGCTGCCCACCGCGCGCACCAGGGGATCGGCCCAGGGGTCGTTCAGCAGCGGCTCCGGTCCTTGCGACGCCATCGCGCGCTGGGCCGCGACCGCGGTCGCCGTCGCTCCCACGCTGGACGCCAAATCCCAGCTGTCATTCTCGGTGCGCGCCATGGCTTCCCCATCTCCGCATTAGTTAGGTGACTTAATCACCTTCACTGTACGCAGCGGGCCGCTAGATGCGCAGGATCGGGCCCAGCGCCGAGAGCGGAATGTGCGCCTGCACGCTGCCACCGTCCATGTACCACTGCGGCAGGCCCGGCGAGAAGTTGATCGGCTCGTCGTGGCCGACGGGATAGTCCGGCATGTAGAGGATCAATTCGTCGGGAGTCAGCGCCCACGCCTTGTACGCGCCGGAGTAAACCTTGTCGGGCGTCCAGCGGTCGACGATGAACGGGTAGGTCCCCGGGTCGTGTGGCGGTGGCGCCTGGTTTAGCGCGGTCTCGATGAAGGGCTGCGCCAGCGGCGGAATGGCGGTCAACGGATTCGACGTCGTCACATCCGAGAGCTGCAGCCGTCTGCCGCCGGCCATGTCGAACGTGAAGGTGCGGTAGGCGTTGTTGGGCGTGGGCCCGTCGGCGTGATAGTCCTCGTGGAACACCGCGCTGAGCAGGTTGCCGTGCTGGAAGATCTGGTAGTTCTCCTCGCCATAGCTGTCCGCGGCCATGTGCGCGTTGGCATTACGCCAGTTGTCGACCAGGGTGTGCAGGTAGTCGCGCACCACGCCGCTCGTGGTGGGGTTGTCGATCAGCTCACCGGGCACCGCGACCTTGATGTCGCGCACGGCGTTGCGTTCCGACGTCACGGCGGTGTGGCAGTACTGGCCGTCCCAGTCGCCGCCGAGCTCGCCGCAGAACGACGGCGCCGACGCTCGCGCGATCCCCGCGCCCGGCATCGTTGCGGCCAAAGCCATTACCAGCGTCGCAAGGAGTCTTCCGATCACAGCAGCTGCACCTTGCTCGCCCGCCAGCGGCCGTCGACTTTCTCCATCGTCATCTTGATCCGGCTGCGGTCGATGCGCGGGTCGGGCGACTGCGAATTGGCCACGGTCTGGTCGATAAAGACAAGCACCACAACCTTATTCGTGGACTCGGATTGAATCGCCGAGTCCACCACTACCCCATGGGCGGACGCCTTGTTGTCGATCAGCAGCTGCCGAAGTTGCACGCTGGATTGGGTGTACATGTCCTTGAATTCGCCGGTCGCACCGTCGAGCACAGCCCGGAAGTTCTCGTCGACCTTGGTGGAGTCGATGCTCGTCAGCACCTGCGCGTAGGCGATCGCGGCCTGTTGAGCCTGCTGGCCCGCCTCCTTCACCTGGTGCTCCTGCCACAGCTTCCAGCCAAGGAAGCCGTTCACCGCAAGCGAGGCAATCAGTAACACCGGCAGCACGCCGCGGCGCAGATACCGACCCCAGGGCCGCTCGCGCAGCGGCGTCTTGTCGCCCTTCTGCTTCTTGGCCTTACGCCCGAACGGAATATCCTCGTCGTCGTCCTCGTCGGTCGCTTTGTCTTCAGGCTCGGCTTCGGCTTCGGCGTCCTCGTCCGTGACGTCAACGTCTTCTTTGGCGTCGTCTTCGGTGTCCTCGACGTCTTTGGGCTCGGCGGCTGCGCCTGGCGCTTCGGGCATTTCGGCCTCGGCAACTTTCTCGGATGTGGCGGTCACAATCAACTCCTCTATCAGAGCTTAGGTTGGTCCTAATGCGGCGGTTCGATCGGCAGCGGGGGTCCGCCGTAGGGCGTGGGAATCGTGAAGCGGCCCTTGGGTGTTGGATCGGTTCGACGGCCAAGGTCGGCTCCCATCGGCGGGCCGGCCGTGTCGTCGCCGCCCGGACGCGGCGCGTTCTTGGCCCCGCGGATCGACACGGCGGGGTCGGTGTCGCGGCAATAGGTGTACATGAACGGCTCGTAGTAATCCGCGGCCGACGGCGGATGCGCGGGTGTGCCGTAGTCGCACACATAGCGGGGGTACAGGTCGGCGATCGCCCAGACCCCGTGGTCGTGGAAGGAGCTGGACACCGCGTCCAGGACCGAGCCGCGGTAGTCGGGGAACAGCGCGTTGAGCGCCGGGACCCGCTGGTAGAGCAGCTGCGACATGGTGGCCATGCTGCCCAGTAGCTGCACCATCGTCTCGGAATTGTCGGAGAACAAATTATCGACCGCCGACAACGTGCGCGGCGTCTGCGCGGTCAGCCTCCGATACCCCGCCTGCATCCTGGCGACCCCGGACAGCGTGCGGTTGAGTTCGGTTGCGGTGGCCGCCAAGCCGGCGTTCTTATCGCTCGCCAGGGTGAGCACCACCCGGCTGGTCTTGATGATGCTGGTCGTCTGCGGCAGCACCGAATCCAGCGTCGACAGCAGGAAGGTCCCGCCGTCGACGATGGCCGACAGCTTCGCCGGGCCCTCCTTGCTCAGGCTCAGTTCCTTCTTGATCAGCGCCACCTTGCGCGGGTCGACCTGGGCCAGCATGCCGTCGGCATCGCCGAGCAACCGCGCCAAGCTCACCGGAACGCTGGTGTGGGCCAGCGTGATGAGGCTGCCGTCGTGCAGATACGGCCCGGCGTCGGATTCGGCTTGGAAGTCGATGTACTGCTCGCCGGCCGGTGACAGCGCCGACACGTGCACGACGCTGTTGGTCGGGATCCGCACCTTCGAGGTGATGCTGGCGATGGCGTTGACCCCGCTGTCGGTGATCTGCAACGACTCGACCCGGCCGATCCGCACACCGCGCAACGCGACGTCCTGATTGGGCAGCAGGCCACCGGATTCCGGCAACTGCACGGTGACCCGATAGGACGACGCAAACGGGGTGACCCGCAGCGCGCCGATCAGCAGGTAAGCGGTTCCGACCACCAGGGTCAGCACCAATCCGGCCACCGACAGCCAGACCTGTTGGCGGTGAGCGGCCCGCACCGCCCGGACCACGACGTTGGCGGCTTGAGCGATCACGGCGGTGGTCCCGGCGGCGGCCCCGGTGCCGGGGCGATGTCGATTTGGCCGGGGATGTTCGGGTCGGGCATCACTGGCACCTGCGGCGAGTTCGGGCCCCGTCCGACCACGCGTTCCTGCAGACGCCACAGGGTGTACTTCAGCGTCCCGACAAGCAGGTTCATGTTGTAGTGGTCCGGCCCGTGCAGCCCGATGTCGCCGGGGTATCCGATGTCTGGGAGCGATCCCAGGATCAGCTTGTCGACCCCCACGTGCACCGAAATCGCGCCTCCCGACGTCGATTTGACCAACGGGGGAATCAGCTTGTTGATGGCGTAGAAGCTGGTATCCGGGCTTACCGCAACGTCATTGGCGGCCCCGGCGATGGTGTTGAGGTCGCGGATGATGCTGCGGCCGCTGGTGTCGGTACCGCCGATGGAGGGGAACCTGGCCAGCAACCGTGAGGTGTCACCCACCTGCACGGCCAGGTTGGACAGCTCGGCGGTGTTGTCGGCCAGGGTCGCGGTAGCGGGGCGCGCCGCGGTCATCAGTTCGCTGATGGCCGCGTCTTTGGCATCGAGTTGGTCGGCGAGCCTTGACAATTGGGTCAGGGCGGAGGAAATCTGGTCGGACCTGGCGCCGAGCGTGCCGACCAGCTGGTTGGACTTGCGGATCAGCTCGCCGAACGCCTGGCCCTGGTCACCGGTGGCTTTGCCGAAGCCGTTGATGATGTTGGTGAAGTTGCGCACCGCTCCGCCATTCACCAGGATCGCCGCCGAGCTCAGCACCGACTCGACCGTCGCGGCGGCCGCGGTCGAATCCAGACCGATGGTGTCGCCGCCTCGCAGCATCGGATCGTCGGCGGGATCGTCGGCGGGTGGCTTCAGCGCCACGAATACGTCGCCCAGTGGGGTGGCGGTGCGCAATTCGGCGGTACTGCCGCGCGGCAGCCGCACGCCGTCTCGGATCCGTAGCGTGGTGACCGCGGTGTAGTTGCGCGCGACCATCGCTTCGACCTGCCCGACGTCGGCGCCGGCGAGTTTCACCTTGGCGTTCATCGGAAGGTTGAGCGCGCTGGAGAATACCGCGGTCAAGGTGTAGCCACCGGACCCCAGCCCGGGAGCCGGAAGGGGCAGGCTGGCAAGACCATTCGTGCCGCACCCCGAGGTGATCAGCACCGCGGCCGCGACGGCCAGGCCCGCCCGGATGGCCGTCATTTCTGCCCCATCGCGGCCATGCCGTCCAGCACATAGGTCAGCCCGAAATCCGGCCCGAAGTCCTGGATTGTGCCGGTGCTGCAGCCGAGTTGGCGAAGGCCCATCAGGTTGCAAATCTCTTTGGTGTATTGACTGTCGAAGACCAATCGGTCGGTGAGGAATCGGGCGCGCACGGCACCGTTGGCCCGGTCGATCATGTTGTAGGCGTTGTCGGCCAGCATCGGTGCCACATCGAGGAGTTCGGCGACGTCGCGCCGCTGGTCGGTCACCGTCTTCAGCGTGGACTTCCCGTTGAGCAGAGCCCGCTTGAAGGTGTCCCGGTTGGCGTCGAGCAGGTCGCCGGCCCGTTGAATCAACTGGTCGAATCTTCTTCCGGTGCTGCCGGTCCCGATGTCCTCGTCGGCCATGATCTGGCTGACCTGGTGGATGGTGGAGGCGAATTCGCGCAGCTTGCCGTCGTTGGCGGCCACCGCGTCGAACAGCGTGCTGATGTTCTTGACGATCGTGGTGATCTGTTCGCGGGTCGTCGCGCCGCCGTCGCTGGACAGCCGCAGCGCCTTGGACAGCTCATCGAGCGCCGATTTGATCTGCCCGCCATTGCCTTCGACAACCTTCGTCCCGTTGTTGAGGACGTCGGCGACGGGCCCGTCGCCATGGCCGTCGCCCTCGAGCGACTTGGTCACCTTGTCCAGCACGGTGAGCACCCGGCTGAATTCGATGGGCGTCTTGGTCCGGGTCAAGCCGATGGTGTCGTGGTTGGCCAACACCGGCCCACCGCGATACGGCGGCGTGAGCTCGATCTGCCGGTCGGTGAGGATCGAGGTGGACACCGTTACGGCCTGCGCGGTGGCGGGAACCTTGACGTGGCGGTCGACGGTGAATTCGACTTCGACGTAGCCGCCTTTTGCGTTGATCTTGGTGATCTTGCCCACCGGCATTCCCAGCACCGCGACCACATTGCCTTCGTAAAGTCCCGAGGCGCTGTCGAATTGGGCCGTCACCGTGATGGTGTCCTGATCGGGTGCGAGAACCCACCAGCCGATGCCGACGGCCGCGGCCAACACCACCACGGCGGCGCCGATCGCCACGGCCTTGGACCTGCGCTTCGACGCCGTCACTTGCAGTCCTTGAAGTACTGAATCATGCCGAACTGCTTGGCACGCCCGCTGATCGCGCACATCCACGAGTCGACGAGTGGGACGTTGTTGGCGTTGAAGTTCAGCGCGTTGCCCTCGCCGGTGAGGTTGGCCGCCTCGCGGAAGAAGATCGGGCTGATTTGCAGCAGGTTGGCCAGCAGGTCGTCGTGCTGGGCCATCAAACCGGTGAAGTCGCGCATGTCCGCGATCAGCGAGTCAAGACCCGACCGGTCGTTGACCACGATCTGGCTCATCGTGTCGACGAGGTTGGTCAGCGACTGCATCATCGCGTGGAAAACGGCTCGCAGCGCGACGAATTGGCCCAGCAGGTCCTGTCCCTGGTTGATCAGATTACCGATGCCGGCCTGCTGGCGCCGCAACGTGTTGGTCACCCGTTCGGTGCTGAGTAGCAGCTGGCCCAGCTGGTCGCGTCGCACCGAGATGATGGACGACAGCGAATGAATGTTCTTCATGGCCTGCGGCACCACCGCGGGCAGGCCCTCGAGCTGCTTGCCCAGCACCGAAAGGGACTGAGCGAACCGGTCGGAATCGACCTGCTCGAACGTCGTGGTGGCATCCCGCAATGCGGATTGCAGGTCGTAAGGGACCTCGGTGTGTGCCAGATCAAAGGTGTTGTGGGGCAGCGTGTTCGGGCCGTTGGGCTGCACGGAGAGGTAACGCGAACCCAGGATGGTGGTGACCTTGATGGTTGCTCGCGAATCCCTGCCCAGCACGATGTCGTCGCGGATCTTCAGGCCGGCCTCGACATGATCGCCGTCGAGCTTCATGCTGGTCACTTCGCCCACCGGGATACCGGCGACGACGATGGGGTTGCCGGCCCGCAGTGAGGCCGCCTGCAGAAACTCCGCGGTGTAGTGCCGGTACCCGGCGCCGACCGCGTGCACTGCCAGCATCGCCCCGATCAGCACCGCCACCACCGCGACGGCGATGAACCCCAGCCACGTCTTGTTGTAGCTCTCCAGCGGACGCTGCTTGATGCGCTGCCATGTATCAACCACCGGCGGTACTCCTGCATCTCGGTGTGTGCCACATCTTGTTTCCCGGGGTGGCGGCGGCGACGATGATGGGCACGACGTCGTTGAGGCCGGGGAAGAATCCCATGAAGTTGACGTCGCACACGTAGGCGTTGCCGTAAGCGCCCTGGTTGCCCACTCGGACAAGCCCTTTCAGTAGCAGCGGGATGTTGTCGCCGAAGAACGCCACCTGTGGCTCGACGTCCATCAGGTGCCTGGCCACACCGGGTTTGCGGTCGATGAATTCGCGCAGTGCCGGGTATACGTCGTTGGCCGAGGCGGAAAGCCGGCCCATCACCCGGGACAGCGAGCCCACCGAGGCGACCAGTTCCGGACGCCGCCGGTCGAGTTGGTCGACCACCTCGCGCGTTTGGGTGATGACGCCGTCGAAATTGTCGTTCTGCTGCGCAAGGTTGCCGACCACCTTGTTCAGGTTGGTGATCACATCGCCCAGGGCCTGGTCTCTTCCGGCGAAAGTTTCGGTGAGAGTTGATGTTTGGCTGATCAGCGTCGTCAGCGACGAGGTATCGCCCTGCAGCGACGCGATGATGCCCTTGGTGAGGTTGTCGGCATCCTGCGGGTTCAGCAGACTGAACAGCGGCTCGTAGCCGTTGAGCAGCGCGGTGACGTCAAAGGAGGGCTCGGTGCGTTCCAGCGGCAGCACACTGCCCGGCGGCAGGGGGCTTCGATTGCCCTCCGGTCCTAACGACAGCCCGAGGTAACGCTGTCCGACGATGTTTTGATAGGTGACGGACGCAACGGTGTTGCCGTATAGGTGCTGATCGGTCTGCACGACGAATGCGACTCGGGCGAGTTTCCCGTCGAGGTCGACACTTTCCACCCGGCCCACCCGCACCCCGGCCATCCGGACGTCGTCGCCCTCGCGCAGCCCGTAGACGTCGGTGAACAGCGCCGAGTACTTGGCCGTGTCGCCGGCAACGTCGCGCCGCAGGCTCACGTATACCAGCCAGGTGAGCGTTACCGCTACGACCATGAACAGCGTGAGGCCGATCAGTGGGGCCCGAAACTTCATTTCGGTTCTCCTGGTGCGGGTTTGAGCGAGACGGTGGATCCGCGAGCCACCGGTCCCAGCAGTAGCTCGGTAGCCGTCGTGGCGGTATGGCCGGTGATCACGCTCAGCATGTTTCGCTCGTACTGGCTGCCGACGGGTCCGACGTTGCCGCCGAAGGACGATTGCGGTATCCACGGAGCCTGCGGCGCGACCGGCGGGACCCATGGTGCGCTCGGTGACGGCGTCGCGGGAGCCCCGGGCGACGGGTTGTCCGGGTTGGCGCTGCCCGGGACCGGCGGCGACGGCGGAAGCCAGGACGGCAGTGGGGGATTGGGATCGGTCAGGTTGGGGCTCGGGTTGATCAGCGGCGGCCCGACCGCGACGAGGTTTCCGTCCGGACCGATGACGGTGCCCGGCGGCGGCGCCAGATCCTTGGGCGGGTGGTAGTTCTGCGGCAGCAGCACTTCCGGCATATCCGGCCGCACCGGATACTGTGGCGCGGTAAAGCAGCTGGGGCCCTTGAGTTCTCCGTAATGGGGACAGTCCGCGCGGGTGTAGGTGGACGACGGGGTGAACGTCAATATCGCGCGCATATTGCCGACATCTGCGCCCGGCCGCCAGACCTCTTCCATGAACCTGTTGGCCAGGTTGTCCAACTTGGTGACCGCGGGCACGAAGTTGTTCGACTTCATCGCCAGCACACCCAGCACCGGTGTGAAATCGGAGGTGATCCGGATCAATTGGTCGATGTGGTTACCGAACGACTCGCGCGTCGTACCGACCGTGTTCTCGGCGCCGGAGAGCAGCGCGGCCAACTGCCCGCGCGTCTCGGCGAAGGTCTGCATCGGCTCGACGGCCTGGTGCAACGAGTCCAGAAGATCGGGTGCCGTCTGTGCGAGTCCACTGGCCGCGTCGACGAGCGCGGACACGGTCGACGGTCCCGTGTCGGTACTGACAATCGAATTGAGTTGGTCGAGAAGGCGATTCAACTGCGCACCGGCATTAAGCAGGGAGACGCGGCGGTGATCGGTGGCCGCACCCAGCGCGGCCAGAATCCCGATTGACCTGTCGTCACGGCCGCGGCCGGCGGCAGCCAGCAGGTCGCGCAACTTGCTGATGGTGGTCTGAAACAGCACGGTCGGAAGCCGGGTGTCTTCGGGGATGTGCGCGCCTGGGCGGATCGCCCCGCCCGGACCCTCCTGCTTCGGGGAGCCGACCAGCTGCACCGACGACACCGCGAAGACATTGCTGGGAACCACACGAGCGGTCACTCCGGCCGGAATCGACTTGGCGAACTCGGGTTTGAGATCGATGTGGACGTAGTTGGGTTTTCCGTGGGACGCCGGAATCACATCGTCGACCATCCCGACGAGCACGCCGTGATACTTGACGTCGGACTTCTGCGGCAGCCCGTCACCGACGTTGACCAGATCGGCGACCACGCGAACGTAGTCGTTGAGCCGGCCGGTGGACTTCAGCAACATGGCGACGGTCAGCAGGGCCGCGACCACCACCACCGCCACACCGGTGGCAAGCAGCTGCCGGTCCGAGGGCCCGCGCCCATCCAGCTCAAAGGAATTCGGCATCAACCACCGAACCTGGCGCCGGCGTCTACCCCCCACAACGCCATGGTGAGCAACATGTTCACGATGATCACGACGGTGATGCTGGCCCGCATGCCGTGCCCGGCGGCCACCCCGACACCCTCCGGCCCGCCGGTCGCGTAATAGCCGAAGTAGCACTGAATCGTGGAGGCTATCCACACGAAGACGACGGCCTTGATCAGCGAGTAGACGATGTCTTGGCCCGCCAGCATCAACGTGAAGTAGTGCAGATAGGAGCCGGTCGAACCGCCGCTGCTGAACCCCACCACGAGCTGTGTGGTCAGATAGCCGATCGCCAGGCAGACCACATACAGCGGGACGATCGCCGCCACCGACGCGATCAGCCGCGTGGTCACCAGGTATGGAATCGGGCGGATCGCGATCGATTCCAGCGCGTCGATCTCCTCGGCGATCCGCATCGACCCCAGCTGGGCGGTGAAGCGGCAGCCACCCTGCATGGCGAAGGCCAGCGACGCCATCAGCGGTGCCAACTCCCGGGTGTTGACCAATGAGGAGACGAAACCGGTGGCCGGCCCAAGGCCCAGCAGGTCCAGGAAGTTGTAGCCCTCGATGCCGACTAGCGCGCCCACCGTCATACCGAGAACCACGGCCACGCCGGCGGTTCCGCCACCCACCACGATGGAGCCGTTGCCCCAGGTGATGTTCGACAACAGCCGCAGGAACTCGCCCCGATACTGGCGCAACGCGAGTGGCACCGCGACTAGTGCCCGGATGAAAAAGACCAGCAGGTGGCCGAGCCGAAGGATCGGGACCGTGCCCCGGCGATAGAGCCGGACAACCGGGACGGTGATCGGCGCGAACGGCCGGTAGGCGGAAACCGTCATGTCACAGACCCGTCCTGGGCACCAACATGATGTATAGCTGGCTGATCGCGACGTTGACGATCATCAGCAGCAGGATCGCCTCGACGACGGCCGCGTTCACCGAGTTCGCGACGCCGGTCGGGCCACCGACGGTGGACAGGCCCTTCTGCGCCGACACGACGGCCACGATGGCACCGAAGATGACCGCCTTCACCAACGCCAAGATCATGTCGTCGGTCGTCGCGAACGACGCGAACGTCGAGACGAAGCTGCCGGGCGCCCCGTCCTGGAAGTACACGTTGAACATGTAGCTGGCGAAGAATCCGACGAAGCACACCACACCGGTGAGCGCGACGCCGATCATGATCGCCGCGGCGAACCGCGGCACCACCAGCCGGCGGATCACCGATACGCCCATCACCTCCATCGCGTCGGTTTCTTCGCGCATGGTTCGCGAACCCAGATCGGCGGTGATCGCCGATCCGACTGCCGAGGCCATCAGAACGGCGGCGACCAGGGACGCACCCTGCCGAATGACCGCGAGTCCACTGGCCGCGCCGGCCAACGAGGTGGCGCCCACCTGCCCGGCGAGCAAGGCGAACTGGATGGACAACGTGACGCCGATCGGCAGTGACACCAGAATCGTCGGCAGCACCGCGGTACCGGCCATAAATGCGCCCTGGCGAACAAATTCGTGCCATTGGAATCGGCCGGTCACCAGGTCGAAAAAGAAATACTGAATGGTGCGCACACCGAGGACGAACTGTTCGCCGACGGTCGTCAGCGAGGCAAGCGGATGGCGTTTGACGTATCCGACAGACCAGTTCTGGATGGCGATGACGCCGTCTTCTCGCGTCGTCATCGCGCGGCTATTTGTCGTATGTCTAGCAAACTCAGGGCACCCGTCATTGCGAGCCAGTTACGTCCGAACCGCCGAGCGGAGGGGCCGGAGCTCGTGAAGCCCAACTTCACTAAAATAGCCTTATTGGGTTCCGTAACTTCGCAGCTCATAGGCGTGTGCTGAGTCACATTAGCCTAGTTGATAGGGACTATCAATAGTGTAGAGTCACTCATCTGGATCGCCGATGAGCGGCACCAACGGGCTGAAGTGTCAGATTGACGAAGGTGAAGGCATGCCCTCAGCAAACACTGGCTCGTTGCGAGACCGCCGTCGTGCTGAGCTAGTTTCGCAGATCCGGCAGACCGCCCAGCGGCTTTTCGCCGAACGCGGCTTCGACGCGGTGACGACCGAAGAGATCGCCGCGGCGGCCGGCGTGTCGATCAGCACCTATTTCCGGTACGCACCCACCAAGGAGACCCTGCTGGTCGGTCTTGTCCGGGAGGCCAGCGCCGAGATCGTCGAGTCCTACAGCGCGAGACCACCGGACGAGTCACCGGTCGAGGCGTTGATCCGGATATTCGTCGCGCGCGCCAAAGAGGTCACCGAAGTCCAGAAGCTCGACACCTGGCGCCAGGCCGTGGCCACTGCTCCGCGACTGTTGAGCCAATCGGTTCTGGTCACCGAGACCGAACGTCGCCAATTCGTCGCGCAGGTGGCCTCCCGCATGGGCGTCGACGCAGCGGCAGACATCCGGCCCGCGTTGTTGGTGCACACCAGTTTGGCCACGGCGAAATTCGTCATCGATCGCTGGCTCGCTCAACCCGTCGACGGTCCGGAGTTTCACGTTCAGCTCGAAGAGGCGCTGCGCATGGCGCTCACCGGATTCGATTAAGGGTTCTCGCCGGCCTCCCACGTGCGCGGCAGCATCGGCTCGGGCGACGCGCCGTCGAACTCACCACCGGTGCGGAGTCCTCGGGCTTGTGCGGCAGTCGTTTTCGGGATGCTTCCAGCGAAACCGAGTGACCCCGCACCTGCGCTGGCAGCCGCGACGTGCTCAGGTAGGGACAAGTGGTCCGGCAGCGCCAGGTCGAGATCCTGGTCCAGATATGCGAACTGATACTTGCGGCCGTGCTGGCGCAGTCCGGCCCGTCGTGTTGCTCCGGCCTCGGCTCCGCGGGCAAGGGCGGCGCCACCAGGCACCGCCGCGGTGGCATCCCCGGAGGCTTTGGCGCCGGACGTCAGGGTGAACCCCTCGCCGTCGGGATTGGCCCCGACGGCGTAGAGGGCATGAGCCGCCCCGGCGGCCGGGCCCGCGGAGGCGGCAGTTGCGGTGGGGCTCGTCGGGCTGCCCGGGGCCGTGGCGTGCGACGCCACGGGGCCGCCATTGACCGGCATCGCCGCGGTCGCGGCCGGCGAGCGCCGTGCATGGTCGCGCGGCGGGGACGGGTGGGATTCGGCGTCGTGCGGCCCCGGGTTGTCCAGGCCCGCCATGCCGAGGAGTCCGATTAGCCCGATGGGCGCTAAAACGCTCAGCAGCGGCGTGAACGGCCCGAAATAGATCAATGGATCCAATATCGCGTGCGCCAGAATCGAGAACATCTGGCTGGACACGATCGCGATCACCCAATCCAGCGCGTGCCTGATGAGTGAACGGAACGGTTCGGGCAAGACGTTGGTGACCAGCTTGGCCAGGTAGTTCAGCAGATTCTGCAGCGCCCGGATGAGCATTTTGACTATGTCAGGAAACTTGCGATGGCCGGTCGCTGCCGCGACGGTGGCGCGGGTCGTGATGATTCGGGGCGCGGCCGACGTAGTGGGGACTGCCGACAGGTTCTCCTGCGCCACCGCTTGGTAGACGCTCATGACGGTTGCCGCCTGAACCCACATTCGGGTGTAGTCGGCCTCGTTGAGTGCGATCGGGATTGTGTTGATGCCGAAGAAGTTGGTGGCCAACAGGGCGGCGTGCAGTGCGTGGTTCCCCGCGAGCTCTGTTGGCGTCGGCATGGCACATAGGGCCGACTCGTATGCGGCGGCCGCGGATTCGTGCCCGATCGTGGCCGCGGTAGCAACCGCGCCGGCGTCACTGAGCCAGAGCAGATAAGGCTGGTGCGCCGCGACGAACTGCTCGGCGGCCGGACCGTCCCAGTCGTCGGCCTGCGTCGCGGCGAGGATCCCGGTGAGCTCGGCCGCCGTGTCGCCGTATTGCGTTGCCAGGGCCCGCCACGCTTCGGCCGCGGCCAGAAGCGGGCCCGGTCCCGTACCGGCCGACAGCAAGGCCGAGTGGATCTCGGGAGGAAACGCGGCCCAAATCGGATAGGTCATGAATTGCTTCCTTAGGCAGATGTATACGAAAGAGGGGAATCTATATGATAGGCAAGGCTGGCCTAATTTATCCATGTCGGGTGCGTGGGCAACCATGCCCGGGCTCCGGCGAAACCGCCGTGACTTTGCTGGTGGACTCGTGAAACAATCGCTGGCCGTGAAGACATTCGAGGAGCTGTTCGCCGAGCTTGGCGATCGTGCTCGCACCCGACCGGCCGGCAGTGCCACGGTCGCCGCCCTCGACGGCGGGATTCATGGGCTGGGCAAGAAGATCCTGGAGGAGGCCGGCGAGGTGTGGCTGGCCGCCGAACACGAACCCAATGACGCGTTGGCCGAGGAGATCAGTCAGTTGTTGTACTGGGCGCAGGTGCTGATGATCGCGCGCGGGCTCTCCCTCGACGACGTATACCGGAAGCTGTGAGCATGTTGCGAGTCGCGGTTCCCAACAAGGGCACGCTGAGCGAGCCGGCCAGCGAGATCCTTTCGGAGGCGGGCTACCGGCGGCGCACCGATACCAAAGACCTCACCGTCATCGACCGGGCCAACCACGTCGAATTCTTTTTCCTGCGGCCCAAAGACATTGCCATTTATGTCGGTTCGGGACAGCTCGATTTCGGCATCACCGGACGAGACCTGGTGCTCGATTCGGACGCCCCGGTGCGTGAATGCCTGGCGCTGGGTTTCGGGTCGTCCAGCTTCCGGTACGCGGGGCCGGCCGGGCTTGACTGGACGACGGCCGATCTGGCCGGCAAGCGGATCGCCACCGCCTACCCGAATTTGGTGCGAAAAGATTTGGCGGACAGGGGAATCGAAGCGACCGTTATCAGGCTCGACGGTGCCGTGGAGATCTCGGTGCAACTCGGGGTGGCCGACGCGATTGCCGACGTGGTGGGATCCGGTCGCACCCTGAGTCTGCACGATCTGGTGGCCTTCGGTGAGCCACTGTGTGATTCGGAGGCGGTGCTGATCGAACGCGCCGACCACGGCGGCGAGGACGCGGCGCGAGCCCCGCGCGATCAGCTGGTTGCCCGGATTCAGGGTGTGGTGTTCGGCCAGCAGTGTCTGATGCTGGACTACGACTGCCCGCGCTCGGTGCTGGACCAGGCGACGGCGATCACGCCGGGGCTGGAGTCGCCGACCATCGCCCCGCTCGCCGACCCGGACTGGGTCGCGATCCGCGCGCTGGTCCCGCGTCGCGGCGTCAACGAGATCATGGACTCACTCGCGGCCATCGGAGCCAAAGCGATTCTGGCTTCGGATATCAGGTTCTGTCGCTTCTGATCGCGCGGTGACCTACTGCCGACAGCCTCAGCCGTGGTCCAGGGGCGTGTCGACGACGGTCTGAATGATTGCAGACACCGCGTCGGTCAAGCGTTCCGCGGCGGCTTCGGTGAGCGCGGGCGTCTGGATGACGCTTCGCATCAACCACACCCCGGCGATGACGGACAGTATCAACTCTGCGCGGAGTTGCTGGTCCGGTTCGGGTAGCTGGGTGGCGAGCCGTCGTCCCACGTGACGGGTGAGAGCGTCGCGCACGATCTGGGCGGCGCGGGGGTTGGGCACCGATCGCAACATGATCGGGAACCTGCCCAGTTGCTCGGCGTCGGGTGCGCTGAGTCCGACGAGGTTGTGGGCGGCGTCGCGTGCCATTGCTTCCGGGTCACCGCCGAAGAACGCCGGGGGCGCAAACGCCGCCTCGACCACCTCGGCGAAGAGCTGTTCCTTGGATCCGAAGTAGCGGTTGATCAGCATGGCGGTCACCCCGGCGTCCCGGGCGATGTCGCGGACCCCGACACCGTCATAGCCGTGCCGTGCGAAGGCCTGCAGCGCGGAGGCCAGGATGTCGGCGCGGGTTTTGGCCGCGTTACGCGGCCGACGGGTCGCGGACTGTTTCTTCGGATGCACCATATCTACGAGTGTAGACAATGGTGGTCGGCTTGGTCTACAGTTGTAGACATGATTGCTAATCTAGCCCCGGATCGCGGCTCTGTGTTGAGTCGACCTCGTGGGATCCGCATCAACGGAAAGGAGTAGATCAACGGACTCGTCAGTAATCTCGCATGCTCCTAAACTGGCACTTCGCCGAGAGATCCACCTGAACCACTGCATTGGGCCACTGCTAGCTAGCTAGGCTGGCACCGCGCCCACCGATTTGATGACTCTTACCCCCCGCGGACCAAAGTTGGTGGTCCGGTCCCATCTCCTCAGGAGGTTCCCGTGACACATTTCCTAATTCTTTTGTTGGCCTTACTGATTGGCGTCGTCGCCGGGTTGCGTTCGCTGACGGCTCCCGCGGTGGTCGCGTGGGCGGCGTACCTCGGCTGGATCGACTTGCACGGTACGTGGGCATCATGGCTGGGGAACATCATCACCGTCATCGTGTTCAGCGTTCTCGCGGTCGGCGAATTGGTGAACGACAAGCTGCCCAAGACGCCACCGCGCACGGCACCGCCGGTATTCGCTGCCCGGCTCGTGATGGGCGGGCTTGCGGGCGCGGCGCTCGGCGCATGGCCGCACTGGACCTTTTCCGCGCTCGGGGCTGGTGTCGTCGGCGCGGTGCTCGGCACCCTGGGCGGCTACCAGGCGCGCAAGCGGCTGGTAGCGGTAAGCGGTGGGCGGGACCTACCGATCGCGCTGCTCGAGGATGCGGTCGCGATCCTCGGCGGGTTCGCCATCGGAGCGCTGACGAGTCACGTGCTGGCGGACTACCTGGTCACGGCCGTTAAGTGACGACGCATTTCGACGCGATCATCGTCGGTGCGGGTCAGGCCGGGCCACCGCTCGCAGGTCGGCTGACGGCCGCCGGACAGCGCGTCGCGATCGTCGAGCGCAAGCTGATCGGGGGTACCTGCGTCAACAACGGGTGCATCCCGAGCAAGACGCTGGTCGCCAGCGCGCACGTCGCGCACCTGGCCCGTCGTAGCTCCGAGTACGGTGTCGCGACCGGGTGGATCAGCGTGGACATGGCGAAAGTCAAGGCACGCAAGGACGGCATCGTGCTGGCCGACCGCAAGGGTGTCGAGGACTGGCTGGACGGCATGGAGGGCTGCACCGTTTTTCGTGGCCACGCGCAATTCACCGATCCGCACACCCTGCGCGTCGGCGACGAGGAGCTACACGGCGACCGGATCTACCTCAATGTCGGTGGCCGAGCGATCGTGCCCGACATCCCGGGCCTGGACGGGGTCGACTACTTGACCAACGTGTCCATCCTTGAACTCGACACGCTGCCAACGCATCTCGTAATCATCGGTGGCAGCTACATCGCGTTGGAGTTTGCCAGATGTTCCGGCGGTTCGGGGCGGCGGTCACCGTGGTGGAGCGGGGCCCGCGGCTGGCCTCCCGGGAAGACGAGGACGTCTCGGCCACCATCAAGGCGATCCTGGGGCCGAAGGCATCAAGATCGTCCTCAACGCCGACGATGTGCGGGTCGCCAAGAGCGACAACGGATTCGAACTCACCCCACGCGCCGGCGCCGACCCGATAGCGGGTAGTCATCTGCTGCTGGCGGTGGGGCGTCGGCCCAACACCGACGACTTGGGTCTTGAGGCGGCCGGTGTGCGGACCGATGCGCGCGGCTACATCGTCGTCGACGATGCGCTCAAGACCAACGTCGATCACATCTGGGCGATGGGCGATTGCAACGGCAAGGGTGCGTTCACCCACACGTCCTACAACGATTTCGAGATCGTCGCCGCCAACCTGCTCGATGACGATCCGCGCCGGGTCAGCGACCGCATCACCACCTACGCGCTGTACATCGATCCGCCGCTCGGCCGCGCCGGGATGACCGTTGGTGAGGTCCGCGCGTCGGGCCGCAAGGCGCTGCTGGGCAGGCGGCCGATGACCAGAGTCGGCAGAGCCGTGGAAAAGGGTGAGACGCAAGGCTTTATGGAGGTCGTCGTCGACGCCGAAACTGAGCAGATCCTCGGAGCGACGATCCTCGGGGTCGGCGGCGACGAGGCGATTCACGCCATCCTGGACATCATGTCGGCCAAGGTGCCGTACACCACGCTGTCGCGCACGATGCACATCCATCCGACCGTCAGCGAGCTGATTCCGACGATCCTGCAGGAGATGTCACCGCTGGACTAACCCGCGGCGATCAGGCCGCCGGTTCGTTCGATCGCGAAATGGCTTGTGCCCAAACGTTATCCGGCCAACCCGGATAGGGCGGCGGAGTGCCGCCGAACACCGGGCAGTACTCGTGGTGCGGACACCAGTCGCACAACCGCGATTGGTGGGGGCGGAAATCACCTGTCGCACTGGCGGATTGGATGGTGCGCCAGATCGCCATCAGAGTCTTCTCGAAGCGCAGCAGCTCGTCGAGCTCGGGCGAGTAGTCCAGCACCTGCCCGTCGGCGAGGTAGATCAGGCGCAGCCGGGTGGGCGGCACGCCGCGAGTGCGCAGCAGCGCCACCGCATAGAACTTCATCTGGAACATCGCCTTGAATTCGGCCAGCGCG
This sequence comes from Mycobacterium stomatepiae, assembly GCF_010731715.1. NCBI lineage: Bacteria > Bacillati > Actinomycetota > Actinomycetes > Mycobacteriales > Mycobacteriaceae > Mycobacterium > Mycobacterium stomatepiae. The sequence goes on from NZ_AP022587.1 coordinate 287,687, forward strand.
CGCGCTTCCGGCGGTGCCTTGCCGGTCTTGTAGTCGACGACCCGCAGCTCGCCGGTGGCGGCGATGTCGATCCGGTCGATGAACCCGCGCAGCAGCGTGCCGTCGGCGAGTTCCACCTCTACCCGGTGCTCGCAGCATTGCGGGTCGAATCGGGTCGGGTCTTCCAGACGGTAGTAACCGGACAGCAGGGCGCGCGCTTCGTCGAGCACCTGGGCCCGCAGCACGGCGTCGAGTTCGCCGAACCGGTCGGGCTCGGCGGCCATCACCTGCTCCCACGCGGGCTCCACCAGCAACATCGCGGTATCCGGGTCCCGTGACGTCGCGGGCAGGCCGTAGAGCTGCTCGAGCGCGGCGTGCACCACCGACCCGCGGATCTGCGCCGTCGACGGCGGCTCGGGCAGCCGGTCGATCGCCCGGAACCGGTAAAGCAGCGGGCACTGCTTGAAATCCGCAGCCCGCGACGGCGACAGTGCCGGTCTCGAAGCCGGTCTGGAAGCCGCGTCTGCTGGCTGGTCGGTCATATTCGCAGCCTAGGACGCAGCCCCGACAACCCCGAGCATCGGCAACGGCGAGTCGGCTGGCACCCTGAACGGCGTGTCCAACACCGGTCCATTCGCCGTCGGCGAGCGCGTTCAGCTGACCGACGCCAAGGGCCGTCATTACACGGTGGAGCTCACCGAAGGTGCGGAGTTCCACACCCACCGCGGCGCGATCCCGCACGACACGATCATCGGGCTCGAGCAGGGCAGCGTGGTCAAATCCAGCAACGGCAACCCCTATCTGGTGCTGCGCCCGTTGCTGGTCGACTACATCATGTCGATGCCGCGCGGCCCGCAGGTCATCTATCCGAAGGACGCCGCTCAGATCGTGCACGAGGGCGACATCTTCCCCGGTGCCCGCGTGCTGGAGGCGGGCGCCGGATCCGGGGCGCTGACGTGTTCGCTGTTGCGCGCGGTGGGCCCCGACGGCCGCGTCGTTTCCTACGAGGTGCGCGCGGATCACGCCGAACATGCGCGGCGCAACGTGGACGTCTTTTACGAGGGGGCGCCCGCCAACTGGGAGTTGATCATCGGCGACGTCGTCGACTCCGAGCTGCCCGACGGTTCGTTCGACCGGGTCGTGCTGGACATGCTCTCGCCGTGGGAGGTGCTCGACGCGGTGTCGCGGCTCGTCGTCGCCGGCGGGGTGCTGGTGATCTACGTAGCCACGGTGACCCAGCTCTCGAAGGTGGTGGAGGCGGTGCGGGCCCAAGAATGCTGGACCGAACCGCGTGCCTGGGAGACGATGCAGCGCGGTTGGCATGTCGTCGGCCTGGCGGTCCGCCCCCAGCACACGATGCGCGGGCACACCGCGTTCCTGGTGGTATCGCGCCGGCTCGCGCCGGGCACGGTGGCCCCGATGCCGTTGGGCCGCAAGCGCCCGGGTCGGGACGGTTAGTCCTCGCTGTCCTCGCTGCGCACCAGCGAGCGTCGCACCGACAGCAGCTCGAATTCCGGATGCGCGGCGACCAGACGTTCGGCCGCGTCCAGCACATCGACCGCATGGCCACGGCCACCGGACACCACGGCCACCCCGATGCCCGCTCGTCGATGCAGATCCTGCGAACCGGTTTCGGCGGCTGACACGCTGAACTTGCGGCGCAACTCGGCGAGGACGGGACGGATCACCGAGCGTTTCTGCTTGAGCGATCGCACCCCGAGCTCTGGGTCCAGCAACACGTCGAATTCGAGCCAGGCGATCCACATCAGCCGGGCGGGGCTTGCGTGGACTCGGGAGCGGGCGCGGGTGGCGGCGCCGCCGACGGTGGCGGTGTCGGCGGTGGCGGAGGTGGCGGTGCCGGAGGTGGAGGTGGAGGTGGCTGGACGGGTTCCGGCGGCGGGGGCAGCGGAAGCGTCGGGCTGGGCGGCGGTGCCTGGACCGGCGAGTTGCCCAGCGCCAACAGCATTTCCGCTGTTCGCCGGGAAAGCTGCCAACCGCCCTGGAAAGGCGCGAACTCCATCGGGAAGGTGAACGCGCCGGCGGGCCCCTTGGGGGTCTTGACGCCGACGGTGGCCACCACGTTGGCCGGGTTCTTGTCCGACCACGCGACGTTGTTCGCCGCGAAGGTCATCGGCAGGTAGCCGTTGTCGCGCAGCGCGTTGACGAACTTGTCCAGGTTGGCCGCGCTCTCCGGCGTCGCGCCTTCGACGAGGTTCACCTTGTTGACGCCCGGGACGTTCGGGTCGACGAGCCGGTTCAACACCTCGACCAGAGCCTCGGGCACGGGCAGGGGTGCGGTCGGGGGAGCCGCGACGAGCAACGGGCTCGACGTCGGCGCGATCGCCGGCGAACTCGTCGACGGGAGCACCTTGGGTTGGCTATGCGAGCACGCCGCGAGTCCGAGGGCCGCCACGGCGGTGGCGGTGCTCAGTGCTATGGACAGGTGTCGCTGCATCCTCGAACCAGCCGGACTATTCGGCGCCGTTTGATTCGAGGCCTGATTCTGGGAGGGCGGTGGCAGCCGCGGTCAGGCCAACTGGTGCAATGCAAGTCACAGTTGGAAACATTGCGTTGATGACCGCGACCACGGCAAGGCCTGTGGTGAGGCGTTTTGCGGTCAAGGGGTGTCCTCTCGGTGGTCCCAAATCGACGCCGAGGTTACCAGCGGGAGCAAACACGCAACTTTTGATGGCTTTTGGTTTCACGCATGAATGGCCAATCGCCGGTAGCGTTGTAAGGATCCACCGCGTCAATTCGGGGCGGGAAAGGAGCGCAACATGGGTGAGTCAGAGCGTTCTGAAGCATTCGGGATCAATCACGAAACCGGCATGTCCAGCAGCGATGCCGCAGAGCTGGAACAGTTACGTCGCGAGGCAGCGGCGCTGCGCGATCAACTCGAGCAAACCGCCGGGTCGGCGGGCAGCACGCGCTCCGCGCGCGATGTCCATCAACTCGAGGCGCGCATAGACTCGCTTGCCGCTCGCAATTCCAAATTAATGGAAACTCTTAAAGAGGCCCGGCAGCAGTTGCTCGCGCTGCGCGAGGAGGTCGACCGACTCGGTCAGCCGCCGAGCGGATACGGCGTCCTGCTCTCGTCCCATGAGGACGAAACGGTCGACGTGTTCACCTCGGGTCGCAAGATGCGATTGACATGCTCGCCCAACATCGACGTGTCGTCGCTGCGCAAGGGACAGACGGTCCGGCTCAACGAAGCCTTGACCGTTGTCGAGGCGGGGACGTTCGAATCCGTCGGCGAGATCTCGACACTGCGCGAGGTGCTCAACGACGGGCACCGCGCATTGGTCGTGGGCCACGCCGACGAGGAACGGATCGTCTGGCTCGCCGACCCACTGGTGGCGGAGGATCTGCCCGAGGGGCACCCCGACGCACTCAACGATGACACCAGGCCGCGCAAGTTGCGGCCTGGCGATTCTCTGCTGGTCGACACCAAAGCCGGCTACGCGTTCGAGCGCATTCCCAAGGCCGAGGTCGAGGACCTCGTACTCGAAGAGGTGCCCGACGTCAGCTACCAGGACATCGGTGGCCTGACCCGTCAGATCGAGCAGATCCGCGACGCCGTGGAGCTGCCGTTCCTGCACAAGGAGCTGTACCGGGAGTACGCGCTGCGCCCGCCCAAGGGAGTGCTGCTCTACGGCCCGCCCGGCTGCGGAAAGACGTTGATTGCCAAGGCAGTCGCGAATTCGCTGGCCAAGAAGATGGCCGAGGTCCGTGGCGACGACGCCCGCGAGGCCAAGTCGTACTTCTTGAACATCAAGGGCCCCGAGCTGCTGAACAAGTTCGTCGGTGAGACCGAGCGTCACATCCGGCTGATCTTCCAGCGGGCCCGCGAGAAGGCGTCCGAGGGCACCCCGGTGATCGTGTTCTTCGACGAGATGGACTCGATCTTCCGCACTCGTGGCACCGGCGTCTCGTCCGACGTCGAGACCACGGTCGTCCCGCAGCTGCTGAGCGAGATCGACGGTGTCGAGGGTCTGGAGAACGTCATCGTGATCGGTGCCTCCAACCGTGAGGACATGATCGACCCCGCGATCCTGCGGCCCGGCCGTTTGGACGTGAAGATCAAGATCGAGCGGCCGGATGCCGAAGCGGCACAAGACATCTTCTCGAAGTACTTGGTCGAGACCCTGCCGGTGCACGCCGACGACCTGTCCGAGTTCGACGGCGACCGTGGAGCCTGCGTCGGGGCGATGATCGAAAAGGTCGTCGAGCGGATGTACGCCGAGATCGACGACAACCGGTTCCTGGAGGTCACCTACGCCAACGGTGACAAGGAAGTCATGTACTTCAAGGACTTCAACTCCGGCGCCATGATCCAGAACGTCGTCGACCGGGCGAAGAAGAACGCGATCAAGTCGGTGCTCGAGACCGGGCAACCCGGTCTGCGCATCCAGCACCTGCTCGACTCGATCGTCGACGAGTTCGCCGAGAACGAGGACCTGCCCAACACCACCAACCCCGACGACTGGGCGCGGATCTCGGGCAAGAAGGGCGAGCGGATCGTGTACATCCGCACCCTGGTCACCGGCAAGTCGTCGAGCGCCTCGCGGGCCATCGACACCGAGTCGAATCTGGGTCAGTACCTCTAAGGCCCAGCGGCTCAGTCGAATTCGAACGAGTAAGTGTTCGTCAGGTCGTCCTGCGTCACGCGCGCGGGACGATCTGTCGTGTCCACCCGCAACGTGTCGGTGAGCACGCGCGGTTGATAGCGCCACCCCTCGGGCAGCTTGAGCCGGTCGGCCAGCCCGGCCAGCTCGGCCCGCGACAGATTGGGATCGGCGACCTGGCTCCAGGTCTGCATCACCCAGCGCTTGCCGTCGGGATCGATGAGTTCGTAGATTTCCTCGCCGGCGTTGAAGACGAACACCGTATTGCGGGTCACTTCGTTGACGGTGTACGGCGCCGGGTTCATCGACGACAGCGCCACGGTGGCTTGCTTGATCATCTCGATCCCGCCGAACGTCAACCGCTGCTGCGGACCGTCGGCTTGCTTTTCGATCGCGTTCATCAGCCAGTACCGCGGGCCGTTCAGCAACGCCGCCGCGGCGCCGTGTTCGGCGGCGATCGCTTGGGGGTCGAGCTTGGACCACAGCTCGGCCGGACAGTCGTTCAGCGGGAAGCTGTTGTAGACGGTCGCCAGCGGGCCGGCCTCGCCGACCTCGACGAGAAGTACTTCGCCGTAACGCTTTCCGGATAGATCGGACACTGGTTTACTCGCTTTCTATCGTTGCGACGTTGCCGAGATAGCGGTTGCGTGCCGCGAGCGCGGTATGCAGGTCGTCGATCAGCGGGTCCAGGAACATCCCGCGGTACTCGTCGTCGTCGACCGCCCGGGCGCTGATGTACATGAACGTCAGCGCGCCGAGGAACAGGCACATGTGGATTAGCGAATCCGGCGCGGGAAACGTCATGCCGAACACGGTCGCGGTCATGTTCTGGTTGTGCGTCCACTCCTTGAGCAGCGGTGGCGTCAGGATGATGACGCCCAGGATGAGATACATGGTGGCGCCGACGGAGGCCACCACCAGGATCTCGATGAGCTGCGAGGTCGCGAGCAGGAAGACCACATTGAGGCGCTCCGCCCGCTTCAGCGGTGAGCCGGACGCCGGGTCACCCATGGTGGCGAACGGTGTGTCGACGAGGCTCTGGCTGCCCTCGGGCAGCGAGGCCGTCGACTTCAGCAGCGGCCGCACCCGTTCCACGGTCTTGGAGATGACGAACGCTCCCGCGATCCCCATCAGAAAGACGATGGCCAACGTCAGCCGCTCCCCGTTGATGTTCGCGGCCATCAGCCACACATAGGTGTTGAAGAACACCAACGCGGTCAGCAGCACGATCGGCAGGGCCCGGATCGCCAGCGTGCCGACCGTCGAGAGATGCTCGAGCGTCATCCGCACCGCCCAGGCGAGCACCGACCCGACGCCGCTACCGGTCAGCAACAGCACCACGCCCAGAATGACCGCATCCCGGGTCAACTGGACCGGGCCGGACTCGATGACCCCGCAGCCGACCGCGAGGGCCAGCGCCGCGGTCGCGACGGCCGCGCGGGTGCCCCTGCTGGATATCCGGGACACCAGCCAGCCGGCCAGCGCGGCCAACGGGACAGCGAGCGCCAGCAACGCCAGGATCGCCCACTGACGGGTGGTCGGCGTCCCGTTGATGAACACCTCGTTGCCGTCGCTGATGAAATAGACGCCCAGCAGGCACGCTTCGACCACCGCCCACGCGGCCAGCATCGGAGCGCACCGCGGCGAGAGCCGTCGCCACCGGCCCCGCCGGGTCAGCACCGACGGCAGTCCGCGCTCCAGGAACCACCGTTCGGCCGCTGCCGCCTTCCGGCCGTCCGGCGTGCGGCGCTGAGTTAGACCCACACCGCGTCACCCTAGTGGCGCTCAGGCCCTATGCGCTGCGCCGTCTTCCCAGATCGTCCGCCACTCGCGCTCCTCGCCGCGCTTTTCGTGGTGCAACGCCTCAGACGGCTCGCTCAGGTGGATAGCGGGATGGGGCAGTGTGAAAAAGTCACCTTTGCCTTGAGCCGATGTGCCGCGCCCGGTATCGATGTAGCAATACCCCTGCCCCGACAGGGGAGTGCCGGTGGCCGTCTTTCCCAAATAGTGCAGGACATTGGCAGCGGCGCTCTTTGCGCCGTTTTTCGCGAATATCGCCGCCTTCGGTAGCGGGCGATCTGACGGCGAGATGACTGCCGTGGTGTCGCCGATCGCAAAAATGCCCGGGTGTCGAGTTTGCATCGTGGCCGGATCGACGTTGATCCAACCCGGGCCGTCCAGTGTCAACGCGGGTTCGTGTGGTGGCACGAAGACGCGCAGATCGAAACTCGTCGCGGCGCCGTTGCGGAAGTGGATCTGGCGGCGATCGGCGTCGATGCGAACCACGGCGTGCTCGCCGAAGAATTCAATGGCTTGCTCGTGGAGCAGCGCGACGAGTTCAGGTCCCGCGTGGGGGCCCGCCGAAGGCATCGGATGCTTTTCTGGCGTGTAGATGGCGATTTCGGTGGCGCCGCGCGACCCAATTGTCGCGGAGGAGGTCGGCGGCCAACAGTGCTCCTTCGTAAGGGGCGACCGGGCAACGGTAGGGCTGCGAAGTCACCAGCACCACCAGCCTGCCGCCGGTGAACGCGCGCAGCGCTTGGTGCGCTTGCGCCGCGGCGTCGGCACTGTAGAAGTGCACAGCAGCGCCGTTGTCGACAGTGCCGCGCAGGCTGGGAATGTTGTCGATTGCATTGCGCGCGCCGGTTGCGATCACCAACGCATCAAACGCGACGTCGGTGCCGTTCACGAGGGTGACGGTGCGGGACGTCGGATCGATGCCGTGGACCGCGCTCTGGACGCGGCGGACTCCGGCCAGCGCGTTGGAACCGGGCGTGATCGCCACGCTTGCTTGATCGCGCCAGCCGAGCATGACCCAGGGCAAGGTGAAGCCCAGAAAATGGGAAAAGTCTTCGTCAACCATCGTGATGTCGGGATCGTCAAGTGGCACCTTCGATTCGGCGAGTTCCTTGAGGACGCTGAGACCTCCGATACCCGCGCCGAGGATGACCAGCTTCTTCGTCATCTGTTCTGCCTTTCGATTGGATCTGTTGCCGGTGTGCGCTTATGCGCGCCGGCGGTGCTGTCATCCGCGTGACCGTCACACCAGCGGCCCGCCGGCACCCGGCGTTTGACCGCTTCGATGTGCAGCCCGCAACCGGCCCAGGTCGTCTTTCCGCAAGCGGAGCAACGCACGGCGTAGCACATGGACGTGGTCTCGGCTCGGGTTAAGCGTGGACGCGGGGCCGATGGAGCTCGCTGAACTGTGGTGTGAGCAAGAGGGACTTGACTGCCTCGAACACCGCCAGCGTCCGATCTGCGACGGGAACAGCAGTAAGGACCGGCCCGAAAGCCGTGTGACCGTCGACGGTGATCAGCGGACTGCCGCCCGTTTCGCCAAGCGCCTCTTGGCTCGCTTGGTGGCAGCGTGAGACCACCGCGTCGAGGCTGGTGTCGTAGATCGCGGCTGCGGTGGTACGCCGGGCCCCGACCGCCCGCAGAACGTGTTCCACAATTTCGTCGTCCAGGGCACGTGATCGATCGAAGTATTCGTCGCCAAAGGCGAAATACGCCGTGGCCATCGCGCCCTGGCCCAGCTCATCACGCAGAGCCGCCATCAGCCGGCCGACCCGTTGTGAGTCGTTCATGCGGGCTTGCTGTGGCGGTGCCAGCTCGCGTCCCTCGTTGAGGATCGCCAGATTCATCAGTTGCCAGTCGATGGCCAAGCCGGCCATCTCGGCGGCGGCTTTCAGCCAGCGTGCGGTGTTCCACGAGAAAGGACACACCGGGTCCAGCCACAGAGTAACCGTGCTTTGGGCGCGCTCAACGGGCCCCGCGTCAGTCATCGGCTGCCGCAACACAAATCGGGCCGGCCGCGCTGCCGATGGCGATAACGCCATCTCGATGTTTGTCCTGGCACATATCTCTGAGTACCATACCCCCTACCGTATATGTCGGCGCCGGGATCGGCAACGTCGGTTTTCGCCGGGTAGGGAATCTAAGCCGCCATTGTGACGAAAAGTAGCAATTCGCATCATCTTTCACGCGGTCAGCGGAGATCGCCGCCAGGAGGTCCGGGTGCCGGCGCGGCATCGCTGTATGTCCGTCGAGGGGCGAAGTCGGGTGCGGCCGCCGCCGGCCATCGGCCGCAAGCAGGGTGCCGGGTCCTGTTGTCAGGGCTACAGGCAATCTCGGTCTTGGTAATCCCCGCGGCGGTGCCGAATCCATGTGCGGTGACTTGTGGCGGCGTGCGTGTTCCACGATCGGCGGTTCCCCCAGCGCGGGCACGGTTCCTCACCCGGCCTACGCTTGACGCATGCAACGGATTATCGGGACGGAGGTCGAGTACGGCATTTCGTCGCCGTCCGATCCGACCGCCAACCCGATCCTTACTTCGACTCAGGCGGTTTTGGCCTACGCGGCCGCCGCCGGCATTCAGCGCGCCAAGCGCACCCGTTGGGATTACGAGGTGGAGTCGCCGCTGCGCGACGCCCGCGGCTTCGACCTGAGCCGCTCGGCTGGGCCGCCGCCGGTGGTCGACGCCGACGAGGTCGGCGCGGCAAACATGATCCTGACCAACGGGGCGCGGCTGTACGTCGACCACGCGCACCCCGAGTACTCCGCGCCCGAGTGCACCGACCCGCTGGACGCGGTGATCTGGGACAAGGCCGGGGAGCGGGTGATGGAGGCCGCCGCGCGCCACGTCGCCAGCGTGCCCGGCGCCGCCAAGCTGCAGCTCTACAAGAACAATGTCGACGGCAAGGGCGCCTCGTACGGATCGCACGAGAACTACCTGATGTCGCGGCAGACGCCGTTTTCGTCGATCATCGCCGGCCTGACGCCGTTTTTCGTGTCCCGGCAGGTCGTCACCGGCTCCGGCCGCGTCGGCATCGGTCCCTCGGGTGACGAGCCCGGCTTCCAGCTCTCCCAGCGCTCCGACTACATCGAGGTCGAGGTCGGGCTGGAGACCACGCTCAAGCGCGGCATCATCAACACCCGCGACGAACCGCACGCGGACGCCGACCGGTATCGCCGGCTGCACGTGATCATCGGCGACGCCAACCTCGCCGAGACGTCGACCTACCTGAAGCTGGGCACCACGGCCCTGGTCCTGGACCTGATCGAAGAAGGTCCGCAGCACGGCATCGACCTCAGCGATCTCGCGTTGGCCCGGCCGGTGCACGCGGTCCACGCGATCAGCCGGGATCCGTCGCTGCGGGTGGCCGTGGCCATGGCGGACGGCCGGGAGCTGACCGCGCTTGCGCTGCAACGGATCTACCTCGATCGGGTGGCCAAACTGGTCGACGGCCGCGACCCCGACCCGCGGGCTGCACACGTCGTCGAAACCTGGGCGCACGTCCTGGATCTGCTCGAGCGTGACCCGATGGAATGCGCGGAGCTGCTGGACTGGCCGGCGAAGCTGCGCCTGCTCGAGGGTTTCCGGCAGCGGGAGAACCTGAGCTGGTCGGCTCCGCGACTGCACCTGGTGGACCTGCAGTATTCCGATGTCCGGCTGGACAAGGGCCTGTACAACCGGCTGGTCGCGCGCGGCTCGATGAAGCGTCTGGTCAGCGAACACCAGGTGCTGGAGGCGGTGGACAACCCGCCGACCGACACCCGCGCGTACTTCCGGGGCGAATGCCTGCGCCGGTTCGGAGCCGACATCGCCGCGGCCAGTTGGGACTCGGTCATTTTCGATCTCGGTGGTGATTCGCTGGTGCGGATCCCGACGCTGGAGCCACTGCGGGGCAGCAAAGCGCACGTAGGAGCGCTGCTGGACTCCGTGGACAGCGCCGTCGAACTGGTTGAACAACTGACGAGCTGAGCCTCGTTACCCGAAGAAGAAGAGCGTTGACCGGTAGGGTAGAGATACCAACGGGCGGCTTAAGCGGCCAGTGAGCAAGCCCAGACAAAGCAGGAGGCGGCGATGGCGCAGGAGCAGACCAAGCGTGGCGGTGGCGGCGGCGACGAAGATGATGTCGTCGGCACTACCGCAGCTGGCCAAGAACGTCGCGAGAAACTGACCGAGGAAACCGACGATCTGCTCGACGAGATTGACGACGTCCTGGAGGAAAACGCCGAGGACTTCGTCCGCGCGTACGTCCAAAAGGGCGGACAGTGACCTGGCCTTTTCCCGATCGCCTGTCCACTAACTCGGCACTTCCCGGATTTTCTGCTGTAAATACGTCGTCTTTCGCCGACCTGTTGCGCCGTGAGGCGCCCGAATTGCTCCCGGCTGTGCTGGGTGGCGGCGGTGGCCAATCCGGTGGCGAGGCCGCGCATCTGCCGCACGGCACCACGATCGTGGCCCTGAAGTACCCCGGTGGCGTCCTGATCGCCGGTGACCGCCGTTCGACGCAGGGCAACATGATCGCCGGCCGCGACGTCAAGAAGGTCTACATCACCGACGATTACACCGCGACCGGCATCGCCGGCACCGCCGCCATCGCCGTCGAATTCGCCCGCCTCTACGCCGTCGAGCTCGAGCACTACGAGAAGCTGGAAGGCGTTCCGCTTACATTCGCCGGAAAGGTGAACCGGCTCGCGATCATGGTGCGCGGCAACCTGGCCGCCGCGATGCGGGGGTTGGTCGCCCTGCCGCTGCTGGCGGGTTACGACATCCACGCGGCCGACCCGGAAAGCGCCGGGCGCATAGTCTCGTTCGACGCTGCGGGCGGCTGGAACATCGAGGAAGAGGGTTACCAGTCGGTGGGGTCGGGATCGATCTTCGCGAAGTCCTCGATCAAGAAGCTGTATTCCCAAGTCTCCGACGCCGAGTCCGCGCTGCGGGTGGCCGTCGAGGCGTTGTACGACGCCGCCGACGACGATTCCGCGACCGGCGGGCCGGATCTGGTCCGCGGCATCTTCCCGACGGCGGTCACGATCGGCGCCGAAGGTGCGGCCGAAGTGACCGAGAGCCGCATCGCGGCGCTGGCCCGCGAGGTCATCCAAAGCCGCTCGCGTGCGGACACTTTCGGCCCGGACGGCGGTGAGAAGTGAGCTTTCCGTATTTCATCTCGCCCGAGCAGGCGATGCGTGAACGCAGCGAGCTCGCGCGCAAGGGCATCGCCCGGGGCCGCAGCGTGGTGGCGCTGGCCTACAGCGCCGGCGTGCTGTTCGTCGCGGAGAACCCGTCGCGGTCCCTGCAGAAGATCAGCGAACTCTACGACCGGGTGGGCTTCGCGGCCGCGGGCAAGTTCAACGAGTTCGACAACCTGCGGCGCGGCGGCATCCAGTTCGCCGACACCCGCGGCTACGCCTACGACCGCCGTGACGTCACCGGCCGGCAGCTGGCGAACGTCTACGCGCAGACGCTGGGCACCATCTTCACCGAGCAGGCCAAGCCCTACGAGGTGGAATTGTGCGTCGCCGAGGTCGCGCACTACGGCGAGACCAAACCGCCTGAGTTGTACCGGATCACCTACGACGGTTCCATCGCCGACGAGCCACACTTCGTCGTGATGGGCGGCACCACCGAGCCGATCACGACCGCGCTCAAGGAGTCCTACGCCGAAAACGCCGACCTACACGACGCTTTGGGCATCGCGTTGGAGGCGCTGCGGGCGGGCAGCTCCAACGGCGTCGACGAGCCTAGGTTGGATGTGGCTAGCCTCGAGGTCGCCATTCTGGACGCCAACCGGCCCCGGCGCGCGTTCCGGCGCATCGGCCGGACCACCCTGGAAAACCTCGTGCAGGAAGTGGATTCGAAGGGCTCGAAATCCGATTCTGAGCCGTCGGATTCCGAGGGCGAATCTTCGAATTGAACCCGCGGGCGCGGCTTGCTGACCGTCGCCCTGACACAACAAGTACCCTCGATGTTGTGCAGCGACGAATCATGGGCATCGAGACCGAGTTCGGTGTCACCTGCACGTTCCACGGTCATCGCCGTCTATCCCCGGACGAGGTAGCCCGCTACCTGTTCCGCCGGGTGGTGTCGTGGGGCCGCAGCTCCAACGTGTTCCTCCGCAACGGTGCTCGGCTGTACCTCGATGTGGGCAGCCACCCCGAGTACGCCACCGCCGAGTGCGACAGCCTGGTGCAGCTGGTCACCCACGACCGCGCCGGGGAATGGGTGCTGGAAGACCTGCTGATAGACGCCGAGCAGCGGCTCGCCGACGAGGGCATCGGCGGCGACATCTACCTGTTCAAGAACAACACCGACTCGGCGGGTAACTCCTATGGCTGCCACGAGAACTACCTGATCGTGCGGGCCGGCGAGTTCTCCCGGATCTCCGATGTGCTGCTGCCGTTCCTGGTCACCCGCCAGCTGATTTGCGGCGCGGGCAAGGTGCTGCAAACCCCCAAGGCCGCGACGTTCTGCCTCTCGCAGCGCGCCGAGCACATCTGGGAAGGCGTGTCGTCGGCCACCACTCGCAGCCGCCCGATCATCAACACCCGCGACGAGCCGCACGCCGACGCCGAGAAGTACCGGCGGCTGCACGTCATCGTCGGCGACTCCAACATGTGCGAGACCACCACGATGCTCAAGGTCGGCACCGCCGCGCTGGTGCTGGAGATGATCGAGTCAGGTGTGCCGTTCCGCGACTTCTCACTGGACAATCCGATCCGCGCGATCCGCGAGGTCAGCCACGACGTCACCGGCCGCCGCCCGGTGCGCCTGGCCGGGGGCCGTCAGGCCAGCGCGCTGGACATCCAGCGCGAGTACTACAGCCGCGCCGTCGAGCACCTGCAGACCCGCGAACCCAACGCGCAGATCGAGCAGGTCGTCGACCTGTGGGGCCGCCAGCTCGACGCCGCGGAAAGCCAGGACTTCGCCAAGGTCGACACCGAGATCGACTGGGTGATCAAGCGCAAGCTGTTCCAGCGGTATCAGGACCGCTACAACATGGAGCTGTCCGACCCCAAGATCGCCCAGCTGGATCTGGCGTACCACGACATCAAGCGTGGTCGCGGCGTGTTCGACCTGCTGCAACGCAAGGGCCTGGCGGCGCGGGCGACAACCGATGAGGAGATCGCCGAGGCGGTCGACAACCCGCCCCAGACGACTCGTGCGCGGCTGCGTGGCGAATTCATCAGCGCCGCCCAGGCGGCGGGCCGCGACTTCACCGTCGACTGGGTCCACCTCAAGCTCAACGACCAGGCGCAGCGCACCGTGCTGTGCAAGGACCCGTTCCGGGCGGTCGACGAGCGGGTGAAGCGCCTCATCGCCAGCATGTGACCGTCCTGTCTCAGCTGCGCTATCACGAGACTCCTGTGACCTGTGTGGCGTTGGCGAGTCGGTGCGCGCGCCGGGTGCGGGCCATCTAACCTGGAGCAAATGGCGACCTCGAAAGTCGAACGGTTGGTCAATCTCGTCATCGCCCTGCTGTCCACTCGTGGCTACATCACCGCGGAAAAGATCCGGTCCAGCGTGGCCGGCTATTCGGAAAGCCCAAGCCTCGAGGCCTTTTCCCGGATGTTCGAGCGCGACAAGAACGAGCTGCGCGACCTCGGCATCCCGCTCGAGGTCGGCCGCGTCTCGGCGTTGGACCCCGCCGAGGGCTACCGCATCAACCGCGACGCCTACTCGTTGCCCCCGGTCGAACTGACGCCGGATGAGGCGGCCGCGGTCGCCGTCGCCACCCAGCTCTGGGAATCACCCGAACTGATCACCGCGACCCAGGGCGCGCTGCTCAAGCTGCGCGCCGCCGGCGTCGACGCCGACCCCTTCGACGACGGGACCCCGGTGGCGATCGCCTCGCCGGAGGGCGTGCCGGGACTGCGCGGATCCGAGGACGTGCTCGGAATCCTGTTGTCCGCCATCGATTCTCGACAGGCCGTGCAGTTCCCGCACCGACCGTCGCGCGCCGAGCCGTACACCACGCGCACCGTCGAGCCGTGGGGCGTGGTCACCGAGAAGGGCCGCTGGTATCTCGTCGGCCACGACCGTGACCGCGACGCCACCCGCACCTTCCGGCTCTCCCGGATCGGCGTCGACGTCGAGCCGATCGGCCCCACCGGAGCGGTCACCGTCCCCGAGGGCGTCGACCTGCGCAAGATCGTCGCGCAGACCGTCACGGACGTTTCAGGGACCCCGACCGGCACGCAGGCCCTGGTGTGGGTCGCCGACGGGCGGGCCACCGCGTTGCGCCGGGCCGGACGGTCCACCGGTGCCCGGCAATTGGCCGGCCGCGACGGCGAGGTGATCGAGCTCGAGATCAGCTCCAGCGACCGGCTGGCCCGCGAAATCGCCGGATACGGGGTCGACGCCGTCGTACTCGAGCCGCGACCGCTGCGCGACGACGTCCTGGCCCGGCTGCGCGCCCACGCGGAGGTGGATGCGTGACTCCCGTGTCCACGCGCCTGGTGCGGCTGCTCAACATGGTGCCGTATTTCCAGGCCAACCCGCGGATCACCCGCGCCGAGGCCGCCGCGAAGCTGGGGGTGTCGGCCAAGCAGCTGGAGGAGGACCTCAACCAGCTGTGGATGTGCGGGCTTCCCGGCTACTTCCCGGGTGATCTCATCGACTTCGAGTTCTCCGGCGACACCATCGAGGTGACCTTCTCGGCGGGCATCGATCGCCCGCTCAAGCTCACCTCGCCGGAGGCCACCGGTCTGCTGGTCGCGCTGCGGGCGCTGGCCGACATCCCGGGTGTGGTCGATCCGGAGGCGGCCCGCAGCGCCATCGCCAAGATTGCCGCCGCGGCCGGGGCCGCCGGGCACCATGTCACGACCTCGGCGATCGACGAGCCGGCGCCGATCGAGAACCGGGCCGCGGCCGCCGTTCGAACGGCCGTGCAGTACAAACACGCGCTGGCCATCGACTACTACTCGGCCTCGCACGACACCCTGACCAGCCGGATCGTCGATCCGATCCGGGTGTTGCTGATCGGCGGACACAGCTATCTGGAGGCGTGGTCGCGCGAAGCCGAGGGCGTGCGGCTGTTCCGATTCGACCGGATCGTCGAGGCCACCGAGCTGGGCGAACCGGCGGCGCCACCGCAGCCGGTACTGCAGTCGCCGCCGGACACGTCGCTGTTCGACGGCGACCCGTCGCTGCCGTCGGCCAGGCTGCGGGTGGCGCCGTCAGCGTCGTGGATGTTCGAGTACTACCCGATGCGTGACGTGCGCGAGTTGCCCGATGGATCCTGTGAGGCGGTCATGACGTATGCCTCCGAGGACTGGATGACACGCCTGGTGCTGGGTTTCGGGCCGGACGTGCGGGTGGTCGAACCACAGTCACTTGCGCAGCGTGTACGGGGTGCCGCGGCGGCGGCCTTGGAGTCTTACCAGGCAGTGACGTCCTGACCCCACGGCGCGGACACGCCGGCACCAGGCCGCGCTGCGGTAGCATCGGGTGGACGTCTGGAGGTAATGAAAGTGGGCAGTCTCAGTCCGTGGCACTGGGCGATCCTCGCGGTCGTCGTGATCCTGCTGTTCGGTGCCAAGAAGCTCCCGGATGCAGCGCGTTCGCTGGGCAAGTCGATGCGAATCTTCAAGTCCGAGCTGCGCGAAATGCAGACGGAGAACAAGTCCGACGCGCCTTCCATCGAAACCCCGGCGCCGGCCCCTCAGCCCGTGCAGTCGCAACGCGTCGACCCGTCGACGGCGTCCGAGCAGGGCCACACCGAAGCGCGCCCCGCTTAGCGGGGCATCGGCCTCGTTGACCAAAACGGTGCCCGAGCGCCACTGACCGAGCGTCGTGAAAGCATTCAAGACTCCAGCGCGCACTGCTGCGCTCCTGAAGCATCTCAACCCGCGCAATAGGCGCAGTCGGACCAATCCCGACGCGACGATGTCGCTGGTCGACCATCTGACCGAACTACGCACCCGGCTGCTGATCTCGCTGGCCGCCATCCTGGTCACCACGATTTTCGGATTTATCTGGTATTCGCATCCGATCTTCGGGGCCGAAAGCCTGGGCGAGTGGCTACGCCACCCCTATTGCTCGCTGCCGCAGTCGGCGCGCGCGGACATCAGCGCCGACGGGCAGTGCCGGCTGCTGGCCACCGCGCCGTTCGACCAATTCATGCTGCGGCTCAAGGTCGGGATGACGGCCGGGATCGTAATGGCGTGCCCGGTGTGGTTTTACGAGCTGTGGGCGTTCATCACACCAGGGTTGTATCAAAAGGAACGCCGCTTCGCGATCGGGTTTGTGATCCCCGCCGCGCTGCTGTTCGTCGGCGGCGCCGTGCTGGCCTACTTCGTGCTCTCCCAGGCGCTGGGCTTCCTGCTGACCGTCGGCAGCGATGTTCAGGTGACGGCGCTGTCCGGCGACCGCTATTTCGGTTTCCTGATCAATCTGCTGCTGGTGTTCGGATTCAGCTTCGAATTCCCGCTGCTGATCGTGATGCTCAACATGGCTGGTGTGCTGCCTTACGAAAAGCTCAAGGCGTGGCGGCGCGGCCTGATCTTCGGGATGTTCGTGTTCGCGGCGGTGTTCACGCCCGGCTCCGACCCGTTTTCGATGACCGCGCTGGGGGTTGCGCTGTCGGTGTTGCAGGAGCTGGCCATTCAGATCGCCCGCGTCCACGACAAGCGAAAGGCCAAGCGCGAAGCCCAAAGCGCGATCCCCGACGACGAAGCGTCGGTCATCGAGCCGCCCGGGCCCATATCCGAGCCGCTGCCCGAGCCGTCGGTCAGTGCCGGGCAACACGACGACGTCACGTAGATGTCTGCGGCACCTGAGGGCGGCGTGACCGAGCTGACCGAGCTGCCTAGGTTCGCGGCGGAACTGCCGTTCGCGCTCGACGATTTCCAAACCCGGGCCTGCGCGGCGCTCGAACGCGGTCACGGCGTATTGGTTTGTGCCCCAACGGGTGCCGGCAAGACAGTGGTCGGCGAGTTCGCCGTCCATCTGGCGCTGGCCGCGGGCGGTAAGTGCTTCTACACCACCCCGATCAAGGCGCTGAGCAACCAGAAGCACACCGACCTGACGGCGCGCTACGGCCGCGACCGGATCGGGCTGTTGACCGGCGACGTGTCGCTAAACGCGGATGCGCCGGTGGTGGTGATGACGACCGAAGTGCTGCGCAATATGCTCTACGCCGATTCCGCTGCGCTGCAAGGACTTTCCCACGTGGTGATGGACGAGGTGCATTTCCTTGCCGACCGGATGCGGGGTCCGGTGTGGGAGGAGGTGATCCTGCATCTGCCCGAAGAGGTGCGCCTGGTGAGCCTGTCGGCGACGGTGAGCAACGCCGAGGAGTTCGGCGGCTGGATCCAGACCGTGCGCGGCGACACGACGGTGGTGGTTGACGAGCACCGGCCGGTGCCGCTGTGGCAACACGTTCTGGTCGGCCGGCGGCTGCTGGACCTGTTCGATTACGAGCACGAGAAACCGGCCGCCGATCGTCAACTCCGGGTGAATCCCGAACTGCTGCGCCATATTGCGCACCGCCGCGAGGCGGACCGGATGGGCGACTGGCGTGGCCCGCGCCGGCAGTCGGGACGGGGCAGGCCGGAGCGGCCGCGCTTCTACCGGCCGCCCGCGCGGCCCGACGTGATCGCGACGTTGGACTCCGAAGGGCTGTTGCCGGCGATCACGTTCGTGTTCTCTCGGGCCGGCTGCGACGCCGCGGTGCAGCAATGCCTGCGCTCACCGCTGCGGCTCACCAACGAGGAGGAACGTGCCCAGATTGCCGAGGTGATCGAGCACCGGTGCGGCGACCTCGCCGAAGGCGACCTCGCGGTGCTCGGCTATTACGAGTGGCGGGAGGGGCTGCTGCGCGGTTTGGCCGCCCACCACGCCGGGATGTTGCCGGCCTTCCGGCACACGGTCGAGGAGCTGTTCACCGCGGGGCTGGTCAAGGCGGTGTTCGCCACCGAGACCCTGGCGCTGGGCATCAATATGCCCGCCCGCACGGTGGTGCTCGAACGGCTGGTCAAGTTCAACGGCGAGGCGCATGTACCGCTGACGCCGGGGGAGTACACCCAGCTCACCGGGCGGGCCGGCCGGCGCGGCATCGACGTCGAGGGCCACGCGGTGGTGCTCTGGCACCCCGCCGAGGAGACCTCCGAGCCGTCCGCGGTGGCCGGGCTGGCGTCCACCCGGACGTTCCCGCTGAAGAGCTCGTTCGCGCCGTCGTACAACATGACGATCAACCTGGTGCAGCACATGGGCCCGGAGCAGGCGCATCAGCTGCTGGAGCAGTCGTTCGCGCAGTACCAGGCCGACCGGTCCGTCGTCGGGTTGGTGAAAGGCATCGACCGCGGCAAGCGGATGCAGGACGAGATCGCGGCCGAACTCGGTGGGCGCGACGCACCGATCCTGGAATACGCCCGGATGCGCGCGCGGATCACCGAGATGGAACGCGCGCAGTCCCGGGCGTCGCGGCTGCACCGGCGCCAGGCCGCCAACGACGCGCTGGCCGGGCTGCGCCGCGGCGACATCATCACGATCACCAACGGACGGCACAGCGGCCTGGCGGTGGTGCTGGAATCGGCGCGCGACGGGGACGACCCCCGGCCGCTGGTGCTGACCGAACACCGTTGGGCGGGGCGGATTTCGTCGGCCGACTACTCGGGTGCTTCGGCGCCGCTCGGGTCGATGCCGCTGCCCAAGCGGGTCGAACACCGTCAGCCGCGGGTGCGGCGCGATCTGGCGTCGGCGTTGCGCTCGGCCGCCGCCCCGCTGGACGTGCCGTCGCGCCGCCGCGTCGCGGATCCCGACGGCGGCTTCCACGACCCGGAGCTGACGTCGTTGCGGGAGGAGCTGCGCCGCCATCCGGCGCACAACAGCCCCGGCGTCGAGGCGCAGGTCCGCGAGGCCGAGCGATTCCTGCGCATCGAGCGCGACAACGCGCAGCTGGAAAAGAAGGTCGCCGCCGCCACCAACTCGCTGGCTCGCACGTTCGACCGGATCGTCGGGCTGCTGACCGAGCGCGGGTTCATCCAAGGCGCCGCGGGTGATCCGCGGGTCACCGACGACGGCCGGCTGCTGGCCCGGATCTACAGCGAGAGCGACCTGCTGGTCGCCGAGTGCCTGCGCACCGGCGCGTGGGCGGACTTGAAGCCGGCCGAGTTGGCCGCCGTCGTCTCGTCGGTGCTCTACGAAACTCGTGGCGGTGACGGTCCCAGCGCTCCGTTCGCCGCCGAGGCGCCCACGCCGCGATTGCGGCAGGCTTTGCAGCAGACAGCGAAGTTGTCGTTCGCGCTGCGCGCCGACGAGCAAACACATCGAATCGCGCCTAGCCGCGAACCCGATGACGGGTTTGTCACGGTGGTCTACCGCTGGGCCCGGACCGGTGACCTGGCCGCCTCGCTGGCCGCGGCCGACGCGAGCGGCAGCGGTTCGCCATTGTTGGCAGGGGATTTCGTACGGTGGTGCCGTCAGGTGCTCGACCTGTTGGACCAGGTTCGCAACGCCGCGCCGGATGCTGAGGTGCGGGCGACGGCAAAGCGCGCTATCAACGATGTTCGGCGCGGCGTCGTCGCAGTTGATGCCGGGTAGGCTGGCTCCGGGCTACCGTTACAGGGCCAGGACACAAGGCGATTGAGGAGAGATGATGAGCGGACCGCAGGGATCGGACCCGGGCCAGCAGTGGCAGCCGCCCGGCGAGGGTGGCGATCGCTCCCAGGAACCGACTCAGGTGGGTCAGGTGGGCTCGCCCTGGCAACAGCAGCAACCGCCCACCCAGGAAGGCACCTGGCAGGCGCCGGCGTACACGCCGCCCGCCGACTACCCGCAGTACCAGCAGCCGACTGAGCACGCCTACCAGCCGCCGTACTCCCAGCAACCGCAGCCGGGATACGGGCAACCCGAGCAGCAGTACGGCCAGTACGGCCAGCCGGGGCAATATGGCCAGCAGCCCGGCCAGTACGCGCAGCCCGGCCAATACGGTCAGCAGCCCGGCCAGTACGGCCAGCCGGGGCAATACGGTCAGCCCGGCCAATACGGTCAGCCCGCCCAGTATCCGCAGCAGTACCCGGGTCAGCCGCAGAAGAAGCGGTCGACGGGGCTGCTCCTCGGCGTGGGCGGGGCGATCGCCTTTCTGCTGATCGCGGTCGTGCTGGTGCTCGGTTTCTGGGAGCCCGGCTTTTTCGTCACGACCAAGCTGGACGTCAACAAGGCGCAGACCGGTGTGCAGCAGGTCCTGACCGATGAAACCAACGGCTACGGCGCCAAGAACGTCCAGAACGTCAAGTGCAACAACGGCGCCGACCCGACCGTGCAGAAGGGCGCCACCTTCGACTGCGCCGTGAGGATCGACGGTGCGCCGAAGAAGGTGACCGTGACCTTCCAGGACGACAAGGGCACCTACGAGGTCGGCCGGCCGCAGTAATTCACTGCGGCAGCGAGTCGAGTGCTTTCTGCAGGCGGGCGATCGAGGATCCGACGCCTAACTCCGTTGCGAGCGCTGCGGTGCGCTGCGGATCGGCAGCGACCAGCGGTAGCTCGTCGGTGGGCGTCGACAGCGTGATGGGCGCGTCGGTGGCCACCCGCACCACCTGACCGGCGGCCTCGATGTAGTCGGTCGCGCCCAGCAGTTTGGCCCGCAAACCCTTGGAGATCGTGGATTTCGGGTCGTGCGCGGCGACCAGAATCTGCTCCAGCGAGCCGTGTTGGGCCAGCAGGGTAGCGGCCGTCTTCTCGCCGACGCCCGGTACACCCGGCAGGCCGTCGGACGGGTCGCCGCGCAGCAGCGCGAGTTCGGCGTAGGCGGGGCCGGCCCGGTCGACCGGCACTCCGTACTGCTCGGCCACTTCCGGCGGGCCGAATAGGGTGGCCTTCGCCAGGCCGCGGCCCAGGTAGAGCACCCGGACCGGGACCGGATCGTCGGTCACCACCTGCAACAGGTCGCGGTCTCCGCTGACCACGACGACCGGGTCGTCGCGTTCCTGGGCGGCCAGTGTGCCCAGCACGTCGTCGGCCTCGAAACCCTCCGAACCGGCCGTCGAAATCCCGAACGCGTCTAGGAGCGCCATGATCATGTCGACCTGCGGCGACAGGTCGTCGGGCACTTCCTCGACGCCGGGGGTGCCTTCGGGTTCGGGCTCGGCCACCCGATGCGCCTTGTACGACGGAATCAGGTCAACCCGGAACTGCGGGCGCCAGTCCAGGTCGAGGCAGACCGCGAGCCTTTTCGGTCGCTGCTGGGTGATGACCGTTGCCATCGAGTCGATGAAGCCGCGGACGGCGTTGACGGGCCGGCCGTCCGGGGCGGTGATGGACGATGGCACCCCGAAATACGACCGGAACCACATGCTGGCGCCGTCGAGCAACAACACAGGTGCAGGCATGCGGCTATCCTGCCAGCGCGGTTAGCCTGGCTGCCATGGACTCTCACCGATTCGACGCCGAGGTCTACGCCCGTCGCCTGGCAGCGGCTGCTACGGCGACCGCTGAGGCCGGACTCGATGGCCTGGTGATCACCCCGGGATACGACCTGCGTTATCTCAGCGGGTCGCGTGCGCAGACGTTCGAGCGGTTGACCGCGCTAGTGGTGCCGGCGACCGGTGAACCGACTATCGTGGTGCCGCGGCTGGAGTTGGCTTCGCTGAAGGGGTCCGCCATTGCGGAATTGGGCTTGGCAGTGCGCGATTGGGTCGACGGCGACGACCCTTACCAGTTAGTCCTCGCGGCGTTGGGTGGTGGTCCGGTGGCGACGGCCGTCACCGATTCGATGCCGGCGCTGCACCTGTTGCCGCTGGCCGGAGTGCTGGGCGTGTCACCGGTATTGGCCACCGATATCCTGCGCATGCTGCGGATGGTCAAGGAGGAGTGCGAGATCGACGCGCTGCGCAAGGCCGGTTCGGCCATCGACCGGGTGCATGCGCGGGTGCCGGAGTTTTTGATCCCGGGTCGTACCGAGGCCGACGTTGCCGCCGATATCGCCGAAGCCATTGTCGCCGAAGGTCATTCGGATGTCTCGTTCATCATCGTGGGCTCCGGCCCGCATGGCGCCGACCCGCACCACAGCTATTCGGACCGCGAACTGCAGGCCGGCGACATCGTCGTCGTCGACATCGGGGGAGCCTACGAGCCCGGATATCATTCCGATTCGACGCGCACCTACAGCCTGGGCGAGCCTTCTTCTGAGGTGGCACAACAGTATTCGCTGCTGCAACAGGCCCAGCAGGCGGCGCTCGAGGCGGTTCGTCCGGGGGTGACTGCCGAGCAGGTCGACGCGGCCGCGCGCGATGTGCTGGCCGAGGCCGGGCTGGCGGAGTATTTCGTGCACCGCACCGGCCACGGTATCGGGCTCTCGGTGCATGAGGAGCCGTACATCGTCAGTGGCAATGATCTGCCGTTGACCGCGGGAATGGCCTTTTCGGTCGAACCGGGCATCTACTTTCCGGGTCGCTGGGGTGCGCGCATCGAAGACATCGTCGTCGTGACCGAGGACGGCGCGCTGCCCATGAACAACCGA